>NZ_JBEPKM010000024.1:0-85041 GCF_040544715.1 Methylobacterium sp. 1030 | reverse complement strand
GCCCTCGACGACACCGCCAGCCTCACCCGACTGGTCGCCAGCGGCGAGGCCCTGCCGCCCGACCTCGCCCGCGCCGTCGCCGCCCGCACCGGCGCGCGGGTGCACAACCTCTACGGACCCGCCGAGGCCGCCATCGACGTCACCGCCTGCGACGTCGCAACCTGGGACAGCGCCTGCGATGGCGCCTGCGACGGCGCAAGCGACAGCGCCTGCGCAGATGGGCTCGTCCCCGGGCCGCGCGTGCCCATCGGCGCGCCCATCGCCAACCTGCGCCTGCACGTCCTCGACGACGCCCTCCACCCGGTGCCGGTCGGCGTGGTCGGCGAGCTCTACATCGGCGGCCGCGGCCTCGCCCGGGGCTACCGCGGCCAGCCCGGCCTGACCGCCGCGCGGTTCGTGCCCGACCCGGAGGCCGGGCGCGGCGCGCCGGCCGGGGCGCGGCTGTACCGCACCGGCGACCGGGCGGCGTGGCGGGCGGACGGGCAGCTCGACTACCGCGGGCGGGCGGACGATCAGGTCAAGATCCGCGGCCAGCGCGTGGAGCCGGGCGAGGCGGCCGCCGCGCTGCGGTCGCTGCCGGGCGTGGCCGAGGCGGCGGTGGTCGCCCGTCCCGGTCCGGACGGGGGGCTGCGGCTGGTGGGCTACGCGGTGCCGGCGGCCGGCGGCGCGCTCGACGAGCCCGCGCTGCAGCGGGCCCTGGCCGACACGCTGCCCGACGCGCTGCGCCCCGCCCGCATCCTCGCCCTGCCCGCCCTGCCGGTCTCCGCCAACGGGAAGCTCGACCCAGGACGCCTCCCCGAACCCGACTGGGCGGGCACGGGTCGGCGCGGGCCGCGCACCGCGCGCGAGGCGGCCGTGGCGCAGGCCTTCGCGCAGGTGCTCGGCCTCGACGGGGTCGGGATCGACGACGGCTTCTTCGACCTCGGCGGCCACTCGCTGCTCGCCACGCGCCTCGTCAGCCGGCTGCGCGCGGCGCTCGGCGTCGAGCTGCCGCTGCGCGCCGTGTTCGAGGCCCCGACGGTCGCGGCGCTGAGCGGGTGGATCGCCGCGGTCGGCGGCGACGCGGCAGGACGCGCCGGCCCCGCGCGCCTACCCCTCGGCGCGCGCCCGCGGCCGGATGTCGTCCCGCTCTCCGCGGCCCAGACCCGGATGTGGCTGCTGTCGCGGATCGACGGCGCGCATCCCTACACCATCCCGATCGCGCTCCGCCTCACGGGCCCGCTCGACGCCGACGCGCTACGCGCGGCCCTCGCCGACGTGGTCGCGCGCCACGAGAGCCTGCGGACCCGCATCGTCGCGATCGACGGGGCGCCGGCGCAGCAGGTCCTGCCGCCCGACGCGGCGCGGCCCGGCCTCGATCTGTGCGCGGCGGACCCGGAATCGTGGCCGGACGCGCTGTCCGCGGCGGCGCGCGCGCCCTTCGACCTGGCCGTTGACCTGCCGATCCGCGCGCGGCTGTACCGGTTCGGCCCGGACGCGCACGGGCTCCTCCTCCTGATCCACCACGTCGCCGCCGACGGCTGGTCGCTGACTCCGCTGATGCGCGATCTCGCGGCGGCCTACGCGGCGCGGTGCCGCGGCGCGGCGCCGGAGCGCCCGGCCCTACCGGTGCAGTACGCGGACTACGCGCTCTGGCAGCGCGACCGTCTCGGCGACGAGGCCGACCCGGACAGCCTGATCGCCCGCGAGATCGGCTACTGGCGCGCGCAGCTCGCGGGGCTGCCCGAAGGCCTCGCGCTGCCCACCGACCGGCCGCGCCCGGCGACGGCGAGCCACCGCGGGCGGCGCGTGCCCCTCGCCCTCGGGCCGGATCTCCACCGCGCGCTGGCGGATCTCGCGCGGCGCGAGCGGGCGAGCCTCTTCATGGTGCTCCAGGCCGGCCTGTCGGCGCTCCTGACCCGCCTGGGCGCGGGCGAGGACATCCCGCTCGGGAGCCCGATCGCGGGCCGCACGGACGAGGCCCTCGACGGCCTCGTCGGCTGCTTCGTCAACACGCTCGTGCTGCGGACCGACACGTCCGGCGACCCGAGCGGGCGCGACCTCGTGGGGCGGGCCCGCGCCGTCGCGCTCGAGGCCTACGCGCACCAGGACGTGCCCTTCGAGCGCCTCGTGGAAGTGCTGAACCCGCCGCGCTCGCTCGCGCGCCATCCCCTGTTCCAGGTCATGCTGGCGCTTCAGGACGGCGTGCCGGATTCGTTCGATCTGGCCGGCCTGCGCGCCGTCCCGGATCCGGTCGGCGCCGGGGCCGCGCGGTTCGACCTCGCCTTCGACCTCGTCGAGCGGCGCGGGGCCGACGGGACGGAGGCGGGCGTCGTCGGCCACCTCGAATACGCCACGGACCTCTTCGAAGAAGCCGGCGCGATCCGCCTCGCGGACCGGTTCGCGCGGCTGCTCGCGGCCCTGGCGGCCGAGCCGGACCGGGCAATCGGGGATCTCGACCTGTTCGAGGCCGGCGAGCGGCGGCAGATCCTGACGGACTGGAACGCGACGGCGCGGGCGGTGCCGCGCGAGACCCTGCCGGCGCTCGTCGCCGCGCAGGCGGCCCGCGCGCCGGAAGCCGTCGCCCTCGTGGCCGGATCGGAGGTGCTGCGCTACGCGGAGCTCGAGGCCCGCGCCAACCGGATCGCCCACGCGCTCATCGCCCGCGGGATCGGACCGGAGGACATCGTGGCGGTGGCGCTGCCGCGCGGGCCGGACCTCGTCGCGGCGCTGCTGGGTGTGCTCAAGGCCGGGGCGGCCTACCTGCCGCTCGACCCGGGCTACCCCGCGGAGCGGCTCGCCCTCATGCTGGCCGATGCCCGGCCCGCCGGCCTCGTGACCGTCGACGCGTGGCCGCGGCCGGACGGCCTGCCCGCCCTGGTGCTCGACGCCCCGGACGGGCGCGCGGCGCTCGCGGCCGCGCCGGCCCGCGCGCCGACCGACCGGGATCGGGCGCGCCCGCTCGTGCCGGCCCATCCCGCCTACGTGATCTACACGTCCGGCTCCACGGGCCGGCCCAAGGGGGTCGTGGTCCCGCATGCCGGCCTGACCAACCTGCTGCACGACCTCGTCGATCGCCTCGGCGTGACGCCGGCGGACCGGCTGCTCGCCGTCACCACGGTCGGCTTCGACATCGCGGGCCTCGAACTGTTCGGGCCGCTCCTCCGCGGCGCGCGCGTGGTGCTGGCCGGGCGGGACGACCTGCTCGATCCCGGGCGTCTGGCGCGGCTCGTCCGCGAGGCGGGCATCACGCTGATGCAGGCCACGCCGACCCTGTGGCGCGGCCTCGCGGAGACGGACGCCCTGCGCGGCGTGCGGGTGCTGGTGGGCGGCGAGGCGCTGCCGCCCGACCTCGCGGGCGCCCTGAGCGCGCGGGCGGCGCGGGTCACCAACCTCTACGGCCCGACCGAGACCACGATCTGGTCCACGGCGGCCCAGATCGTGCCCGGCGCGGAGGCCGTCACCGTCGGCGCGCCCCTGTGGAACACGCAGGCCTACATCCTCGACGGCGGCCTGCGGCCGGTCCCGCCAGGCACGGTCGGCGAACTCTACCTCGCGGGCGCCGGGCTCGCCCGCGGGTATCTCGGGCGGCCGGGGCTCACGGCCGAGCGCTTCGTCCCCTGCCCCTTCGGGCCGCCCGGCGCGCGCATGTACCGGACCGGCGACCGCGCGCGCTGGCGCGCGGACGGGGCCCTCGACTACCGCGGCCGCGTCGACCACCAAGTGAAGATCCGCGGCGTGCGCATCGAGCCCGGCGAGGTCGAGGCGGCGCTGATCGCGCAACCCGGCGTCGCGCAGGCCGTCGTGACCGCGCGGCAGGACCGGCCCGGCGACGCGCGGCTGGTGGCCCACGTCGTCCCCGGCCCCGGGGCGGCGCTCGACCCCGCGGAGCTGCGCCGGGCGCTCGCCGCGACGCTGCCGGACGCGATGGTGCCCGCGGCCGTCGTGACGCTCGATGCCCTGCCGCTGACCCCCAACGGCAAGGTCGACCGCGCCGCCCTGCCGGCGCCGGAGCCGGTCGCCGACCCGGCCGCCGACCCGCCGCGGACCGGGACGGAGCGCCGCCTCGCCGCTGTCTGGGCCGAGGTGCTGAACCTCCCCTCGGTCGGGCGCGGCGACAACTTCTTCGCCCTGGGCGGGCACTCGCTCCTCGTCGCCCGGGTCGTCGCGCGCCTGAGCGAGGCGCACGGCATCGTCCTGCCCCTGCGCGCCGTCTTCGAGGCGCGCACCCTGGCGGATCTCGCGGTCGCGATCGACGGCCGGGACGCGGGTGGCGCGGACGCCGACATCGACGCGATGAGCGACCTCCTCGACGCGCTGGAACACGCCGAATGACCGACACCGGCCCCTCGCGGGACGACCAGCTGCGCGCCCTGGCGGCGCGCTTCTCCGCGCTGCCCGACGGCAAGCGCCGCCGGTTCGTGCAGGACCTCGCCGCGCGCGGCCTCGAGGCGGACCGCCTGCCGATCCTGCCCGCGGAGGGCGGCGACGCGGGACCGCTCTCCGACGCGCAGCGCCGGTTCTGGCTCCTCTGGCAGCTCGACCCGGAGAGCCCGGCCTATCACATCGTCGGCGCGCTGCGCCTGACCGGTCCGCTCGACCCCGAGGCGCTGGACCGGGCGTTCGCCGGCGCCGTCGCCCGTCACGCGGGCCTGCGCGCGCGCTTCCCCCTGCGCGACGGGGAGCCGGTGCAGCAGGTCGACCCGGCGGGCACCTTCGCGATGGTCCGCCACGACCTGACCGGCTGCGACGCGGCCGAGGCGCGGGCGCGTCGCGCCGCGATCGAGGCGGCCGTCGAGCGGGCGCCCTTCGACCTCGCGCGCGGGCCCCTGCTGCGCGCCGCCCTGGTGCGCGAGGCGCCGGATCGGCACGTCGTCTTCCTGACCCTGCACCACATCGTCGGCGACGCCGTGTCGATGGACCTGCTGATCGACGCGGTCGCCACCGGCTACGGATCCGACGCGCCGGAGAGCGCGGCCCCCGCCATCACCTACGCGGATTACGCCGCCTGGCAGGCGCGGATGCTGGACGCGGGCGCCCAGGCCGCGAGCCTCGGGTTCTGGACGGACCTCCTCGGCACGGAGCACCCCGTCCTCGCCCTGCCCGCCGACCGGCCGCGCCCCGACGTGCCCAGCTTCACCGGGGAGACGCTGACCTTCCCGCTGCCGCCCGCGACCGCGGCGGGCATCCGCGCCCTGGCCCGCCGCGGCGGCGCGACCGCGTTCCACGTCCTCGCCGCCGGCTTCGCGATCCTGCTCCAGCGCCTCGGCGGCGAGCGCGCTCTCCGCCTGGGCGTGCCGGTGGCGAACCGCACCCGGCCCGAGACCGCGGGCGTGATCGGCAGCTTCGCCAACACCCTGGTGCTGCCCTTCGCGTTCGACCCGCTGGACAGCTTCGCCGCGTGCGTGGAGGCGACGCGGGCGCTCCTCGTGGAAGCCCAGGCCCATCAATCCGTGCCGTTCGAGCGGCTCGTGAGCGCCCTGAGCCCCGACCGGCATCCGGGCCGCAATCCCCTGTTCCAGGCGATCGTCCAGCACCTGCAGGAGCGCCCGCTCGCCACGATCCGCCTCGGCGACCTGTCGGTCGAGCGCGTCCCCCGCGCCACCGGCAGCGCCCACGTGGATCTCGGCCTGACCACGCTGGAGGACGCGCAGGGCGGCTTCACCGCGCACCTCACCTACGCCCGCGACCTGTTCGACGCGGCCACCGTCGCGCGCTGGCGCGACCATTTCCTGACCCTGCTGGGCAGCCTCGTCGCGGCGCCGGACGCGCCGATCCACGGGGCGCCCTTGCTCACACCGGGCGAGATCGCGCGGCTGAACCCGCCCTCCGCGCCGTCCGAGGTCGACGGGCAGCCCGTTCACGTGACCATCGCGGGGTTCGCGCGCACGGACCCCGAACGGACCGCGGTGATCTTCGCCGATCGCGCCACGAGCCGCGGCGCGCTGGACGCCGAGGCGAACCGCCTCGCGCACCGTCTCGCCGAGGCCAGCATCGGCCCGGACACGGTCGTCGCCGTGATGCTGCCCCGCTCGCCCGGCCTGCTCGCCGCCTATCTCGGCGTGCTCAAGGCGGGCGGCGCCTACCTGCCGCTCGGGCTCGACCTGCCGGACGCGCGGATCGCCGCGATGGTCGCCGACAGCGGCGCGCGCGTCCTCGTCACGGATCGCGCCCATGCCGGCCGCGGGCCGGCCGCGGTCCCGCGGATCCTGATCGACGCGGACGCGCCGGACGCGGGCGCGGGGCCTCCACCCCCGGTGGCGCTCCACCCGGAGAACCTCGCCTACCTGATCTACACCTCCGGCTCGACGGGGAAGCCGAAGGCGGTGGCGGTCGCGCACGGCCCGCTCGCGATGCACGTCCGCGCGACCGCGCCGCACTACGAGATGGACGCGGACTCCCGCGAGTTCCACTTCATCACCTTCAACTTCGACGGCGGGCACGAGCGCTGGCTGACGGCGCTCGCCTGCGGCGCCAGCCTCGTGCTCCGCGACGACGCGCTCTGGTCGCCGGCGGAGGTGTTCGCGGCGTTCCGCCGGCACGGCGTGACGAATGCCGGCTTCCCGCCGAGCTACGTCCGGGAACTGACGCGCTGGGCCGAGCAGGAGGGCGGCGCGCCGACCCTCGACCTGCTCTCCTTCGGCGGCGAGGCGATGCCGCGCGACGAGCTCGCGCGCGTCAACCGCGCCCTCGGGCCGCGCCGCCTCATCAACGGCTACGGGCCGACCGAGACCGTGGTGACGCCGCTCGTCTGGAAGGTCCCCGCCGGCACGACCTGCGACACGCCCTACGCGCCGATCGGCAGCCCGGTGGGCGACCGGACCGCCTGGATCCTCGACGACGCGCTGCACCCGGTGCCGGTGGGGGTGGTGGGCGAGCTCTACATCGGCGGCACCGGCCTCGCCCGCGGCTATCTCGGACGCCCCGGCCTGACCGCCGAGCGCTTCGTGCCCGACCCGTTCGGAAGGCCCGGCGCGCGCCTCTACCGCACCGGAGACCGCGCCGCACGCCGCCCCGACGGCGCCCTCGACTACCGCGGACGCGCCGACGAGCAGGTCAAGATCCGCGGACAGCGCGTCGAGCCCGGCGAGGTCGCCGCCGCCCTGCGCGCGCAACCCGGCATCGCCCAGGCCGCCGTCCTCGCCCGCCGCAAACCCGACGGCCCCGCGCGGCTCGTGGCCTACGCGGTGCCCGCGCCGGGCGCGCACCCCGACCCGCAGGAGCTGCGCCGCGCCCTGGCCCGCGACCTGCCCGAGGCCCTGGTGCCGGCCGCGATCGTCCTGCTCGACGCCCTGCCGCTCTCGACGAGCGGCAAGCTCGACGCCCGCGCCCTGCCCGAGCCCGACGCGGACGCGCCCGCCCCGGACGCCGACCCGCCGCGCACGGCGACCGAGCGGCGCCTCGCCGATCTCTGGGCCGCGGTGCTCGGCCTGCCCGGCCCCGACGCCGTCGCCCGCTCCGACACCTTCTTCGAGCGCGGCGGCGATTCCATCCTCGCCCTCCAGCTCGTCACGCGCGCCCGTCAGGCCGGCCTGACGCTCACCCCCCGCGACGTGTTCACCCATCAGAGCCTCGCCGCCCTCGCCGCGCACGCCGAGCGCCAGGGCGCACGCCCGGCGCTCCCCGCGCGCGACGCGGCGACCGATCCGGGCCTCGAGGCCGGCCCGGTGCCGCTGACCCCGATCCAGAGCTGGTTCCTGGCCGCGCCGATGCCGCGGCGCGCGCACTGGAACATGGCCGTGCTGCTCGTCCCGCGGGCGCGCCTCGCGGCGGACCGCGTCGCGGAGGCGCTCGCCGCGCTGTCCACCGCCCATCCGGCCCTGCGGCTGCGCTTCGCGCAGGCGGCCGACGGCGGCTGGCGGCAGACCTGCACCGCCGCCGACGCCGTCGCGGCCGCCGAGTCGCTGTGGCGCCGCGAGGCCCGGGACGCGGCCGCCCTGGCGGCGCTGGCCGAGGCCGCGCAGACGAGCCTCGACCTCGCCCGCGGACCGGTGCTGCGCGCCGTCCTGGTCGATCCGGCCCCGGACGGCGGGCAGCGCCTCCTCCTCGTGGCCCACCACCTCGTGGTCGACGCCGTCTCTTGGCGCATCCTGGTGGCGGATCTCGCCCTGGTCCTCGCGGGGCGGACCCTGCCGGCGCCCGCGACCTCCTTCCCCGCCTGGGCCCGGCACCTCGACACCCTGGCCCGGGATCCGGCCGAGGCCGACCGCCGCCGCGCCTGGGCCGAGGCCTGGGCGGCGCAGCTCGCGCCGCCCGCATGGGGCCTCGAACCTGCGCGGCCCGACGCCCCCAACGTCGAATCCGCCCAGACCGAGATCGCCGACAGCCTCGACGCCGACACCACCGACGCCTTCCTGCGCCGGGCCGGCCGGCCCTACCGCACGCGCCCCGACGAACTCCTGCTCGCGGCGCTCGCGGTGGCGGTGTCGCGCCGCTGCGGCGGGCGAGCCGTGCGCGTCGTGCTCGAGGGCCACGGTCGCGATGCCGACGCCCTGGCGGACAGCTTGGCGGACAGCTTGGCGGACGCGGCCGGCGAGGCGGCGCGCCACGACCTGAGCCGGACGGTGGGCTGGTTCACCACGCTGGTGCCGCTGCGGCTCGACCCCCTCGGCGGCGAGCCGGACCTGCCGCCGGACCTGCCGCCGGACGACGCCGCCCGCGGCCTCGCCCTCGGTCCACTCCTCGGCCGCGCTCTCTGCCGGGTCAAGGAAGCCCGCCGCGCCCTGCCCCAGCCCGATCTCAGCCACGACCTCCTGCGCCACGGCCCCGTCGCGGACCTGCGCCACCGCATCGCCGCGGCACCCGAGCCCGGCATCCTCCTCAACTACCTCGGCCAGATCGACGCCGACCGCGCCGACCCCGACGCGCCCTTCGCCCTCGCCCCCGAGAGCGCGGGGCCCATGCGCGCCCCCCACAGCCCCGCCGGCGCCGAGCTCACCCTCACCGCCCTCGTGCGCGACGGCCGCCTCCACCTCGCCTGGCGCTTCAGCCCCGACCGCCACGACGCCGCCGCCATCGCCGCCATCGCCCGCGACACCCGGCACACCCTCCAGGCCCTCGTCGACCACTGCGCCGACCCGGGCACCCCGCGCCGGCCCACCCCCGCCGACCTGCCCCTCGCCCGCCTCGACCAACCCGGCCTCGACGCTCTCCTGGCCGACGCCCGCGCGGCCGGTACCCTCGACCCCGACAGCCTCGCCGACCTCTACCCGCTCACCCCCCTGCAGGAGGGCCTGCTCTTCCACGCCCGCCTCGCCCCCGGGGACGCGGCCTACCGCAACCAGGTCCGCCTCGACCTCGAACCCCTCGATCCCGACCGCTTCGCCCGCGCCGTCCGCGCCACCCTCGAGCGCCACGACGTCCTGCGCACCGCCATCCTCGACCCCGCCGACGGCCCGCCCCTCCAGGCCGTCCTCGACCCCGTGCCCCTACCCCTCGCACGCCTCGACTGGACAGGGGAGCCGTCGAGCCAGGATGCGCCGCACGAGGACGCCCCGGACGAGGATGCCCGCGCCGACCGCCTCACCGACCGCCTCGCCGCCCTGGCCGCCGAGGAGCGCGCCCGGCCCTTCGACCTCGCCCGGGCCCCGCTCCTGCGCCTCGTCCTGGTCCGCACCGGACCGGACCGCCACCACCTCGTACTCACCGTCCACCACCTGATCCTCGACGGATGGAGCACCGCACGCCTCGTCGCCGAGGTGCTCGCCCGCTACCGCGGAGAGGAGCCCGAGACCGTCACAGGACGCTTCGCCGACTATCTCGCCTGGCTCGCCCGCCAGCCGCGGGCCGCCGCCGAGCGCTTCTGGCAGCACGCCCTCGCCGGCCTCGACGCCCCCACCCGCCTCGCCGACACCTTCGACCCGCCCGGCACGCCCGGCGCCCGCGACGGACAGCGCCCGCCCGGCCACGGCGAGGTCCGGCACCGGGTGCCGCCGGCCGCAGCCGGGCGGCTGCTCGCCCGCGCCCGGGCCGCGCACCTCACCCTCAACACCTGCGTCCAGGCCGCCTGGGCCCGGCTCGTGGCCGCCCGCACCGGGCAGACGCGCGTCGCCTTCGGCACGACCGTGGCCGGGCGCCCGGCCGACCTGCCCGGGGCCGAGACCGTGCTCGGGCTGTTCATCAACACCCTGCCGGTGGTCATCGACCTCGACCCGGCCCGGCCCCTCGGCGCTTGGCTGGCGGGCGTGCAGGAGGCCGGTCTCGGCCTGCGCGAGCACGGCCACCTGCCCCTGGCCGCCATCCAGCGCCTCGCCGGCCCCGCGGGCACGGGCACGGCCACAGGGACGGGCGGCCTGTTCGACAGCCTCGTGGTGTTCGAGAACTACCCCGTCGACGCCGCCCTCGCCGCCGCGCGCCACGGCCGGGACGGCGACGGAAACGGGGACGGGAACGGCGACGCTGCCGACCCGCACGCCTTGCGCCTCGGCCCGGCCATCGTCGCCGAGACCACGCACTACCCCGTCACCCTGGTGGTCCACCCGGAGACCGGCCCCGACGGGACGCGGCTGGCCCTGCGCCTGAGCTACGCCGCCGACCGCCTCGCGCCCGCGGATGCCGAGGCGCTGCTCGCCGCCTTCGTGGCCCAGCTCGCCGCCCTGGCCGAGGCCGACCCGGCAACCCCGCTCGGGGCGCTGCCGCCGCCGCTGCCCGACAGCGACCGGGCGATGATCGGGTCGGCGAACGCGACCGCGCGGGCCTACCCGGACGGCGCCGGCGACGTCCTCGCCGCCTTCGCAGACCACCGCGCGCACGACCCGGACGCGATCGCGGTGACCGACGGGCAGGGCGCGCTCACCCGCCGCGCCCTCGACAGCGCGGCCTCCGCGCTGGCCCGTCGCCTCGCCCGCGCCGGGGCCGGTCCCGACACTCTGGTCGGCGTCGGGCTGGAGCGGTCCTGCGCGCTGCTCGTCGCCTGGCTCGCCGTTCTCAAGACGGGGGCCGCGATCCTGCCCCTCAACCCCGAGCTGCCGCGCCCGCGCCTCGTCGCGACCGCCCGAGAGGCGGCCCTGCGCCTCCTCGTCACCGAGTCCGGCCCGGCCGCGCGGATGCCCGGGCCGGCGGAGCTTCCGGACCTGCAGATCCTCACCCCGGATCTGGCAGAGGCGGCGGACGATCCCGCCCTGCCGGCCGCGGCGCCGCACCCGGACGCCCTGGCCTACCTCATCTACACGTCCGGCTCGACCGGCACGCCCAAGGGCTGCGCCAACACCCGCGCCGCCATCGCCAACCGCCTCGCCTGGATGCGGGCCCATTTCGCGGTCGGCCCCGCCGACGTGATCCTGCACAAGACCCCGGTCTCCTTCGACGTCGCCGTCTGGGAGATCCTCCTGCCCCTCGTCAGCGGCGCACGCCTCGTCATGGCGCCGCCGCAGGCCCACCGCGATCCGGACGCGCTGGCCGCCCTGATCCGGCGGGACGCGGTGACGATCGTGCACTTCGTGCCCGCCCTGCTGGAGGCGTTCCTGGCGTCCGGCCGGCTCGCCGCCTGCTCGAGCCTGTCCCGCATCGTGTGCAGCGGCGAGGCGCTCGCCCCCGACCTCGCGGCCGCCGTCCGCGCCCAGAGCCGGGCCGACCTGGCCAATCTCTACGGGCCGACGGAGGCGGCCATCGACGTCAGCGCCTGGACCTGCGGGCCCGAGCGGGACGCCCCGCGGGTGCCGATCGGGCACCCGATCGCCAACACGCAGCTCCACGTCCTCGACGACGCGCTGCACCCAGTGCCGGTGGGGGTGGTGGGCGAGCTCTACATCGGCGGCACCGGCCTCGCCCGCGGCTATCTCGGACGCCCCGGCCTGACCGCCGAGCGCTTCGTGCCCGACCCGTTCGGAAGGCCCGGCGCGCGCCTCTACCGCACCGGAGACCGCGCCGCCCGCCGCCCCGACGGCGCCCTCGACTACCGCGGACGCGCCGACGAGCAGGTCAAGATCCGCGGCCAGCGCGTCGAGCCCGGCGAGGTCGCCGCCGCCCTGCGCGCGCAGCCCGGCATCGCCCAGGCCGCCGTCGTCGCCCGCCGCAAACCCGACGGCCCCGCGCGGCTCGTGGCCTACGCGGTGCCCGCGCCGGGCGCGCACCCCGACCCGCAGGAGCTGCGCCGCGCCCTGGCCCGCGACCTGCCCGAGGCCCTGGTGCCGGCCGCGATCGTCCTGCTCGGCGCCCTGCCGCTCTCGACGAGCGGCAAGCTCGACGCCCGCGCCCTGCCCGAGCCCGACGCGGACGTGCCCGCCCGGGACGCCGACCCGCCGCGCACGGCGACCGAGCGGCGCCTCGCCGATCTCTGGGCCGCGGTGCTCGGCCTGCCCGGCCCCGACGCCGTCGCCCGCTCCGACACCTTCTTCGAGCGCGGCGGCGATTCCATCCTCGTGATGAAGCTCGTCGCCGCCGTCCAGGAGAGCCTGGGACCGCGCCTGCCGCTGCGCGCGGTCTTCGATCACCCGACTCTGGCGGATCTGGCCGCCCGGATCGACGCGGACGGCAGCACCGGCGGGGCCGGGGCGGCCGACCTCACCGACATGGAGAGCTGGCTCGACGCGATCGAGACGGCGGCAGGAGCGACGCGGACATGACCCTTCAGGCCACGCAGATCGCGCGACGCTTCGCCCGGCTCGCGCCGGAGCAGCGCCGGGCCTTCCTCGCCAAGCTCGCCGAGAACGGGATCGACTTCGCCACCCTGCCGATCGTCCCGGCGGACGGAGACAGGACGGCGCTGCCGCTCTCGGCGGCGCAGCGCGGCCTGTGGCTGACCTGGCAACGCGAGCCACTGAGCCCGGCCTACAACCTGACCGGCATCGTCGAGATCGCCGGGACCCTCGATCCGGCGCGGCTCCAGGCCGCCGTCGACGACCTCGTGCGGCGCCACGAGCCGCTGCGCACCACCTTCGGGCTGGATCCGCAGGGCGAGCCGTGCCAGCGCGTCCACCCGGCCGCCCCGGTCCCGATCCGGGTCCGCGAGGGGCTCGACGCCGCCGGCAGCGACGCCCTCGCGGAGACCCTGGCCCGCACGCCGTTCGATCTGGAGGCCGGCCCCCTGCTCCGCGTCGAGCTGCACCGCCTCGGGGACGGCACCGACCGGATCCTGCTCGGCCTGCACCACATCGCCGCCGACGGGCAGTCGATCCCCCTGCTGCTGCGCGACCTCGACGCCCTGTACGCGGCCCGGTCGCGGGAGGCGGGGGCCGACGGCCTGCCGCCGCTGCCCGTACAGTACGCGGATTACGCCCTCTGGCAGCACGGCCGGCTCGAGGCCGGGGAGGCCGAGCGCCAAGCCGCGTACTGGCGCTCGGAACTGGGCGCGTCCCCGGCCGAGACGCCGCTGCCCCTCGACCGGCCCCGCCGCGCGGAGCGCGCCGCTTCGGGCGGGATCCACGCGTTCCGGATCCCGCCCGAAGTGAGCGAGGCCCTGCGGAGCCTCGCCCGCCGCGAGGGCGCGACGCCGTTCATGGCTGCCCTCGCGGGGTTCGCCCTGACGCTGGCCCGCTACGGCGACGGCGCGGACGTGCGCGTCGGCCTGCCGCTCGCCGACCGCGCGCGGCCCGAGACGCGCGGCATGGTCGGCCACCTGACGGGCATCGGGGTCCTGCGGGCGCGGGTCGACCCGCGCGACGGGTTCCGCGTCCATCTCCGACAGGTCCGCGATCGGCTGCTGGCCGCCCAGGCGCACGCCGACCTGCCGTTCGACCGGATCGTCGCGGCGTCGGCGACGGAGCGCCGGCCCGGGCTCCACCCGCTGTTCCAGGTCAAGGTCACCGAGCAGGCCGCGCCCCCGCCCGACGCCCGGTTCGCCGGCCGGCCGATGCGGCTGCGCGGGCTCGACGGGGGCGACGTCCACTTCGACCTCAGCCTCGATCTCGTCGATTCCGCCGAGGGCCTGTGCGGCCGCTTGGCCTTCGCCCGCGACCTGTTCGACCCCGAGACCGTCGCGGGCCTGGCCGAGGCCTTCGCGACGCTGCTCGCCGCGGCCGTCGCCGAACCCGACCGCCCGCTCTACGCGCTGGCGAGCCCCGCCCCGGCCGCGGCGACGGACCCGGCCGCGCTCGACGGGGTCGCGCCCGACGTGGTCGCGGCCTGGCGCGCCCGTGCGGCCGAGGCACCGGAGGCGCCCGCCCTGCGGCAGGGCCGGCGCTCCCACAGCCGGGCCGAGCTGGATGCCGCCTCGGACCGCCTCGCCGCGCGGCTGGCCGCGGACGGGGCGGGGCCGGAGACGCGGGTCGCCCTCCATCTCGGCCGCGGCCCCGAATGGGTGCTCGGCCTCCTGGCGATCCTCAAGACCGGCGCCGCCTACGTGCCGATCGATCCCGGTCTCCCGGCCGCCCGCCGGGCCGACCTCGTGGCCGAGTGCGGGGCCTGCCTCGTCCTGGGCGAGCCGGTTCCGGGCGACCGGCCCGACCGGCCGGTGATCGCGGCGCGCTTCGACCCGGCCGCGGACGCGGCGGCCCCGCCCTTCGCGGCCGCGCCGCCGCATCCCGACGCGGCGGCCTACATCCTCTACACCTCGGGTTCCACGGGCCGGCCCAAGGGGGTCGTCGTGACCCGCGGCGGCCTCGCGCAGTACGTGGCCGGAATGCTCGCGCGCGTCGGCCTGCCCGCCGGCGGCCGCGTCGCGATGGCCTCGACCGTGGCGGCCGACCTGGGCAACACCGTGCTGTTCGGCGCGCTGGCCGGCGGCTCGGAACTCGACCTCCTCGACCACGAGACCGCCCTCGACCCCGACCGCTTCGCCGCGGCGGTCGGTGGGGACGCGGCCGGGGACCGGAGGATCGACGCCCTGAAGATCGCGCCGAGCCACCTCGGCGCGCTGCTCCAGGCGGCCGACCCCGCCGCCGCGCTGCCAGAACGGCTCCTCATCCTCGGCGGCGAGGCGCTGCGCTGGCCCCTCGTCGACCGGATCGCCGCGCTGAAGCCCGGCTGCCGGGTGGTCAACCATTACGGGCCGACCGAGGCGACGGTCGGCGCGCTGTGCCAGGAGGTCCGCGCGGGGGCGGAACACCGGGGCGGTGCGCTCGGCCCGGAGGACGGGGCCGGACGCTGGGCCGGCGGCGCGCCCATCGGGACGCCGCTCCCGGGCGTCCGCGCGCGCGTGCTCGACGGATTCCTCGCACCGGTGCCGCCGGGCGCGACGGGGGAGCTCTACCTCGGCGGGCCGCAGGTCGCGCGGGGCTATCTCGACCGGCCGGGCCTCACCGCCGAGCGGTTCGTTCCGGACCCGCATGCCGGCCCCGGGGCGCGCCTCTATCGGACCGGCGACCGCGTCCGGCTTCTCCGCGACGGCAGCCTCGCCTTCGTGGGCCGGGCCGACGACCAGGTGAAGATCCGTGGCCACCGGGTCGAGCCTAGCGAGGCGGCCGCGGCCCTGCGCGACCTTCCGGGAATCCGCGACGCCGCCGTCATCGCGCTCGCCGAACCGGAGGCCGACGGGGCGGAGGGGCCGCGCCTCGCCGGCTACGTCGTGGCCGACCCGGACCTCGACCTCGCCGCGGTCGGCGCCCGGCTCGCCGAGCGCCTGCCGCCGGCCCTCGTGCCGACGAGCCTGACCCGGCTCGACGCGCTGCCGCTGACCCCCAACGGCAAGCTCGACCGGCGCGCCCTGGCGTCGCTGGAGGCGGCGCGCGGGACGGACGGGAAGGATCCGCCCCGGGACGGGACGGAGCGGGCGCTCGCCGCCCTCTGGGCCGACCTCCTCGGCCTGGATCCGTCCGCGATCGGCCGCCACGACGCCTTCGCCGACCTCGGCGGTGACTCGATCCTGAGCCTGAAGATGCTCGCGCGCATCCGCCGGCAGGGCGTCGCGGGGGGCAAGACCCTCACCCTCGCCCAGATCCTCGGCGCGAAGAGCCTCGCCGACCTCGCCGAACGCGTCGCGCCGGCGGCTCCGCGCGGGCCGGAGATCGTCCATCTCCGCCGCGAGGGCGGACGGATTCCGCTTTTCTGCGTCCCCGGCCTGATCGCCAACGCGACCGAGTTCGCCGCGCTGGCCGCGCGGCTCGGCCCGGAGCGGCCGGTCCACGGCTTCGTCAGCCACGTCTACACGGAGGCGCGCTGGCAGGGGTACGACGTGCCCGCGCTGAGCGGCGCCTACGCGGACTGCATCGCCGCGCACGCGCCGGGCGGCCGGTGCGCGCTGGTCGGCTGGTCGTCCGGCGGCGACCTCGCCTACGAGACCGCGCGCCGTCTCGACGGGCGCGTGCGCGTCGACTTCCTGGGCCTCGTGGACGTGTTCGAGTCGGTGCCCTTCGCGGCGCCGCGGGCTCTGGTCGCGGACGCGCGGGCGCTGGCCGCGCGGCGGCGCGCGGACTGGCTGGACGGCTCGCGGATGGCCGAGCAGTGGCGCGGGCTGATCGCCCGCATGGACGCGGACGAGCGGGAGGCGCTCGACGCCTACCTCATCGACAACCCGGAGCTGCCCGCGGACGGGCCCGACCTGACGGCGCGCGAGTTCGAGTTGTGGGCCCTCCTGGACAAGCGCGTGCGGGCCAAGCGCCACGCCTTCGCGCCGCTGGCGCGGCCCGTGCACGTCTTCCAGGCCGCGGATTCGCTGACGCGACCGGAGCGCCTGCGCGACTGGAGCGCGCTGGCGCCGGTCGCGGACCTGAGGATCATTCCCGGCGCGCGGCACCTGGACATCCTCCGGAGCACCGCGTTCCAGGACGCGTTCGCCGAGGCCCTCGACGCGGCCGAAGCCTGATCCGGGCGCGGGCCCTTCCGCGAGGGCCCGCGTCGATCCCGACAGGACGGCCCCTCGTCCTGTTCCCGCGCGCGGGAACAGGACGAGGGGCCGCGGCGGCGGCGGGGACCCGGAGCGCGCGGTGCGTCCGGTCCGCGGCGGGCGCAGGGATGCGTCGGATCAGGGACCGCGCGCCGATCCGGCCGGGGCCGACGCTGGCGGGGTCACGGCGGCCGTCCGACGCGGATGCCCGGGCGCGGTCCCGCCGCGTCCGGACCCGCCGCCCCGCGTGGGGGCGACCGCCGGCGAGAGGCTCACCACCGGTATGTGAGGGTCCCGAACACGTTGCGCGGCTCGCTGTACCGGCAGCCATTCACCGTGACGCAGGTGACGTAGGAATGGTCGAGGACGTTGCGGGCGTTGATCTGGGCGCGCCATCCCTTGAGGCTCGGGTCGGCGACGCCGAAATCGTAGAGCGCCACGAGGTCGAACAGGGTCGCCGCGCGCGAGTCGAAGGTCGCGCCCGAGATGTTCGAGCTGCCGACGTAGCGCACGCCGCCGCCGAGCCGCAGGCCCGGGATCCCGAATAGGCCCATGTCGTAGGTGCCGAACAGGCCAGCCTGGTTGTAGGGCACGAGGTCGAGGCGCTGGTTGAAGTTCGCCGCGACCGTGGTCCGCGTCTGCCGGGCATCGGTGTACGAGTAGGAGGCGACCGCCTCCAGCGGGCCGAAATTCGTCCGCGCCTCGGCCTCGAAGCCCTGCGAGCGGACCTGCCCGGCCTGCGTGCTGAAGACCGGGTTGACCGGGTCCGCCACCAGCGCGTTCGTCTGGTTGATCCGGTAGAACGCGGCGCTGAGCAGGGTGTCGGCGCCCGGGACCTCCCAGCGCAGGCCGCCCTCGTACTGCTCGCCGAGCGACGGCTGGAAGGGATTTCCGTTCCGGTCGGTGACCGCGAAGGTCTGGAAGGACTGGCTGTAGGAGACGTAGGGCGCCAGCCCGTAATCGCCGAGATAGAGCAGGCCGAGCCGCCCGCTGAAGGCGCTGTCGTTCTGATCGAGCTGCGCGCCGGTGCGGTAGGTGAGGACCTGCGTGCGCGCGAAGTCCTGGCGGCCGCCGGCCAGGAAGACGAAGCGGTCGAACCTGACCTGATCCTGGACGTAGATACCGACTTGGTCGAGCAGGCTCTTCGAGCCGGTGTTGATCGCGTAATTGATCCGCGGGTAGGTCAGGCCGTAGACCGGGGCGTAGACGTTCAGATTGCCGACGGTGCCGTTGGTGTAGCGCTCCGAGTTCAGGAAGCTGCGGTAGTAGTCGATGCCAGTCAGCAGCGTGTGCGCGGTCGGGCCGATGACGAACTTCGTCTCGAGCGAGGTGTCCGACGCCACGCCCGTCGCGTTCTCATTGCGCATGCTGACGCCGCGCGTCGCGACCTGCCGGTTCGCCAGTAGGGATGTCGGGGTCAGGTAGTCCCAGTCGACCCCCGACTGGTAGTAGCGCAGGGCGTGGCGCAGCCGGACCGAGTCCGAGAAGGCGTGATCGATCTGGTAGCCGATCGCGCCCGACCGGGAATCGTACCGGTCGAAGGCGGGCTCGCCGTAGAACCGGTCGATGGCGAAGCGGGGGAACCGGCCGTTGGGCAGCAGCGTGCCGACCGCCGAGAGCGGCGGCTGGAAGCGCGTGTGGATCTCCTGATAGTAGCCGAGCAGCGTGACGGAGGTCGCCGTCGACGGCCGCCACGTGATCGCGGGCGCGATGTAGCGCTTGTCGTCGGGCGTGTACGCGAGATAGCTGTCGCTGTTCCGGATCAGCCCGGTCAGCCGGTACGACCACGCGCCGTCGTCGGTGAGCGGTCCGGTGAAATCGCCCGACACTTCCTTGCGATTGTACTGGCCGAAGCTGACATTCATCTCGTTGAACGGCGTCTGGAGCGGATGCTTGCTGACGGCGTTGACGATGCCGCCGGGCGAGAGCTGGCCGTACAGGATCGACGCCGCGCCCTTGAGGACCTCCAGGCGCTCCAGCCCGTACGGCTCCTGCGTCCCGTCATAGACGCCCGATTGCAGCTTCAGACCGTCGCGCAGCAGCCCCGAATTGCCCGCCTCGACGGTGAAGCCGCGGATCGTGAAGCCGTCGGAGACCTTGGCGAAGCCGCCCACGGCTTGGCTGCTCAGGCCGGGCGTGTAGGCCAGGGCCTCGGCCAGCGTCGAGGCCCCCTCGTCGCGAATCTGACGGGCGCCCACGACGTTGATCGTCTGCGGCGTCTCGATGATCGGCGTGTCCGTCTTCGTGCCGGACGCGCTCGCCTTGGCGACGTAACCGTTGACCGGCCCGGTCGCCGTGTTGGGCGACAATCCTCCCTGTCCGACAACCTGGATCTCGTCGAGGGTGACAGCAGTCTGTCCGCCGCTCACCGGCTGCGCGGCCAATTCGTCGGCGGGCAACGAGATACCGACGGCCGCCGACAGCAGGAGCGGCCCCCAATACGGGAGGCGCTTCTGTGGTCGATCGGACGGAGCGGGAGCGAAATCGACGCACATGCAGGCAACTCTTGGGCGCTGCAGCCGCCGCGGTCGGATTCGGCTGCGAGACCTCCATCTGTGCGGTCGCCGCACAGGAACGCAATAGGTCAAGCCCGCCTGTGAGCCTATAACGGCAGTTCAGTTGCAGATCAGAGACAAAATCAACATGTAATAATTCTAATTTGCGAGATTTACCCGGACCGCCCCGTCGGGACGAGGCGCGTGAGATCGGAAGAAAAGAGTTGCGCGCAACCTCTCTACTGCGATGTGCTAGTCCTCGCAGGACAACCCGGCAGGGATGGCGGGATCGACGTGATCCGTGACGCGGGCGCGGGGGCCCGCCGAACGACGCCCGGCTCGGGGCCCGGCTCGAGGCCCGGATCGAGGCCCGGCTGGGCGCCCGCTCTCAGACGGCCCAGTCTGCCGCCAGCGCGGCGGCCGCGTACCGGGCGCGCGCCGCGGCGTCGCGCGGGAGCCCGGCGCGCTCGCACCACGCCGCGAAGATCTCCGGCTCGACCGGCACGCGCACGACCTCGACGCCGCTGCGCTGCACCTCCCGTTCCATCTGCTCCGTGGCGACGCGCCAGGTCTCGTAGTCGGGGGGCAGCTTGGCGCCGTCCGCGAGGCTGGTGCGCAGGGCTGGGTACTGCTCCGGGGTGTACCAGGGCAGTCCGACGCGGCGGGGGCGGTCCATCTGGGCTCTTCGAACGGTCACGCTGAACGACCGTCAACGGTCATGGGCGGCCTCTGGTTCGAACCCGCATCGCGATCAGGCCGCGGCCGCCTCGACCCTCACGGTCTCGGGCTTCCGCGTGCGGCTCGGCCGGCGCCGAGGTCCGGGATATCCAGATCGAGGAGCGCGGCGCCGAGGCCCTTGCCGTGCGCGTCGAGGGCGAGCGAGCGGGTGACGCCGCCGCCGAGCGCCCCCGTGAGCACGAAGTTCAGCGCCCCGAGCTTCGGCAGCGCGTAGCGGGTCACGTCGCCGGTCACGATCCCGCGGAAATGCGCCCACACCCGCTCGGCCGTGACGTGCGCCGCGAGGTGCTCGTAATCCGCCGCGTCGTAGGCGATCAGCGCGATGTTCGACGTGTTGCCCTTGTCGCCCGTGCGGGCATGGGCGAGCGCGCGCAGCTTCATCCTCGGGTCTCCCGGCTCTCAGGCTTCAACGACGTGCACGCGCGGCCGGGCGAGGGCGGCCGGGACGAGGACCGACTGCACCGCCACCACCTCGCGGGCCGATTTCCAGGCGCCGCCGCCGCCGGCCGGGCCGTTGGTGTAGAGCGTCTCGACCTCGTTGCCGATCCGCACGGCCTCGGCGTGGGTATCGGTCCGCCCGGCGACCCGCAGGCGGACCTCGTAGGGCTCCCGCCCGCCCGACAGCGCCGCGCCGTGGAG
Organism: Methylobacterium sp. 1030; assembly: GCF_040544715.1. Lineage (NCBI taxonomy): Bacteria > Pseudomonadati > Pseudomonadota > Alphaproteobacteria > Hyphomicrobiales > Methylobacteriaceae > Methylobacterium > Methylobacterium sp. 1030. The sequence continues at coordinate 64,491 of NZ_JBEPKM010000024.1, read as the reverse complement.
CGCGTCGACGCCGATCAGGTCGCAGCGCAGCTCGGTCGTCGCCACGCCGGTGAGGGCGAGGCGCTCGCGCACCACCGACAGGGCGAGCCGGCCGCGGGCCAGGGCGCCGGGCCCGGCGTAGGAGATCTGCCCCTCGCCGATATAGGAATCCACGTACCCGACCGAGACCTTCAGGAGGCCCGTCGCCGGCGCGCCCGTCGCGCCGCGCACCCGGACGCGGTCGGGGCCGACCTGCTCCATCTCGATCTCGGAGAAGTCGCCGACCACATCCGGCTGGATGTAGCGCGCCGGGTCGTGCACCTCGTAGAGCAGCTGCTCCTTGCAGGTGGCGAGGCTGATCCGGCCGCCCGAGCCCGCGACCTTCGTGATCTCGACCGTGCCGTCCTCGGCCACGATCCCGATGGGGAAGCCGAGGCGCGCGAGGTCCGGTACGTCCTTGCAGCCCGGATCGGCGAAGTAGCCGCCGGTGATCTGGCCGGCGCATTCGAGGAGGTGGCCCGCGAGGGTGCCGCGGCCCAGGCGCTCCCAGTCGTTCATCGCCCAGCCGAAGGCGTGCACCAGGGGGGCCAGGAACAGGGCCGGGTCGCCGACGCGGCCGGTGATGACCACGTCGGCGCCGTCCGCGAGGGCGGCCACGATCGGCGCCGCGCCGAGATAGGCGTTCGCCGAGACGACGCGGTTGCCGAGGCCGGCGACCGGCTCGCCGCTCTCCTCCAGGACGAAGTCGCCCGCCCGCACCGCGTCGAGCAGGTCGTCGCCGGTCACCGCGGCGATCCGCAGGCCGGCGAGGCCCATCTCCCGCGCGAGCGCCCCGGCCTTCCGGGCGGCGGCGACCGGGTTGGCGGCGCCCATGTTGGTGACGATGCGGATGCCGCGGGCCCGGCACGGCCCGAGCACGGCCCGCAGGCGCGCCTCCAGCAGCGGATCGTAGCCGCCCTCGGGGTCGCGCAGCTTCGCCTGCTGCGCCAGCGCGATGGTGCGCTCGGCGAGGCACTCGAACACGAGGTAGTCGAGGTCGCCGCGCTCGGCGAGTTCGACGGCGGGCTCGATGCGGTCTCCGGCATAGCCGGCGCCGGCGCCGAGGCGGACGGTTCTCATGGCGCGCTCTCCGCTGTCAGAGGGGTTCAGATGGGGAAGACGCCGAAGACGACGCAGGCGAGGGTCATCACCACCGAGGCCGCCAGCAGGAACGGGAAGGTGAATCTCTGGTGGTCGGCGAGGTCGATCCCGGTCAGGCCGCAGACCAGGAAGGTCGCGGGCGTCAGCGGGCTGACGGGGAAGCCCGTCGTCATCTGGCCGAGCAGCGCCCCCTGGGCGACCTGGACCGGCGGGACGCCGAGCTGGTGGGCCACCTCCGCCACCACCGGCAGGACGCCGAAGTAGAACGAGTCCGGGTCGAACAGCATCGACAGGGGCATCGACACGAGGCCGAGCCCGAACGGGATGTGGCGCCCCATCTCGGGAGGCACGAAGGTGACGGCCGTCTGGGCCATGGCCCTGAGCATGCCGGTGCCCTGCATGATCCCGGTGAACACGCCGGCGGCGAGGAGGATCGAGGCCATCAGGATCGCGGCCCTGGCGTGCGCGTCGACGCGCTGCCGCTGGGCGTCGACCTGCGGGTAGTTGATGACCAGCGCGAGCGCCGTGCCGAGCATGAACATCAGCGCCGGCGGCACCTTCTCGGCCAGGAACACCATCGTCCCGAGGACCGCGGCCGTGAGGACGATGTTGATCCAGAAGCGGTCGGGCCGGCGCAGGGCCCGCTCCGCGTCGCTGAGGGTCCGGGCGGTCGTGGCCGGGCCGGGCGCGGCCCCCGCGGACCCCGTCGCCCCGGGGACGAGGGCCAGACGGCGCTCCTCCCGCAGGCCGAGCCAGTACGAGGCGGCGAAGATGAAGACGAGCCCGACCGCCTGTACCGGCACGAGGGGCGAGAAGATCTCGGGGATCGGCAGCTTGAGGGCCGCGGAGGCGCGGATCATCGGCCCGGTCCAGGGCAGGAAATTCACCCCCGCCGCCATCGAGGCGGCGCAGGCCAGGACGCGCCGGTCGATGCCGACGCGGTCGTAGAGCGGCAGCATCGCCGGGATGGTGATCAGGAACGTCACCGCGCCCGACCCGTCGAGGTGGATCAGCAGCGCCAGCAGGGTGGTGCCGGGCACGATCCGGGTGGGGCGGGTGCCGACCCGGGCGAGGATCCGGTCGATGATCGGGTCGAGCATCCCGGCATCGCTGACGATGCCGAAGAACAGGATCGCGAACACGAACATGCCGACGACGCCCGCGAGGCTCTGCAGGCCGGCGAGGACGAACTTGCCGGTGTCGAATCCGAACCCGCCGATCAGGGCGGCCGCGACCGGGATGACGATCAGCGCCACGAGGGGCGACATCCGCTTGGTCAGGATGGCGGCGAGCAGCAGCGCGATCGTGCACAGGCCGAGCAGGGCCAGCATCCGTTCCTCCCGTTGGCGCCGGCGTGGTTCGGATCCGCGCCTGTATCGGGTCAGGAAACGGCGGACGGCTTCATGATACAATTGAAAAGATCGGATCGCAGCGATAGCCTGAGATTATGGATCTCAGCCTGCGGCAAGTCCGGGCCTTCGTGTCCGTCGTCCAGGTCGGCAGCTTCACCCGCGCGGCCGCCCTGCTGAACCTGTCGCAGCCCGCCCTGACGGTTCAGGTCCAGCGCCTGGAGGAGATGCTCGACGGGCGGCTCCTCGACCGGACCAGCCGCACCGTCGCGCCGACGCGGCTCGGCCGCGAGCTGCTGCCCGTGTTCGAGCGGGTGCTGCGCGACCTCGACGCCGTGGTGGTCGACACCCGCGACCTCGCGGCACGGCGCCACGGGGTCGTGCGCGTCGCGACGCTGCCGTCCTTCGCGGCGAGCGTGCTGTCCGACGCGATCGTCCGCTTCCGCGCCGAGCACCCCGCCGTGACGTTTCGGATCAAGGACGTCATCGCGCAGCGGGTGCTCGACCTCGTGCGCGACGAGGAGGCGGATCTCGGCATCGTCGGCGGCGACGTCCGCGATCCGGAGATCGGCGTCCTGCACCGGACGCGCGACGCCCTGCACGTGATCTATCCCGCCGATCACCCGATCGGCGCGCTGCCCCGGGTCACGATCGCGGCGCTCGCCGAGCACCCCCTGATCCTGATGGACCCGGCCACGAGCGTGCGGGCGGTGGTCGACCGCGCCTTCGTCGGCTCGGGCCGCCTGCCCCGCGTGGCCTGCGAGGCCACCTACATGATGACCGCTGTCAGCATGGTCCGGGCCGGCCTCGGCCTGACGATCCTCCCGGGCGCGGCGCGGGAGATCCGGGCCGAGCCCCTGCTCCGTTCGCGGCCGATCGACGACCCGCTGTTCGAGCGTCCGGTCTGCCTGATCAAGAAGGCCGGGCGGACGATGCCGCCTGCGGCCGAGGCGTTCTGCCGGTTGGTGGCGGACCGGCTCGCGGATCCGGGCGGGACGGCCGCCGGCGCCGCGCCGGGCCCCTGACCGGTCGGCCAGCTCCTCAGGCCCGGTGCCGCACGACGCCGTCCATCATGGTCAGGGCGACCTTGGTCCGGTGGATCTCGTGCGGATCGATCGTCAGGATGTTGCGGTCGAGGACGATCAGGTCGGCGCGCTTGCCCACCTCCACCGACCCGATCCTGTCGTCCATGCGGAGCTGGTAGGCGGCGCCCATCGTGTTGGCGTGGATCGCCTCCGCGACCGTCAGGCGCTCGTCGGCGGGGCTCAGCACGGGCGCGTCCGGCCGGCCGACCAGCTGCCGCGTCACGCCGACCTGGATCGACGTGAGGGGCTCGTAGGTCGAGACGTAGCCGGCCGCCGGCCAGTCCGTGCCGAAGGAGACCCGCCCGCCCTGCTTCAGGATCGTCCTGGTCCGGTACATCCGGCTGGCGCGACGCGCGCCGTAGCGCGCCATCATGTTCTGCAGCGTGTCGGGATCGGCCGAAGACCAGTTGGCCGAGAACTGCGCGGTCACGCCGAGCCGGGCGAAGCGGGGCGCGTCGCTGTCCTCGACATAGACCAAGTGGGCGATGGCGTGCCGCCGGTCGCGGGCCGGGTTGTTCGCCACGGCCTTCTCGATGGCGTCGAGGGCGACGCGGGCGGTCCGCTCGCCGCAGGCGTGGACGTGGACGTCGAAGCCCGCCGCGTCGACCGCGCCGACGAGGTCGTGCCACTGCGCCTCGGTGAAGGGCGACCCTCCGGTCGAGTCGGGCATGTCGGCGTAGGGCTCGATCAGCCACGCCGTGTAGCCGCCCTGCGAGCCGTCGCCGACGATCTTCACGATGTCGACGTGCACGAGCTCGCCGGAGACCTGCCGACGCACGGCGTTGAACTGCTCGACCGTGTCGTCGATCGGCAGCGACTTCACCGAGTAGGAGGCGGAGACGCGGAACGGCAGCGTGCCGCGCTTCTCGGCCTCCACGTAGAGCGCGATGATGGCGGCCTGATCGCTGCCGACGGGCGGGACGCCCGCGTCGAAGACCGTGGTGATGCCGGCGGCCGCGGCCTTGGGCAGCCAGCCCTCCAGCAGGCTGCCCATGGCGGCGACGCTGATGGGTTCCACGGCGTTGACCAGCCCGAGGACCGCGTTGACCTCGAGCACGTAGCCGGTGGGGTCGCCCTTCTGGTCGCGCGCGTAGTAGCTGAAGCGCGGGATCGGGTCGGGCGTGTCCCGGTCGACGCCGGCCATCGCCAGCGCCTTGGAATTGGCCCACAGGCTGTGCCCGTCGATGGCGAAGAAGAAGGCCGGCCGGTCCGGCAGGATGGCGTCGAGTTCGGCCCGGTTGGGGCCCTCCGGGGGAAACATGTCGACGCGCCACCCGAAGCCGCGGATCGGCCCGGTCGGATGCGCCTTCGCGTAGGACTCGATGGCCGCGAGGACCTGGGCGAGGTTCTCGCGCTGCAGGTCGACCCCGGACGTCAGGAACGCGCCGAGGAAGGGGTGGGTGTGGCCCTCGACGAAGCCGGGCATCAGCAGCCGGCCCTGGAGATCCACCACCTGCGTGGCCGGGCCGGCCAGCGCCAGCGCGCCGGCCGCGTCACCGACATGGACGATGGTGTTGCCGCGCACCGCGACCGCCTCGGCCCAGGGGGCCGGCCCCGCCACCGTGTAGACGGGGCCGTTGTGGAACACGACGTCGGCGGGCCCCGCGGCGGCCGCGCGGCCGCTCCCCGGTTCGGCGCGGGCGCCCGTCGGGACGAGGTCCAGCGCGAGCGCCGTCGCGGTGATGGCCGCGCCCGACCGCAGCACCGCGCGCCGATTGACGGCGCGCCCGCCCCCGAAGGCCTGGAAATGGGGCGCCCAGTCACACGCGACGCACATGCGAGGCTCCCTGTTCCCGGATCCGCTCCCGACGGGACCCGATCCCGCTCTTGTAAATACTTAGCTAATATTTATTAGCGATCGACTAAGATCTGACCGGATAGATTTCGCCCGATGATCGCGCGATCGGATCGGACTGACCGGGCCGGCAGCCGAACCGGTCCGCCAAGCGATCGCTCCGAGCGCAGTCGGGACTCTATCGGCCAGTCGGATTACGGTGGATAGTGGAGCCATCCGGCTCACGACTGGACGAAGGCGGTTTCGGGAGGCGACGGATACTGCCAAGCTGTTTCACGCGCGCTCGACGACGGGAGGTACGATGACCCGAACCCTCTTCCGCTCCGCGGGCCTGGCCCTGCTGAGCCTGGCCGTCCCGGCCACCCTCGCGGCCCAGGGCCTGGCGCCCGACCAGACCGGGACGGGCGGCGGCCCGGCCACGACGATCACGGCGCCGAACACCAACAGCCTCGGCGTGACCAAACCCCCCGGCACGTCCCTCGGCCCGGGCGAGGTGCCGCCGCGCGCCGTGCAGGAGCACGAGCGCGCCCGGCTCAACAAGATCGAGCGCAGCATCTGCGACGGCTGCAACTGAGCGCGGGCGTGGCGGCCCGATCCCCGGGCCGACCGGCGCGCCGAGGCCCCACGCGGGCGGCGGTCCCGGTCGTTGTGCACCGTTCCGGATTATAGATCCGGGAGACAGACGCTCCGGCGGGGCAGCCTCGCCATGCCCCCTCTGCCGTGCGGGAGAGCGGCCCGCACCGCGGACGGCACGGGCTCGGCGATCGCCCCGTCGCGCCTCGATCGGGCGCAGCTCTAGGCGGCCCGGACCTCGTCCAGGAAGCTGCGGACGGCCCGGCTGAGCCCGTCGGACCGGACCGCGAGGGTGCGCGCGGCGTCAAGAACCTGCGTCGCGGCCGATCCGGTCTCGCCGGCCCCCTCGCGCACCGATCCGATATGGCCCGTGACCTGCCGGGTCCCGTGCGCGGCCGCCTGGACGTTCCGCGCGATCTCGCGCGTGGCCGCGCCCTGCTCCTCGATCGCCGAGGCGATGTGGGTGGCGATGCCCGACATGTCGTCGATCGTGCGGCTCACGCCGTGGACCGCCTCCACCGCGCCCCGCGTGGCGGACTGGATCGCGCCGATCCGGGCGGAGATCTCCTGGGTCGCCCGGGCCGTCTGCTCGGCCAGCGTCTTGACCTCGGCGGCCACCACCGCGAAGCCGCGGCCGGCCTCGCCGGCGCGCGCCGCCTCGATGGTGGCGTTGAGGGCGAGGAGGTTGGTCTGGCTCGCCACGCCCGAGATCAGGCCGGCGGCCGCGCCGATCCGGTTGGCGCTGTCGGACAGCTCCCGGATGATGGTGCCGGTCTCCTGCGCGCGGGCGATGGCCGAGGCGGCGATCTCCACCGAATGGGTCACCTGCCCGCTGATCTCCTGCACGGAGGCCGCCATCTCCTCGGTCGCGCTCGCGACCTGCTGGACGTTACCGGAGGTCTGCTCGGCGGCGACCGAGACGCTCGCCGCGAGGGTGTTGGTCTGCGCGGCGATCTCGGTCATCGAGGCGGCGGTCGCCTCCATCTCGGTGGCGGCGGCGGTCAGCTCGTCCGTGAGCGCCCCGGCCTCCCGCTCGAAACCGCGGGTGATGCGGTCGAGCAGCTCGGCGCGGCGCATCTTGGCGGCGTCGGCCTCGGCCTGAAGGGCGGCCAGCCGCCGCGCCTCGATCCCCGAATCCTTGAAGACCTGCACGGCGTCGGCGATCTGGCCGATCTCGTTCCGCTCCCCCTGGTGCGGGATCGCGACCGCGAGGTCCCCGGCCGCCAGCCGCCGCATCGGTTCCAGCACGGCGCGGACACTGGCGGCGATGCTCCGCACGATCAGCGCGCCGAGCGCGGTCGCGAGCACGAGGGCGATGGCGCCGATCGCCAGCATGAGCCGCTTCGCGCCGGAGGCGGCGGCCGCTCCCTGGGCGATCGCCGTCTCGCCGCTGGCGTTGTTGAGCGCCACGATCTCCTCGAGCGCCTGGGAGGCCGCCTTGATGTGGGGGCGGACGCCGACCAAGCTCTCGCGCAGCGCCAGATCCTTGCGGCCCGTCCGCGAGTATTCCAGCACGGCCGGGATCGCCGCTAGGTAGCTCTTCCATTCCCGGTCGAACACGTCGAAGAGCGCGCGCTCCTTCGGACCGTCGATCAGCGGCGCGTAGTTGCGCATCGCGGCGGCCACCGCCTCCGTCTTCTTCGCCAGGGCCGCCTCCTCGGCCCGCATGTGGGCGGCCTCGGGATAGAGGATGTGGTTCACGACGCTGACGCGCACGTCGATCACGTTGCCGCGCAGCTCGCCGGCGTAGCGCACGCTGGGCAGGGTGCCGTTGCCGAGGCGGATCTGGTCCTCGGCGAGATCGCCGACGGCGTGCAGGCCCACGCCGCCGACGAGGAGCAGACAGACGATGAGCAGCCCGAGTGCTCCGACCAGCCGGTGCTGGATCGAGAGTTTCGCGAACCAAGCTTTCATTGTCCGAGCGCAGCTCCAGAGCGAGACCGCCAAGATGGAAGCGTGACGATAAGATTCCGTTACGGGATCTGTTGCTGATGCTCTCACAAACAGATCGCCCAAATCAATTTTCAGTTGAAATCTTCGCGCCCATCATTTTGTCTGTCCGCGCATCGTCACTGCTGAACGAGATCTGACGCAGAGTGCGCGGCTGTCCTCCGCGGATGGGAGCGGCTCGCTGCGGCGCCGCGCGGGCCCGCGCACGGCCGGGAACGGGTCGCCCTCGGCGCGTCGGGCGCGCGGCGTCACAGGGGATAGCGCATGGCCACGTTGCAGCGGGCATAGCGCCGGCCGAACCGGTCCATGATCTCCGGGTCGTGCCGGAACCCGACCTTCTCGTACAGGTGCACGGCGGCCGCGCACTTGGTGTTGGTCAGCAGGTAGAGCGTCTCGATCTCCATGGCCGCGGCGCGGGCCAGCACCGCCCGCAGCAGGTGCTCGCCGGCCTTGCGGCCCCGGGCCCGCGCGGACACGGCCATCTTGGTCAGCTCGTAGCAGCCCGCCTCCGTCCGCATCAGCGCGCAGGTGCCGACGATCCCGAGATCCGCCGACTCAACGAACAGGATGAGCCCGCCGCGGTCCAGGATCTCGCCGCGGGGATCGGACAGGATCCGGCGGTCGTTCTCCTCCAGCGCGAACATCGCCTCGATCCACTCGGCGTTGATGTCGCGGAAGCGGTCCGCCAGCGCGTCCGTGTAGTCCCGGATCGTCAGGCCCGTCGCGGCATCGCCGGCCGCGCCGTCCTGGCGGATGCGGGCCGCGAACGGGACGGCGTCGAGCCTGCGCTCCAGGGCGGCGACCTGGTCCAGTAGGGGGCCCGACAGGCCGGCACACAGGCTCGCGACGGCCCTGTCGACGCGCGGCCAGAGCGCGTCCTTGGCGCGCGCCATCAGGGCCTTGCCCGCACCGCTGAGCGACAGCGCCTTCTGGCGAAGGTCCGCGTCCGACCGCGCCTCTTCGAGCAAGCCGAGCGCGACGAGGCTCGCCGCCGTGCGCGTGGCCGCCGGCTGGCTGACGCCGAGGGCGGCGGCGGCGTCGCCGATGGTCAGCGGTCCGTAGCGGTCGATGGCGGCGAGGAGCGGGAACTGGGCCGGCTGGATGCCGAGCCCCTCGTCCCGCAGGATCCGGGCGGCGTCGGCCTGGAAGCGGTCGGCGAGGCGCTTGAGGCGGCTGCCCAGGAACAGCGGCCCGAGTTCGTCGAGGATGTCTGCCGGCATGTCGGTTCTCCCGACATCAATTATATAACGCGTTATGTTTCTCGCAAGCCCTGGTGGCCCGAAGGTCGTCCCACCGCGGCACTGCCGCGATGGGACGATGGCCCCGGGGTACAGACTGTCACCCCGCGGGAGCGGGTCGCGTCAGATCGTAGATTGTGTCCCGTGCGCACTGGTCGATCGCGCAACGTAAGGTAAAATCACTCAACCCTCGCTCATCGGTCCCGCCGTGAACGTCGTACCCCGTTCCCTCTTCACGACGGATGCCCTGCCGGAGCGCGACCGCTTCGCCGCGTGGCGCGCGCTGTTCGCAGCCCACGACCTCGATGCCGATCCGCACGGCTTCTCGGGCCGGATCGAGACGACGCTGATCGGCCCGATGGCCCTGCGCGTCATGAGCGCCGCACCGCAGGGGCCGGCCCGATCCCGCTCCCGGATCCGGCGCGACGGTCAGGACGGGTTCGTCCTGCACCTCAGCCGGCACGCCTACAGCGTCGAGACCGAACGGGGCGTGGCGGAGGTTCCGGCGGGCGCGGTCAGCCTCAACGACCTGTCGCAGCCGTACCGCCGCAGCCGGGTGCCGGAGACGGACTCGCTGATCCTGGCCGTCCCGCGCGCCTCCATCGCCACCGTGCTGCCGGACGAGGACGCGATGCACGGACTGATCCTGACCGGCGGCGCGGGCCGCCTGCTCGCCGACCATATCCGGAGCCTGGCCGCGCATAGCGGCGCGATCACCGCGACCGACGCCGCCCCGATCGCGCAGGCCACGCTCCACATGGTCGCGGCCTGCGCGCGCCCGAGCCTGGAGGGAGCGGCCCGCGCGGCCGCGCCGCTCGAGGCCGCCCGGCTCAGGGCCGCGAAGCGGTTCATCCGCGGCCAGCTCGACACGCCGCCCCGGATCGACGCGATCGCGCGGGCGCTCGGCATATCGCGCTCCCAGCTCTACCGCCTGTTCGAGCCGGAAGGTGGGGTGGCGCGTTACCGCGCGCGGCAGCGCCTCGCGGCCGTGCGGGCCGCCCTCGACAATCCGCTGGAGCCGCGGTCGATCGGCGCGATCGGGGAGGCCTACGGCTTCGGGAGCGGCGCCCAGCTCAGTCGCGCGTTCCGGGAGACCTACGGCCTGACCCCGCGCGACTACCGGGTCTCGCGCAGCGGCGGCTGACGCGACCGGGACGCCGGGACGAAGTCCGTCGCGGCGTGGGTCTGCCGCGAGGGAGTCGGGACCCGCGTGTCGTCGTGGCGCTGGCGGTCAGAACCGCCCGGCGATCGTCAGGCGCACGGCCGTGGGCTCCACCGGGTGGAAGACGCGGTCGATCAGCCCCTCGGCGGGCTCGCCCGGAAGGCGCGAGACGTAGGCGTAGGTGATCTGGTCGGCCTTGCTGTTCGTCAGATTGAGCACGTCCAGCGAGACGCTCACCCCGGTGTCGAACAGGTAGCCGATGCGGCCGTTGAGCAGGGCGGTCGCCCGGGAGCGGATCGCGTTGTCCTCGATGAGCGGGCGCGGCCCGAAATAGCGGACCCGCAGGCTCCCGAACCAGCCGAGGGGCTCGCCGAAGGTCACGCCCGCCGACGCGATGGTCGTGGGGGCCTCCGGCACCCGGTTGCCCGCCGGGTCGTAGCTGGAGAACCGGGCTTTGGTGATCGTCAGATCCCCGTCCAGGGACAGCCACGGCGTCACCGCGTAGCGGTTCGTCCACTCGACGCCGAACCGGCGGGTCGGGCGGCTCGGCTCCGTGGTGCCGGTGTCGCCCTGGAAGATGTTCTCCGAGGCGAAGTCGAGCCGGAACAGCGCGAGGCTCGTCTCCAGCCCGGCGATCGACCGGTTGCGCAGGCCGAGCTCGTAGCCCGTGGAGGGCACCAGGAAGGGCGACCGGGTGATGTTGAACAGGGGGCTCGCGGGATCGACCGTGGCGGTGACGCCGCGCGCGTCGTTCGAGTGGAAGCCGCCGCCGTAATTCACGTAGATCTCGGTGTCGGACCACGGTCCGAGCACGAGGCCGAGCTTCGGGTTGACGATGCCGTCGGTGGCCCGTCCCGAGTTCGCCGGCGTGTCCGAGCGGACGTCGGCGTAGTAGCCGTCCGCCCGCACGCCGACGCTCGTGCGCAGCCACTCGGTCCAGCGCACCCGCGTGTCGAGGTAGAGGGCGCCGCTCGATTCCAGCACGCGGTCGTCGAGCACGGTCGAGCGGTACTGGCGGAAGGCGGTGTTGAACAGGCCGACGCGGATCGAGTCCGTCCGCGTCTGGGCGCCGACCTCGACCTCCAGCGGCCGGCCGAACAGGTCGCCCTGGAAGTTGTGCAGCACCTCGCCGCCGCCGAGGACGCGCTGGTCGAGCTGGTGGAACTGGTCGCCGCCGACGGGATCGTTGAGGAAGTAGGTGAAGTCGTTGAACAGGTTCATCTGGTAGCGGATCACGTAGGCCGAGGCCCGGGTGATGCCGGTGTCGTCCGTCGCGCTGAACCGCCCCGACAGGGAGAAGCGGGCGGTGTCGCCGCCATCCGTGGGGTTGAGGGTGCCGTAGCGGCCGATCAGGCCCGCGCCGACGGCCCGCTCCGGGATCTGGTTGGTGGCCGTCCAGCGGGACGCGTAGGCCATGCCGGTGACCGCGAACCCGTCCAGCGCCGTGCCCTGGCTGTAGCGGGCGACGCCGTTGAGCTTGCGCAGCGCGTCCGGGACGGTCCACGGCCCGTCGTAGACCTGCGCCTCGCCGGCCACCAGCAGGGTGCCCTCGCCCAGCGGGGCCGAGGCGATCGACAGGGCCCGCTTGTAGCCGAAGCTGCCGATCGAGGTCAGCGCGAGATTCTCCCGCACGGTGTCGAGATAGTCGATGCGCACCGAGCCCGCGGAGGCGAAGTCGCCGTCGCGCACGAAGTACGGCCCCTTGTGGTACTCCACCGCGCCGACGAGTTCGGGGATGAGGAAGTTGAGGTCGGCGTAGCCCTGGCCGTGGGCGTGGGTGCGCATGTTGACCGGCATGCCGTCGACGCTGATGGCGATGTCGGTCCCGTGGTCGAGGTTGAAGCCGCGCAGGAAGTACTGGTTGGCCTTCCCCTCCCCGCTGTGCTGGGTGACGATCAGGCCCGGCACTGCCTCCAGCACCTCGCCGGGCCGCGTGACCGGGCGGGCGTTGAGGACCGCCCCGCCGATGAGGCCGGCGCTGGCCGCGTCGACGCTCAGCAGGGCGCCGCCGATCCCGGTGACGCCGCCGACATAGCCCGCGCTGGCGCCGGGCCCGTCCGTCGCGGGGATGACTGGAGGCGCCGCGGGGACCACCGAGATCTCGGACAGGGTGACGGCCGACGGTGTCGGGGCGCCCTCACCCGGCGCCGCCCAGCCGCGCCCGGCGGTCGCGACGACGAGGCCGCCCGCGGCGAGCAGCCGGGTCACGGCGCGGAAGCCGGGGGCGGCAGGCCGGTGGCAGCAGACAGGACGGGAAGTCGAGCGGGAAGTCGGGCGGGACACCGGCAGACCGGGCGAGGCGTGGCGATCCCCGGACTCTCGCACGCCGCCCGTATGATAAACATACGAAAAAATCATACGGGCGGATTAGGCCGGCCGTGTTGCGCGTGGGGCGCAGTCGATGGGGCGCCGGATCGCGGGCGGGGGGCGCCCTCACCCCGGGCCGTCGTCGCCGTGGCCCGGATGGGTGCGGGCGTCGTCACCCTCCGGGATGAGGTGCAGGTGACCGTAGCGGACGCCGCGCTGCGTGACGACGGCGTCGGCGTAGCTCTGCATCCGGGCCACCGGCCCGCGCAGGACCGCCACCTCGAGGCACGCGTCGTGGGTCAGGTGCACGTGCAGGCTGGCGATCGAGACGCCGTGCTCATGCCCCTCGCCGGTCAGCCGACGGGCCAGGTCGCGGGTGCCGTGGCTGTAGACGTAGCTCAGGGCCCCGTAGCAGGCCGCCGATCCGCCGGTCTCCGCGGCGCGGGCCGGCGCCAGGGCGTCGCGGACGATGTCGCGCACCGCCTCCGAGCGGCTGCCGTAGCCGCGCCGCGCGCAGAGGTCGTCGACCGCCGTCAGCAGGGCGTCGTCGATGGTGATGGTGATGCGCTGCATGCCCGTCCTGCCGCTCCCGTGGCCTTCTGGTACGGGGACGCGGGGCCCGTGAACAGCCGCCGGGCCCGCATCGCCCGGCGCGGCAGAAAAAGAGCCCCGAGGGCCGCGCCTCGAGGCTCAAGTTCTGGGTCTCGGGGACATGTCCAGCGTGCGCTTGGGATGGACCGCGCTGGAACGCCTGGGCCGAAGGATCAAGGGCGTGAAAATCGACGACACAGGCGCGACCGGCTGGCATGCCGGCCGAACCATTCTGCACAGATACAGTCGACGCGCATCCGATATATGTCAGACTTCGGGAGTTATTTTGAATTAATTCGCCGCACTGGGTTCAATATACCAGTTCAATTTTATCATATCGGCTCCCGATCTCCCGGTACCGGCATGCCGGGCCGGGCCTGCTCCCGCCGCGCGTGCCCCGCGATCGAGAGCCCCGCGGCCTTCGCGGGGCCGCGGGACGCTCCGCCGCGCCGCGCGATCGTGCGGACCGCGAGCAGGATGAGGGCGGCTAGGGCCAGCATCGCGCCGTCGAAGGCGAGGAAGACCGGCTCGACCGGCGCGGCGCCACCGAACCGGAGCGCGACGAGGCGCCCGACATCCGCGGCCGCGACGGCGCCGTACAACGCGGCCGCCGCCGTCAGCGTCTCCGGCCAGACCCGCCCGGCCGGGCGTAGGAGCGCCGCCACGGCGACGAGCAGCCAGACGGCGAAGAAGGCCCCGACCTCCCACTCCGCCCGCGCGGGCAGCGCGGCGGGGAGTAGCCGGTTGGCCAGGAAATAGGCGGCGACGGCCGCGGGCAGGCCGGCGATCGTCGCGACGTTCAGGCCCTGGACGAGGCGCAGGCCGAAGCCCCGGGGCGCGTCCCCCTTGGGCAGGCGCGCCACCGCCCAGAGCAGCAGCCCGGTCGCCACCATGGCGCTGCCGGCGAGGCCGCACAGGAAGAACAGCACCCGCAGGGCCGGGCCGGCGAAGTGCGCCTCGTGCAGGCCGACCATCGCGGTGAACGTCTTGGTCGCCGGCCGCAGGCCGCCCGCGCGCACCTCCAGGACCGCGCCCGTCACGCCGTCGAAGGCGATCTGCGGGTGCTCGTGGGAGAGGCCGTGCGGCTCCTCGAACACCGCCACCACGGTGGCGCGCGCGTCCGCCGGGTTGACCACCGTGATCCGCTCCAGGGGTTCCGGCCGCATCGCCAGGGCGCGGAGCACCAGCGGCCCGACCGGCACGAGCGTGCCGGGCTGGCCGGCGGGCGAGCGCGGCGCGGTGATCTGGCCGGACTCGGCGAAGTAGCGCTGGCTGTCGCCGCGATAGGCCGTGTTCAGGCCCCAGGGCACGTACATCACCATGAGGGTGGCGAGCCCGGTATAGGTGATCATCAGGTGGAACGGCAGGGCGAGCACGCCCGTGACGTTGTGCGCGTCGAGCCAGCCCCGCTGGGCGGACTTGTCCCGCCGGAAGGTGAAGAAGTCGGCGAAGATGCGCCGGTGGGTGACGATCCCCGAGATCAGCGCCACCAGCATGATCATCGCGCAGGCGCCGACGATCCAGCGGCCCCAGAGCGGCGGCAGGTTCAGCTCGAAGTGGAAGCGGTAGAGGAAGTCGCCGCCGCGCGTCGCCCGCACCGCCGCCGGCGCGCCGCTGTCGGGATCCAGGAGGACGTGGCCGGGCGGCCGGCCCGGGCCGGTCCGCCAGAACAGCTCCAGCACCGGCCGGTCCGGCCGCGGCAGCGCGAGGAACCACGTCCGCGCGCCGCCCGCATTAGCCTGCAGGTGGGCGACGCCGCGCTCGGCCGCCGCCGCGAGCTCCGCCGGCCCGAAGGTCCGGTCGGTGCGGAGCTCGGGCCGCATCCACTGCGAGATCTCGGGCCGGTAGTAGCTCGCCGTGCCCGTCACGAAGACGGCGAACAGCACCCAGCCGACGACGAGGCCCGACCAGGCGTGGAGCCACGCCATCGACTGCCGGAAGGTCTTGCCCACGGCGGCCGCCTCACCAGCGGTAGCGCAGGGTCGCGTAGACCGTGCGCGGCAGGCCGTAATAGCAGCCCGAGTAGGTGAAGCAGCCGGTCACGTAGCGCTCGTCGAGCAGGTTCTGCACGTTGATCTGCGCGCTGAGGCCGGCGAGCCGCGGGTCGAGGTGCTTCATGTCGTAGGAGGCGACGGCGTCGACCAGCACGCTCTCGGGCACCTGGAACGTGTTGGCGGGATCGCCCCAGGACGGGCCGAGGTAGCGCACGCCGCCGCCGAGGCCGAGGCCGATGAGCGGGCCGTCGGTGAAGCGGTAGTCGACGAACAGCGAGGCCGTCGTGTCCGGCACCTGCACCGGCCGCAGCCCCTGGAGCGGCACCTGCCGGCGGGTCAGGTCGTTCGTGGTGAAGCCGGTGTCGCGGACGTTGCGGATGTCGAGGAGCGAGAAGCCGCCGATCAGGCTGAGGCCCTCGGCGAGGGTGGCCCGCGCCTCGAACTCGACACCCTGCACGCCGACCTCGCCGGTCTGCACGACGAAGCCGGGATTGACCGGGTCGGTGGTGGTGGCGTTCGAGCGGCGGATGTCGAAGAACGCGGTGGTCAGCAGGATGTCGGTGCCGGGCGGCTGGTACTTGATGCCGGCCTCGTACTGGTTGCTGGCGATCGGGACGGGGATGCGCCCGGCCGAGCCGAAGGCCGCGTCGAAGATCCGCCCGTTGACGATCGGCTCGAACGCCTCGCTGTAGGAGACGTACGGGGCGACGCCGCTGTCGAACAGGTAGAGCAGGCTGGCGCGGCCGGTGAAGGCCTCGGCCGGGACGTCCTGGATGGTCAGCCCGTTCGGCGCGAAGGTGCGGGTCGGGCCGGTCTGCCGGGCGGTGTCGTAGCGGCCGCCGAGCGTCAGGATGAAGCGGTCGAACTTCGCCTGATCCTGGAAGTACACGCCGGTCTGCTGCGCGTCGATCCGCGAGGTCGACGTGAAGGCGGGGAACCGGATCGGCAGGTCGTGGTCGGGGGCGAGGGCGTTCAGGCTCGTCGTCGCCGGGAACGGGCCGGTGACGGACCGCGTGCTGAAGGTCCGGTGGTCGACGCCGAGCAGCGCCGTGTGGGCGATCGGGCCGGTGTCGAAATCGGCGATGAAGTTGTTGTCCATCGTGTAGGCTTCGATGTCGACCTGGGTGCCGCCGACCGAGCGACCGATGGTCGGCCCGCTCGTGTACGGGCCGTTGACGTCGCCGAAGGTCGTGAACACGCTGCGGTAGTCGCCGTTCGAGCGCAGGTAGCGGCCGGCCGAGTGGAAGCGCAGGTTCTCGGTGATCCGGTGGTCGAACAGGTACTCGACGGAGGCCTGGGTGCGGTCGGAGCGCTCGATGGTGCGGTCGCCGTCGTAGAAGTTCACCGGCAGCCGGCCGAAGACGCCGCTGCCGAAATTGCGCGGGAACACCGTGCCGACGGCCGGGAAGCCGCCGTAGAAGCCCGAGAACGGGTCGCGCTGGTAGTTGGCGATGATCGTGAGCGAGGTGTCGGCGGAGGGCCGCCACGTGAGGCTCGGGTTGATGAAGGCGCGCTCGACCTTGGTGGTCACGGCCGGGCCGTCGCCGTTCCAGCCGAGGCCGATGACCCGGTAGGCGAACTGGTCGGCGAGACCCGGGATGTCGGACGCGATCGGGCCGCCGACGTCGAAGCCGCCGCGGACCTCGCTGAAGCCGCCGCCCTGGACGAAGATCTCGCCGTGGCGGACGAATTGCGGGACCTTCGAGACGAGGTTGACGAGGCCGCCCGGACCGGACTGCCCGTAGAGGACCGAGGCCGGCCCCTTGATGATGTCGACCCGCTCCAGGCGGTAGGGATCGACGCTGGGGAAGGCGTCGCGGTTACCGGGCAGCGCCATGTTGTCGAGGAAGATCGGCGCGGTGAAGCCGCGGATGTAGAACTGCTCCAGGCGCGTCGAGCCGGCGCCGCCCCGCTGCTCGGTGGTGACGCTCGGCGTGAAGCGCAGCGCCTGGTTGATGGTCAGGGCGTTCTGATCCTCGATCTGCTGGCGCCCGATGACCGACACCGACTGCGCGGTCTCCAGGATCGGCGTGTCGGTCTTCGTGCCGACCGTACTGCGGCTGGCAACGTAGCCGGGCACCGGCCCGGTGGCCCCGCCGCGCCCGTACAGGTCGCTGTTCAGGCTGCGCCCGCGCGCCTCGCCCGTCACGCTGAGTTCGGACAGCTCGATGTCCGTGGCGGGCGCGGGCTGGGCGAGCGCGGCCGCCCCGAGCGTGAGTATAGATGTCGACGATACAAACCCGATTCGGAGCAGCCTCTCCGCACGATCGAACGCGCGCGACCCGGCCCGGTCACTGACATATCTCGACATTGTACCGACTCTAAACAAGAATTACTGGGCGAAGATACGCGCCGATGCCCAGCTATCACGGATCCGTGAGCAGTATGTGCCTCCGATGACACATCTTTAAGAAACGTATTTTGGTATTCCTCTAATGAAAATATGCTGCGGGCGGCGGGGCCGGGAGCGAACGCCCCGGGAGCGCGCTCCGCGCGGGGGACGGGCCGGCGAGCGTCGGCGGCGCAGCGACAGAGCGCGCGTTCCCGGCGACGGTCACCTCGGGTAAGATCGGCCGGCCGCGCTGGAGGCGGCCCGGCGCGGGTGCCGCCCCGTCGGCCCTCACGCCGTGCGCCGATGACCGAGCCGATCTCCGCCGCGGCCCATGCCCGCACGATCCTCTCCGCGCACGAGCATCGCCGCCCGATCGCGCCGCTGACCGACTGGGATCCGGCCCTCGACCTGCCGGCGGCCTACCGGGTGGCCGAGGCGGTCCGGGTCCTGCGCGGGGAGCGCGGCGAGCGGCCGGTCGGCTACAAGATCGGCTTCACCAACACGACCCTGTGGGAGCGCTACGGCGTCCGCGCGCCGATCTGGGGGCACGTCTACGACACGACCCTGCGCGACCGGGCCGCCCTGTCGGGGCCGGTGCCGCTCGCCGCCTTCGTCGAGCCGCGGATCGAGCCGGAGATCGTGTTCGGGCTGGCGCGCGCGCCCGAGCCCGGCATGGATGCCGCGGCGCTGATCGCCTGCCTCGACTGGGCGGCGAGCGGCTTCGAGATCGTGCAGTCGCTCTATCCGGGCTGGCGCTTCGCGGCGCCCGACACCGTCGCGGCCTTCGGGCTGCACGGGCTGCTGGTGGTGGGCGAGCGGGTGCGGATCACCGCGGACGCGCGATCGGCCTGGCTCGGCGAACTCGCCGGCTTCACCGTCGAGCTACTGCGGGACGGGGCCGTCGCGGACCGGGGCGGTGGCGGCTGCGTGCTCGGGACGGGGCCGCTCGCGGCCCTGGCCCACCTCGTCGATGCGCTGGCTAACGATCCGGTGGCCCCACCGCTCGACGCCGGGACTGTCGTCACGACGGGCACGCTGACGGACGCGCTGCCCGTCGCCTCCGGGCAGCGCTGGCGCACGCGCCTCGACGGGCTGCGGCTTCCCGGCATCGACCTTGCCCTGATCTGAGAGACCCGGCACGGGTTATCGTGCCGGGTGCGTGCGGTTTCCCGGCCGGCTCCGGGTCTCAGGCATTGGTGATGGTTAGCCGACATGCCAAATGCTGGACCATGCCTGGACGCCTGCGGCGACGCCACACGACCTTCCTCGTCTCCGTGACCGCGGAGGGCGCCGGCGCGGCGCCCGGCGCCACGGTCTACGCAGTGATGAAGCCCAGCGCCGAGGAGGCGGTGGAGGCCGTCCGCGCCCTCGCCGGCCCGTCGGCCAGCCTCGCGATCGTGGGGAGCCTGTCCACCCGGATCGCCAAGGCCCTCAAGCTGAAACCCGACACGCCGCGGGTGGTCTGAGCCGCCCGGCGGCCCGCAGGCGGCTCAATCCACCGCGAGCCGGTAGCCGACGCCCCGCACAGTCTGCAGGAAGACCGGGTTGGCGGGATCGACCTCAGTCTTGCGACGCAGGCGGTTGATCTGCACGTCGACGGTGCGCTCCGCCGCCGCGCCGCCCGGACCGGCGAGCTGCTCGCGCTCGACATTGGCGCCGCCCGCCGTCGCCAGGATCGTCAGGATCTCGCGCTCGCGCTCGGTGATGCGGATCAGCTCGTCGTCCCGGCGCAGCTCGCCCCGGTCGATCCGGAACGCGAAGGGCCCGAAGGTCACGGCCTCGGCGGAGGCCGCGCGGGGCCGCACGCTGCGCTTGATGATGTTGTTGAGCCGCAGCGTCAGCTCCCGCGGCTCGAACGGCTTCGGCAGGTAATCGTCCGCGCCGATCTCCAGCCCCATCACCCGGTCGTTCGGGTTGGAGCGGGCCGTGAGCATCAGGATCGGCACGCGCGAGGTCTCGCGGACGCTGCGCGCGTAGTCGAAGCCGTTCTCGCCGGGCATCATCACGTCGAGCACCATGGCGTCGAACACGACGCTCTGGGCCCGGGCGCGCGCCTCCGCGGCGCTCGCCGCCGCGGTGACCCGGAAGCCCTGGTCGGTGAGGTAGCGGGCGAGCAATTCGCGCAGGCGGCGGTCGTCGTCGACCACGAGGACGTGGGGCGCCTCGTCGGGCAGGTCGGACCGGGCGGCGTGGCTCACGCGGGCTCCTCCGCGTCGACCTGCCCCTCGGCCCCGCCCCCGCGCCGCGCCATCAGGCGCTGGACCGCCGGCCGGTCCTCCGGCTCGATCATCGCCATCAGGAAGTCCTCCGGGGAGCCCCGGGCATCCGGCGCCGCGAGTGCCCGGGCGAGGCGGCGGGCCTGGACCCGCGTCAGGTCGGCCGCGAGCCCGGCGCCGGCCTCGGTGCAGTACAGGAGGCGCTGGCGCCGGTCGCTGGAACCGGGCTTCTGCGCGACGTAGCCCTGCCCGATCAGGTCCTTGAGCACCCGGTTCAGGCTCTGCTTGGTGATGCGCAGGATGTCGAGGAGCTCGGCGATCGTCAGGCCCGGGTACCGGTCGACGAAGTGCAGCACCCGGTGGTGGGCGCGGCCGAACCCGTAATCGGCCAGGATCCTGTCCGGATCGCCGACGAAATCCCGGTAGGCGAAGAACAGGAGCTCGATCAGGTCGTCGCTGCCGAGGGCGGCCGGCGCGGCGCCCGGGACGGGTTTCGGCGCGAACATCTCCTCGCGCGGGGCTGTCCGTGTCACGGCGCGGCCGCTCCCAACGGGTGATAGGTCAGTCCCCATGACGTTTCTCAAGGCGGCCGAGGCCCGTCAACCCTGGCCGGGGCGGCCGGGGCGCCGACCGCCCCGGATCCTCAAGCGTGTACCCGCGGGATTGCCCCCGGTCCGACGCCTCCGCTAGGCAGGCTCTCGGGCGACGGGAGCGGACGCGCATGGCCGAGGCAGGGGAACCGGGATCGGGACGCCTCTGGATCCGCGACCCGCGCGCCGTCCTGGCCGAGGCCGCCGGCGGCGGGATCGTGGTGGCGGGCACCCGGATCGTCGAGTGCGTGGCGGCGGGCGCGCGCCCCGCCGCGCCCGTGGACGCGACCTTCGACGCGTCGCGCCACGTGGTCATCCCGGGGCTGATCAACACGCACCACCACGCCTTCCAGACGCTGACCCGCGCCCATCCGCTGGCGCTCAACAAGCCGCTCTTCCCCTGGCTGGAGGCGCTCTACACGGTCTGAGGGCGGATCACCCCGGAGGCGTTCCGGCTCGCCACGCGGGTCGCCTTCACCGAACTGCTGCTCTCGGGCTGCACCACGGCGGGCGACCACCACTACCTGTTCCCGAAAGGCCTCGAGGCGTCGATGGACATCCAGGTCGCGGAGGCCCGCGACCTCGGGATCCGGGCCGCGCTCACCCGCGGCTCCCTGAGCTTGTCCGACCGGGCGGGCGGCCTGTCGCCCGCGGCCCTGACCCAGGACGACGACGCGATCCTCTCGGACTGCGAGCGGGTGCTGAACCTGTTCCACGATCCCGCCCCCGGGGCGATGGTGCAGATCGCCCTCGCCCCCTGCTCGCCCTTCTCGGTGACCGAGCGCCTGATGCGCGCGAGCGCGGAGCTCGCCGCCCGCAGCGGGTGCCGGCTGCACACCCATCTCGGCGAGACGCGCGACGAGGAGGCCTATTGCCAGCAGATGTTCGGCTGCCGCCCGGTGGAGTACCTCGAAGAGGTCGGCTGGCTGAGCGACCGGGTCTGGCTCGCGCACGGCATCCACTTCACCGATGCCGAGGTCGCGCGGCTCGGCGCGGCCGGCGTCGGTGTCTGCCACTGCCCGACCTCGAACATGACCCTGGCCTCGGGCCGCTGCCGCACCTGCGAGCTGGAGGCGGCGGGCTCGCCCGTGGGCCTCGGCGTCGACGGCTCGGCCTCGAACGACAGCTCGAACCTGATGGAGGGGGTGCGCCACGCCCTCATGATCAACCGGCTCACCTACGGGGCGGAGGCCGTGACGCATCTCGACGCCCTGCGCTGGGCGACCGAGGGCTCGGCCGCCTGCCTCGGCCGCTCCGATATCGGCCGGATCGCGCCGGGCCGCGAGGCGGATCTCGCCCTGTTCACCCTGGACGAGCTGCGCTTCTCCGGAGCCCACGACCCGCTGGCGGCGCTCGTCCTGTGCGGCGCCACCCGGGCCGACCGGGTGATGGTCGCGGGGCGCTGGCGGGTGATCGACGGGCAGCCGCTCGGGGTCGATACCGGGATGCTGCGCGAGGCGCATTCCCGGCTGGCGGTGGACTTGTTCGGGGACGCGTAGGGGCGGCCCCTGATCCGACCCGCTCCGTCATCGCGAGCGCAGCGACCCAGGGCAGCGCGCGATCTCCGGATGCGGTGTGTCCCTGGATTGCTTCGCTCCGCTCGCAACGACGAACGGCGGGGCCCGCCCGTGGGCGAGCCCCGCGCGACGTTTCTCAGAACAGCCCGTCGATCTGCCCGTTGGCGTCGAGCCGGATCGTGTCGGCGGCCGGCACCCGGGGCAGGCCCGGCATGGTCATGATCTCCCCGCAGATCGCCACCACGAAGCCCGCGCCGGCCGAGAGCCGGACGTCGCGCACGCCGACGATGTGGCCCTCGGGGGCGCCCATCAGGGTCGGGTCGGTGGAGAAGGAGTACTGGGTCTTGGCCATGCAGATCGGCAGGTGGCCGTAGCCGTCCTTCTCGAAGGTGGCGAGCTTGCCGGCGGCCTTGGTCTCGATCTGGATGTCGGCGGCGCCGTAGAGCTTGGTGGCGATCGCCCGGATCTTGTCGGTGAGGCGGCTCTCGGTCTCGTAGGCGTGGCGGATCGGCGCCGGCTCGGCCTGGCTGAGCCTCACCACCGCGCGGGCCAGCTCCTCGGCACCGGCGCCGCCCTCGGCCCAGTGGCGGCAGGTGATCGCCTCGACGTCGAGCCGCTCGCGGCACAGGTCCTTGAGCTTGGCGTGCTCGGCGTCGGTGTCGGCGTGGAAGTGGTTGACGCCGACCACGACCGGCAGGCCGAAGCCGCGCAGGTTGGTGACGTGACGGGCGAGGTTGGCAAACCCCTTCTCCAGGGCGTCGATGTTCTCGCCCCCGAGGTTCTTCTTGTCGACGCCGCCATGCATCTTGAGGGCGCGGATCGTCGCCACCACCACCACCGCCGAGGGGGTCAGGCCCGCCTGCCGGCACTTGATGTCCAGGAACTTCTCGGCGCCGAGATCGGCGCCGAAGCCGGCCTCCGTCACCGTGTAGTCGGCGAGCCGCAGGCCGGCCCGCGTGGCGATCACCGAGTTGCAGCCGTGGGCGATGTTGGCGAAGGGGCCGCCGTGGATCAGCGCCGGGTTGCCCTCGAGGGTCTGCACGAGGTTCGGCTGCAGGGCGTCCTTGAGCAGCACCGTCATGGCGCCGGTGGCCTTCACGTCCTTGAGGGTGACGAGCTTGCGGTCGCGGGTCTCGGCGATGACGATCCGGCCGAGGCGCTCCTCCAGGTCGGCGAGGTCACGCGCGAGGCAGAACACCGCCATCACCTCGGAGGCCACCGTGATGTCGAACCCGTCCTCGCGGGGGAAGCCGTTGGCGACGCCGCCGAGCGACTGGTTGATCGCGCGCAGGGCCCGGTCGTTCATGTCGACGACCCGGCGCCAGTGGATGCGGCGGACGTCGATGTTGAGCTCGTTCGCCCAGTAGACGTGGTTGTCGATCAGCGCGGCCGCGAGGCTGTGGGCCGACGTGATGGCGTGGAAGTCGCCGGTGAAGTGCAGGTTGATCTGCTCCATCGGCACGACCTGCGCCTTGCCGCCGCCGGCCGCGCCGCCCTTCATGCCGAAGCACGGCCCGAGCGAGGGCTCGCGCAGGCAGATCATGGTCTTCTCACCGATGCGGTTCAGGGCGTCGCCCAGGCCCACCGTGGTGGTGGTCTTGCCCTCGCCCGCGGGCGTCGGGGAGATCGCGGTGACCAGCACGAGCTTGCCGGGCTTCCGGCTCTCCAGCCCGGCGATGTAGCCGTGGTCGATCTTGGCAATGTGCTTGCCGTAATTGTGGAGCGCGTCATCCGGGATGCCGAGCTTCTCGGCGACCTGCGCGATCGGCTTCAGGGTCGCGGCGCGGGCGATCTCGATGTCTGACGGCATGGGCCTTCCTCCCTGGGTCGCGGGCACGTGCCCGCCCGCCGGCTCTTGCCGTGCGAATCTCCTGCCGGGCGGGACGCGGCGTGGCCGCCCGCGAACGGCCACGCACTGTGCGTCAAAGCTCGCGAAAATGCGCGTCGATTTTTATGAGCTGGCGGACAAAATACTCTTGTCGATCGCGCTGTCCCCCGCTCCGACGCCGGCGCGCTCCCGGATGGTCCGTCCGAGCCCGGCCGCCGGGGGTCTTCGCGTGCCCGCGCCGCTCAGAACTTGACCAGCTCGACGCGCCGGTTCTGCGCCCGCCCCGCCTCGCTGTCATCGGCGGCGACCGGGCTGGCAGAACCGAAGCCCTTGGCCCTCAACCGGTCCTTCGCGATGCCGGCGCCGACGAGCCTCGCCATGACCGCTCTGGCACGGCCGTCGGACAGGGCCTGGTTGTGCGAAGCGGCCCCGGTCCCGTCCGTGTAGCCGTTGATCGCGAGCCGCAGGCCGGGATCCGTCCGCAGCAGGGCCGCCACCGCGTCGATCTGCGGGGCGGAGGCCGGCAGGATCTCGGTCCTGTCGGTGGCGAAGTTGACCTGGATCACCGCCTTCCCGGTCTTGTCGAGATCCTGCTTCAGCCGCTCGGCGGGCAGGAGGGCGGCGGTCTGCACGAACGGCTTCGTCTCGAGGATCGTCCAGGCCGCGGTGAAGCTGTCGGGCACGAAATGCACCCAGATCTGCCGGTCCGGCCGGCGGATCACCCAGGTCTGGGCGGGCGCGTTGTAGACGTCGCCCAGGCCCTCATACATCCCGATCCGGATCTCCTCCGGCAGCGTCTCCGTCACGGAGTTGGGGATCCGGCCGTCGGCGATCTTCCGGCCGCCGGCCTGCGTCAGCACGGCCTCGATGTTCTTCTTCAGCTCGTAGGCGGAGTAGGTCTTGCCGTCCTTGGGACCGATCAGGGACTGGAAGACCTTGCCTTCGACCTCGTGAAGCGCTGCGCCGGTCCAGAACAGGAAATGCCCGAATTCCCGCGTCTCGGGCGGGTTCACCGGCTGGTAGCCGTCGGGCAGCGCGAAGTAGGGAAAGCGGCCGAGCGGCGCGTCCGAGACGGGAACGGAATCGAGCGCGAAGGCCTTCGGCGCCGCCGCCGCGTCCTGCGCCCGCGCGGGATCGGCCCCGATCCCGGACGCCGCGCAGGCGAGGACCAGCAGGACACAGACAGGCTTCAGCGCTCTCACGTCGCACTCCGGAACGTTGCGGAGGCGCGACGATAGCGGGCGCGGATCGGTGGGCAATTAGGTCGCTCGACCTACGGCCTCCGAGCCGCAGCGCGGGCGCCCGAAGCCGCGACAGGGCGGCGGGCGCGGGCCGGATCTCGCGGCCTCGCGTCCCGAAATGGCCCGCGCATCGTCGGGACGGCGCGGCAGCCGCACCGCCCCGAGGCGGGACTTGGCGGGAGGCCTAGCCCCCCGACTTCTTGGCCTTGTCGGCGGAGCCCGGCGCCTCGTGCGGCTGGGGAGCGCCCTTCGGGAGTTCCGGGTTGTCGGGATTGTGCGGGGCGGCGACCGGGGCCGGCACCGTCTCGGCGGTGGCGGTGGGCTTCTCGATGTCGGGCAGCCCGTCCTTCAACTTCGCGTTGATCTGGGTGAGGTCGTCCGGCTCGGGGTTCAGGTCCTTGGCGTGCTGCCACTGGAACTTGCCCTCGAGGCGCCGGCCCGAGCGCCAGTAGGCGTCGCCGAGGTGGTCGTTAATGGTCGGATCGCCGGGCTTCAGCTCGACCGCCTTCTCCAGCTCGCGCACCGCGTCGTCCCAGCGGCCGAGGCGGTAATAGGCCCAGCCGAGGCTGTCGACGATCATGCCGTCCCGCGGGCTCGCGTCGGCGGCCTGCTGCAGCAGCTTGAACGCCTCGTCGATGTTGATGTTCTGGTCGACCCAGGAATAGCCGAGGTAGTTCATCACCTGGGCCTTGGCGGCCGGCTGGTTGGCCGGCACCAGGGACAGGGCCTTCTTCAGGTCGGCCTCGGCCTTCGGCCACTGCTTGGCGCGCTCGTAGGCGGTGCCGCGGAAATAGTAGGTCGTCCAGTAGTTGGATTGCGGCCGGTTCCCGATCAGGTCGATGGCGCGGGTGTAGGTGGCCGCCGCCTCCTCGTACTTCTTGCGGGCGCGCTGCACGTTGCCCAGCGCGGTGATGACGTCGATGTCGTCCGGGTGGGCCTTCATCGCCGCGTCGAGATGGGCCAGCGCCTCGTCGCCCTTGCCCATCTGCTCCAGGTTCAGGCCGATCTGGATGTCGGCGTTGAGCTTGAGCGGGGAATTGGCCGGGATCTGCGCGTAGGCCTCGTTGGCGCGCTCGGGCTGCTTCATCCGGTCGAGCGTGTCGGCGAGCGTCAGCCGGGCCAGCGCGTGGTCGGGGGCGAGGTAGAGGGCGAGCCGCAGGTAGATCACCGCGGGCAGCTCGTCGCCCTGGGTCGAGCCGGCGGAGCCCAGCCCGTACAGCACCTCGGCGGCGCCCTCCTGGGCGGTGCCGATCAGCCGCGTGAGCGGCTTGCCGTCCTTCAGCTTCTCGAGGGCGTCGCGCACCAGCGGGTGGCGCGGCGAGAGCTGGTCGAAGTCGGAATAGGCCTGGATCGCCAGGTCGGTGCGGCCGAGGCTGGCCTCCATGCGGGCGTAGGCGTCGACGATGCGCAGGGTGTTGTGGTCGGCGTCGTAGGCGGCCTTGAGGCGGCGCTCGGCCTCGGCGTTGTCGCCGGTCACCGAGGCGATCAGGCCGGCATGGTAGTCCCGGAAGGTGTTGTAGTAGCGCTCGCCCCGGAGCTTGTTGACCGTCTCCAGCGCCTTCTTGCTGTCGCCGGCGCCCGCGTAGGACCAGGCGGTGAGCAGCGTCGCGGTCAGGTCCGTGGCGGCGCCCCGGCCGCTCCGGGAAAAGTTCTGGCGGGCGGCGGCCCACTGGCCGGCCTTGATCTGGCGCACCCCGAGGGAGAGGTTGGCGAGGCCGTTGGTCGGATCGCGGGCGATCAGCTTCTCGGCGGTGCGGAACGCGTCCGGCAGGGCGCCGTCGGCCAGCAGCGAGATGAAGGCGCGCTCGACGAGTTCCGCGTTGCGCGGGTCGGCCTTCACCGCCTCGCGGTAGAAGGTCGCCGCCGCCGCCGTGTCCCGCGACGCGCCCGCGATGTAGGCGGAGAGGAAGTTGCCCTCGAGCGAGTCCGCGGGCTCGTAGTCGAGCACCGGGGTCGATTCCTTCGGCTGCGCGGCGAGCACGGTCTGCGGGAGCCCGGCGGCGAGCAGCAGGGCGAGCGCCGAAACGCTCCGGCGGGCGCGTGTCATCATCATGAACCGATCGCGGCTCCTGGGCGCCGGCCCGTCGGGGGCCGGGCGCGAGAATGGCGGGGCATCCCCGAAAAAACGTTGGGGACACTGAACCCATCCCGCCAGCCCCGCAAGGCGAAAGGATGGCGCGGGGGTTGTGGCCGGGTTGGTCGGCCGTCCCGTCATCGCGAGCGCAGCGAAGCGACCCAGGGCGGCGGGACGTCTGCCCACGGAGCGGTTCACTGGATTGCTTCGCTGCGCTCGCAAAGACGTGAGCCTCGGCCCCTCGGCCGAGGGCTGACCTCACATGTTCGGGTAGTTCGGCCCGCCCGGACCCTCCGGCGTCACCCAGTCGATGTTCTGGTTCGGATCCTTGATGTCGCAGGTCTTGCAGTGGACGCAGTTCTGCGCGTTGATCTGGTAGCGCACGCCGTCGCTGGCTGAAGAATCCTCCACCCACTCGTAGACGCCGGCCGGGCAGTAGCGGCCGGACGGGCCGCCGTAGACGTCGTGCTCGGAGCGCTTCTGCAGCTCCAGGTCGCGGACCTTGAGGTGCGGCGGCTGGTCCTCCTCGTGGTTGGTGTTCGAGAGGTAGACCGAGGACAGCCGGTCGAAGGTCAGCTTGCCGTCCGGCTTCGGATAGACGATCGGCGTCACCTCCGAGAGCGGCTTGAGGCAGGCGTGATCCGGCTTGCCGTGGGACAGCGTGCCGAACGGCGAGGCGCCGAGGATGCTGGTCGCCCACATGTCGATCCCGCCGAGCCCGACGCCGACCAGCGTGCCGTACTTGGACCAGAGCGGCTTGACGTTGCGCACCGCCTTCAGGTCCTGCCCGATCGGGCTGTTGCGCCATCCGGCCTCGTAGGCGGTGAGCTCGTCGCCGGCGCGGCCCGCCTTCAGGGCGTCCGCGATGGCGTCGGCCGCCTGCATGCCGGACAGCACCGCGTTGTGCGAGCCCTTGATCCGCGGCACGTTCACGAAGCCGGCCGAGCATCCGACGAGGCACCCACCGGGGAAGACCAGCTTGGGCACCGACTGCCAGCCGCCCTCCATGATGGCGCGCGCGCCGTAGCCGATGCGCTTGGCGCCCTCGAAGGTCTCGGCGATCATCGGGTGGGTCTTGAAGCGCTGGAACTCCTCGAACGGCGACAGGGTCGGGTTCTCGTAGTTCAGGTGCGTGACGAAGCCGACCGAGAGCAGGTGGTCATCGAA
Organism: Methylobacterium sp. 1030; assembly: GCF_040544715.1. Lineage (NCBI taxonomy): Bacteria > Pseudomonadati > Pseudomonadota > Alphaproteobacteria > Hyphomicrobiales > Methylobacteriaceae > Methylobacterium > Methylobacterium sp. 1030. The sequence continues at coordinate 36,363 of NZ_JBEPKM010000024.1, read as the reverse complement.
GTGGTAGAGCCAGGAGCCGCCGCCGGCCTTGTTGGGCAGCGGCCAGCCCATCGTGTGCTGCACCAACCCGGGCTCGAACTTGCCGGGCGCGAGCTGCCAGAGCTCCTTCACGCCGAGCCCGTACTTGAAGTGGTCGCTGTGCCGGTTGAGTTCGAACCGCTGGATCAGACCCTTGGTCAGGTTGCCGCGGGCGCCCTCGCCGAACACCGTGTACTTGGCGCGCAGCTCCATGCCGCGGGTGTAGTCCTCGCGCGGCTCGCCGGACCGGCCGATGCCGAGATCGCCCGTGGCTACGCCCGCCACGGCGCCGTTGCCGTCGAACAGCACCTCGGAGGCCGGGAAACCCGGGTAGATCTCGACGCCGAGCGCCTCGGCCTGGGCGCCGAGGTACTTGCAGACGTTCGAGAGCGAGCCGACGAAGTTGCCGTGGTTCGACATGAGCTTGGGGAAGAACACGTTCGGCAGGGTGATGCCGCTGTTCTTGGTGAGCATCATGAACTCGTCGCGCTGCACCTCCGTCTTGAGCGGCCGCTCCGGGTCCTGGCGCCACTCCGGCAGGAGCCGGTCGAGGCCGATCGGGTCGATCACCGCCCCCGACAGGATGTGGGCGCCGACCTCCGAGCCCTTCTCGACGACGACGACCGAGATCTCCTCGCCGATCTCGGCGGCGCGCTGCTTCAGGCGGATCGCGGTGGCGAGGCCGGCCGGGCCGGCGCCCACCACGACCACGTCGAAATCCATGCTCTCGCGTTCGGGCAGCGCCATCCTCGGGTTCCTTTTCTTGTTCCGGCGCCCGGTTCGTCGCCGGGCCGGCCTTCCTGATGCCGTCTCAAGCGATTCCAAGCTAGAAAGGCAAGTTGCCGACGCTCAAGCTCAAGGCAAAGTTCCCTTTGCCGCAGGGGACGGCGTCACAGCGCTGCGCCGCGCCGCGCTGTTCGGTCACGCAAGTCCTTGCCACCCGGACCGATTCGGCGAGTTGTCCACAGGCCCCGGCGATCCCACATGCTGAGTCCCATGCCGAGCCCCACCGACGCGCAAGCCGACCTGATCGCCTATCTCGACTTCCACGTGGAGGCCGGGGCCGACGCGGCGCTCGACGAGCAGCCGCACGACCGCTTCAACGAGGCCGACACGCCCGCGCCTACCCTGCGCACGCCGCGCCGGGCGCCCCCCCGGGCCGCCGAGCAGCCGGTCAGCCCGGTCGCCAACACGCTCGTGCCGCCCCCCGGATCGGCGCCCCCGGGCACGGCCGCGCCCATCGCGGCGCCGCGCACCTTCGGCCGCGCCGCCAGCGCCCAGCCCGACGAGGCCGCGAGCGACGCCCGCGCTAGGGCGCGGCAGGCCAAGTCCCTCGACGAGCTCGAACGGATTCTCGCGGATTTCGACGCCTGCCCGCTGCGCTTCACGGCGAAGAACCTCGTCTTCGCCGACGGCAATCCCGAGGCGCGGGTGATGTTTCTCGGCGAGGCGCCCGGCGCCGACGAGGACCGGATCGGCAAGCCGTTCATGGGCCGCTCAGGCCAGCTCCTCGACAAGATGATGAAGGCGGTCGGGCTCGACCGGACGAGCGCCTATATCGGCAACATCGTGCCCTGGCGGCCGCCGGGCAACCGCAACCCGACCCCCCAGGAGGTGGCCGTGTGCCGGCCCTTCGTGGAGCGCCAGATCGAACTCGTCGACCCGGACATCATCGTCTGCCTCGGCGCGCCCGCGACCCAGACGCTGACCGGCACCAAGGACGGCATCCTGCGGACCCGAGGCCGCCTCTTCCCGTACAAGTTGCCGAGCCGCGAGGTGAAGCTGCTCGCCACGCTCCACCCAGCCTTCCTGCTGCGCCAGCCGGTCCAGAAGCGCCTCGCGTGGCGGGACTTCCGGTCCCTGCGCGCCCTCCTCGACGGGAAAGCGTGACCGCGAGCTTGACCGGAGTGACGGAACCGGCTCTCCCCTCCCGCCATTAGAGCTTCGTTCCCGCTGCTGGCGCGCCATCGGCCGGACACGACGACGCACAGCCAATCCCGGCCCGCCCGAGGCGGCCGGCGCAGCACTGATGGCGGGACCCAACCATGCGCTGGGAAGATCTACGCAGCTCCGACAACGTCGAGGATCGCCGGGGCGAGGGCGGCGGCGGTGGCGGCATGGGCTTTCCCGGCGGCGGCGCCGGCGGGCTCGGCATCGGCACCATCGTGGTGCTGCTGATCATCAGCTACTTCACGGGCATCAACCCGGCGATCCTGATCGGCGGGGCTCAGCAGATCGGCGGCGGCGGCCGCAGCCAGCAGGAGCAGGTCGACCCGCAGACCCAGGCCAAGCGGCGCCAGGCCCCGACCGACGAGAGCGGCCGGTTCGCCTCCAAGATCCTCGGCAACACCGAGGACGTGTGGAGTCAGATCCTGCCGCAGCAGACCGGCAAGCAGTACACTCCGACGACGCTGGTGCTCTACACCGGCGGCACGCGCTCCGGCTGCGGCTCGGCCCAGGCCGCGATGGGCCCGTTCTACTGCCCGCTCGACAAGAAGGTCTATCTCGACACCGGCTTCTTCAAGGAGATGGCCTCGAAGTTCGGCGTGAAGGGCGACTTCGCCTACGCGTACGTGATCGCCCACGAGGTCGGCCACCACGTCCAGGACGTGCTCGGCATCCTCGGCAAGGTCCAGCAGCGCCAGCAGCAGGCCTCCAGCAAGACCGAGGCGAATGCCCTCTCGGTGCGGATCGAGCTGATGGCCGACTGCCTCGCCGGCGTCTGGGCCAAGAACTCCAACGACAAGTACGCCGAGCTCGAGCAGGGCGACATCGACGAAGCGCTGAACGCCGCCGCGCAGATCGGCGACGACGCGCTCCAGCAGCGCTCGCGGGGCTACGTGGTGCCGGATTCCTTCACCCACGGCTCCTCGGCCCAGCGCCAGCGCTGGTTCATGGCCGGCTACAAGAGCGGCCAGACCAAGTCCTGCGACACGTTCCGGACGGCCAATAACTGAAGGCGGATCGCGGCTTCACGAGCCGCCCCCGTCATCGCGAGCGCAGCGAAGCGACCCAGGGTAACGTGACGTCGCCGGATGTGGCGCCGCTGGATTGCTTCGCTGCGCCCGCGATGACGGCGCGCCGAGACCCGGCGGGCACGGGCCTCACCCCCGGCTCAGCCGCCGCGCGTTCGCCTGGACCTTCCGCCGGTAGCTGCGGATCACCTTGCCGTTCGAGGCGCCTGCGGCGAGCATGAGGGCCGCCTCGCCGGCGGCCAGCATCTTCTCCGTCACCATGAGCTGCGCCTCGGCCTGGGCCGCGGGGCCGCCGAGGGCGAACATCGCCATGCGCTGGGCGATGACGCCCTGCGCCTCCAGCCCCAGCATGGCCATGTCCATGCCCGTCATCCACCAACCGAACAGCATCGCGATCCTCATGTTGCCCAGGGCAACGGCCGAGCCTCATCCTGGGTCCCGGGATGCGCCCAGGCCTGCGCCGGACGCAAGCGTTATCCCGCACTGCGGCACCCTGCCTTTGCGCCGCGTCGGCCGATGCCGTAAGCGGCCGGGATACTCCCGGACACCTTCCGGACAGCGACCTCCCGGACAGCGCCCGCCGCCATGATACGCCTGGACAAGATCACCAAGCAGAACGGGCGGCAGCTCGTCTTCATCGAGGCCTCGGCCGCCCTCCAGCGGGGCGAGAAGGTCGGCCTGGTCGGCCCGAACGGGGCCGGCAAGACCACCCTGTTCCGGATGATCATCGGCCAGGAGCAGCCCGACGAGGGCCAGGTCGCGGCCGACCGGGGCATCACCATCGGCTATTTCAGCCAGGACGTCGGCGAGATGTCCGGCCGCAGCGTCGTCACCGAGGTGATGGACGGCGCCGGCCCGGTGAGCGCGGTCGCGGCCGAGCTCGCCGAGCTCGGCGCGGCGCTCGCCGACCCGGACCGCGCCGACGAGATGGACGCCCTGGTCGAGCGCTACGGCGAGGTCCAGGCCCGGTTCGAGGAGCTCGACGGCTACGCCCTGGAGGGCCGGGCCCGCGAGGTGCTCGACGGGCTGAGCTTCAGCCAGGAGATGATGGACGGCGACGTCGGCGCCCTCTCGGGCGGCTGGAAGATGCGCGTCGCGCTCGCCCGCATCCTGCTGATGCGCCCGGACGTGATGCTCCTCGACGAGCCGTCCAACCACCTCGACATCGAGAGCCTGATCTGGCTCGAATCGTTCCTGAAGGGCTACGACGGCGCCCTGCTGATGACCTCGCACGACCGCGAGTTCATGAACCGCATCGTCACCAAGATCATCGAGATCGACGCCGGCGCGCTCACTACCTACTCGGGCGACTACGCCTTCTACGAGGGCCAGCGGAAGCTCAACGAGGCGCAGGCCCAGGCGCAGTACGAGCGCCAGCAGGCGATGCTGGCGAAGGAGATCGCCTTCATCGAGCGGTTCAAGGCGCGGGCCTCCCACGCCGCCCAGGTGCAGAGCCGGGTGAAGAAGCTCGACAAGATCGAGCGCGTCGAGCCGCCCCGGCGGCGGCAATCGGTGGCCTTCGAGTTCCAGCCGGCACCGCGCTCGGGCGACGACGTCGTGATGCTCAAGGGCGTGAACAAGCGCTACGGCAGCCGCACGATCTACGAGGGACTCGACTTCTCGGTGCGGCGCAAGGAGCGCTGGTGCGTGATGGGCATCAACGGCGCCGGCAAGTCGACGCTGCTCAAGCTCGTCACCGGCACCACCGCGCCCGACGACGGCTCGGTCACGGTCGGCGGCAGCGTCAAGCTCGGCTACTTCGCCCAGCACGCCATGGACCTGCTCGACGGCGACCGCACGGTGTTCCAGACCCTGGAGGGTTCCTTCCCGCAGGCCGGCCAGGGGTCGCTGCGGGCGCTGGCCGGCTGCTTCGGCTTCTCGGGCGACGACGTCGAGAAGCGCTGCCGGGTGCTCTCGGGCGGCGAGAAGGCCCGGCTGGTCATGGCGCTGATGCTCTACGACCCGCCGAATTTCCTGGTGCTCGACGAGCCGACCAACCACCTCGACATGGGCACCAAGGAGATGCTGATCGAGGCGCTGGCCAATTACGAGGGGACGATGCTGTTCGTGTCCCACGACCGGCACTTCCTGGCCGCCCTCTCGAACCGGGTGCTCGAGGTCACGCCGGAGGGCATCCACCAGTACGGCGGCGGCTACACCGAGTACGTGGCCCGCACCGGCCAGGAGGCGCCGGGCCTCCGGAGCTGACGGTCCGCTCCGTCCTCGCGGGCGCAGCGAAGCGACCGAGGACAGCGCGTCCCGGCGAGGCCCGGCGCTGCTGGATCGCTTCGCCGCGCTCCCGAGGACGGCGGAGGGTTCCGGCCGGAAGCCCTGCGACCGGCGCGCCGCTATCGCCCCCCGGCGCCCCGCGCTAGGCTGCGCCGAAACGGCCCGGGTGAGACGCCGTGCGACGCCTGCTGAAGTTCCTCCACACGATGGGGTCCGCGGGGCTGCTAGGGGCCATGGCGTCCCTGGTCGTCATGCTGAGCCTGTCGCCCGCGCCGTCCGCCCTAGCGGGCTACGCGGCGACGCGGGGCGCGATGGGCGCGGTCGCCACCTGGATCTTCCTGCCCGCCCTGGCGGTGACGCTGATGTCGGGCCTGCTGGCGATGGCGCTGAACCGCGCCTTCCTCAACGCCGGCTGGGCGTGGGTGAAGCTCGCCACCGGCGTCCTGATGTTCGAGGGCGGGCTGGTCTACGTCCAGGGCCCGATGAAGCAGGAGGCGGAGCAGAGCGCCCGCGCGCTGGCGGGCCTCGTCGATCCCGCGGTGCTGGCCGTCTCGCTGACCGGCGAGCGCGGCACCCTCTGGGTCCTGCTGGCGGTCGCGACCGCGAACGTGGCGCTCGGGATCTGGCGGCCGCGGATCCTGCGGATCCCCCAGTAGCGAAGCCGCGTCGGGCCCGATCCCAGCCCGATTGATTGCCGGCTTTAAATCTATTTCCCGATACAGAACCCGCTGAACAGCCGGTCGAGGACGTCCTCGACGCCGACATGGCCCGCGACCGCGCCGAGCGCCCGCACCGCGAGCCGCAGATCCTCCGCAGCCAGCTCCGGGAGACCGCCGGCACTCCCTGAGACGCGATCGAGATGGCCGATGCAGGCCTCCAGCGCGGCCCTGTGCCGGGCGCGGGTGATCAGCGCGTCGCCGGTGCCGAGACCGTCTTCGGCCGCGGCCTGGATCGCATCGAGTAGGGCGTCCATGCCGGCGCCGGTATGGGCCGAGACCGTCACGTCCGCCGGATCACCCCCCTGTTCTGAGCCGGCAAAAAGATCGGCTTTGGTACGCACGGTCAGGACCGGGCCCCGCGCCGGCCCGAGATCCGGGACCGCGCCGCCGGGGGGCTTGAGGGCGACCACGAGATCGGCCGTGTCGATCCGCGCCCGCGTCCGCACGATCCCCGCCGCCTCGATCGGCTCCGCGGTCTCGCGGAGCCCGGCTGTGTCGACCAGCAGGACCGGGAGGCCGCCGAGGTCGAGCCGCACCTCGATGGCGTCGCGGGTCGTCCCCGGGCTGTCCGACACGATGGCTACGTCCCGTCGGCTCAGCGCGTTCAGCAGGGTCGATTTCCCGCTGTTGGGAGACCCCGCCAGCACCACCGTGAACCCGTCACGCAGGCGCTCGCCGCGCTGGCCGTCGCGCAGCGCCGCGGCGATCGCGTCGCGCAGGCGGGCGGCGCGGTCGAGCAGCGCCGCGTCGAGCCCGGCATCGTCCACGTCCCCCTCGTCGGCGAAGTCCAGCGCGGCCTCCGCGGCGGCGAGGCAGTCGATCGCCTCCGCGCGCCACGCGGCCACCTGCCGGCTGAGCGCGCCGTCGAGCTGGCGCAGGGCCTGCCGGCGCTGGCCCTCGGTCTCCGCGTCGATCAGGTCGGCGACGGCCTCCGCCTCGGCGAGATCCATCCGCCCGTTGAGGACGGCCCGCCGGGTGAAAGCCCCGGGCTCGGCGGCCCGGCAGCCCGGGAGGCGGGCGAGGGTGGCGAGGACGCGCATCCGCACGGCCGCGCCACCGTGCAGGTGCAGCTCGCCCATATCCTCGCCGCTGTAGGTGTTCGGCCCGGGAAACCACGCCACCAGCGCCCGGTCGAGCTCGGTGCCGTCGTGGGGATCCCGGAGGCTCCGCAGCGACAGCCGGCGGGGCGGCGGCAGGCGTCCGCCCAGGGCGACGAGCGCGTCGCGCGCGGCCGGGCCGCTGATGCGGATCACCGCGACGGCGGCCCGGCCGAAGCCGCTGGCCGGCGCGAAGAGGGTGTCGGTATCGATCATGTTCCCACAGGGCCGCGCGAGGGGCGGAGTTTCACGTGAAACAATCGCGGCCGCCCTATACCATCCCGGCGCCGACGCGCCGCGCCCGCTTGCGCCGTCGCGATCTCGAACGGGGATCCGCCATGATCGTCTGGACCCGCCGCGCCGTCGGCCTCGGCCTGCTCGCCGCGCCCCTCGCCGCCGCCCTCCCCGCGTCCCCGGTCCTGTCCGCGCGCGCCGCGGAGGCCGAGCCGGACTGGGCCGCCATCGAGCGCCGGCTCGGCGGCCGCCTCGGGATCGCGGCCGCCTCGGCGGACCGCGTCCTCGCCGCCTACCGCGCCGACGCGCGCTTCCCGATGTGCAGCACCTTCAAGGCGCTGGCGGTGGCGGCGGTCCTGGCGCGGGTCGATGCCGGCCGCGAGACCCTCGACCGGGTCGTCAGCTACGGGGCCGGGGACCTCCTGAGCTACGCGCCCGTGACCCGGAAGGCGCTGGAGGCCTGCGCCGGGACCGGGCGGATGAGCGTCGCGGACCTGTGCGCGGCCACGCTGATCTGGAGCGACAACACGGCCGCCAACCTGCTCCTAGCGGATCTCGGCGGGCCCGAGGCGCTGACCGCGTGGCTGCGGACCACCGGCGATCCCGTCACCCGCCTCGACCGGACCGAGCCGACCCTTAACACCGCGTTGCCCGGCGACCCGCGCGACACGACCACGCCGGACGCCATGCGGGCGACCCTAGGCCGTGTCCTCCTCGGAACCGTCCTGTCGCCGGCCTCGCGCGCCCGGCTGGAGGCCTGGATGGTCGCCTGCGAGACCGGCCGGAAGCGCCTGCGGGCCGGCCTCCCGCCCGGCTGGATCGCGGGCGACAAGACCGGGAGCGGCGACAACGGCACCGTCAACGACGTGGCGATCCTCCGGCCGCCGGGGCGCGCGCCGATCCTCGCGGCGGTCTACGTCACGGAATCGACCGCCTCCCCCGACACCTGCGCGGCGGCCTACGCGGAGATCGGCCGCCTCATCGCCGCGCGCGCCCATTCGACCTGACCGGACGAACCATGAAGACAGCCGCCAAGACGCCCAACAAGACACTTTCCAAGACGACCCGCGCGACGCTCGCCCTCGACAAGGCCGGCATCCGGTACAGCCTCCACGTCTACGCGTACGATCCGGACGCGCCGCGCATCGGCCTGCAGGCCGCGGAGGCGCTCGGGGTGGACCCGGGACGCGTGCTGAAGACCCTGATGGCGTCGGTCGACGGACGGACGGTCTGCCTGCTCGTGACCTCCGACAGGGAGGTGTCGATGAAGCGGGTCGCCGCCGCCTTCTCGGGCAAGGCCGCGTCCATGCTCAAGCCGGCCGACGCCGAGCGGCTGACCGGCTACCATGTCGGCGGGATCAGCCCGCTCGGACAGAAGCGGTCCTTCCCGACCGCGATCGACGCCGGATCCTTGACCGAGCCGGCGGCCGAGATCCACGTCAACGGCGGCGGCCGCGGCTTGCAGATCCGGCTGACCGAGGGCGATCTGGCCGCCGTCCTGGACGCCCTCGTCGTGCCGCTGACGTGATCCCGCGGTAATCACTCGTTTACCCTGCCGTCGCACGGTGTCGCCTTCCGACAGAGACGAAGGCGGCGCAGGGGCGGCATGCGGGAGACGGCACGCAGGGCGGTGACGGCGCTCGGACTCGTCCTGCTGCTCGCGGTACCGGGCCGGGCGGCCGATCTCGACGTCCGCTACGGCGCCGAGGCGGGCGTGGGCGGCAGCCCCCGCTTCTTCCCGCGCAACGACGGCCTCGACCGTCGGCCGGTCTACGCGGTCCGGTCCCGTCGCGTGCCGGTGGGCTGCACGCCCCGGCGGGTGCCCGTGCCGACCAACGCCCCGGACGATCCGAGCTACGTCGGCTCCGAGTACGGCCTGGGGCATCCGAGCTATTACGGCTTCACGCCGCCGCTGGGCGTGGACGACCCCTTCGGGCGCTCCCTCCTGCCCTACTGCCCCTGACGCCGACCGCGACGACGGGATCCGGCGTCGACTGCTGGATTCCACCGCTCCCCATCATGCTCTAGACCGGCCCTGCCCTCCCCCGGAGCCCGTGCCGTGTCCGAGTCGACCTTCCAGTCCTTCCGCGACCTCGCAGCCCTGCGCGGATGCGTGGCCGCGTGGCGCGCGGCGGGCGAGCGCGTCGTCCTGATCCCGACCATGGGCGCCCTGCACGACGGGCACCTCGCCCTCGTTGCCGAGGCGCGGCGGATCGGCCGCCGGACCGTCGCCAGCATCTTCGTCAATCCCACTCAGTTCGGCCCGAACGAGGATTTCGCCCGCTACCCCCGCGACCTCGACGCGGATCTGGCCCTGCTGGCGGGGGCCGGCGCGGACGCCGCCTGGACGCCCGGCGTCGAGACCATGTACCCGCCGGGCTTCGCCACCCGGATCGAGGTCGCGGGCCTGACCGAGGGGCTGTGCGGGCCGTTCCGGCCCGGCCATTTCGCCGGCGTCGCCACGGTGGTGACCAAGCTCCTCAACCAGGTCCGGCCGGACGTCGCCCTGTTCGGCGAGAAGGACTTCCAGCAGCTCCGCGTGCTCCAGCAGGTAGCGGCGGATCTCGACCTCGCGGTGGAGATCCGCGGCGTGCCGACCGTGCGCGAGCCCGACGGCCTCGCGCTGTCGTCGCGCAACCGCTACCTCTCGGCCGAGGAGCGCGCCGTCGCCCCGAAGCTCCAGGCCGTCCTGGCCGAGATCGCCTCCGCCTCCCGCAACGGCACCCCAGTGGCCGGCCGGATCGCCGCCGGGCGGGCGGCGCTGGAGGCGGCGGGGTTCCGCGTCCAGTACCTCGCGGTCTGCGACGCCCGGACCCTGGTGCCGGTGGAGCGGGTCGACGGCCCGGCCCGCGTCATCGCCGCGGCCTTCCTGGGCCGGACCCGGCTGATCGACAATCGCGCCGTCTAGGCCGGCGCCGGTCCGACCGCCGACGGTCGTGGCCGCCGGGCCACGACGCGCGGATTTCCGGGTTTCACTGCGCCAGGTGATTGGCGCCGCCCTGCCGACCTGCTCTCTGCTGGTCGCGTGATCGGAACGCGCACCGCACCGGCCATCCTGGCCGTGTCCCTCGCCCTGGCGGGCCCCGCCGGCGCCTACGGCGAGGACGCGTTCGAGGGGATGGCCGGCCCCTACGGCGAGCGCCTGCGCTACGACGCGAAGGGGTTGACGCTCACCTTCCCCGAGCCCGACGTGAAGCTCCGGATCGGCGGGCGGCTGCACATCGACGGTGGCGCGGCGGGTTTCAGCCGGCCGGACCTGCCCGAGGCCTTCCCCGACAACGTCGCCGTGCGCCGGGCCTGGATCGAGCCGACGCTCACGATCGGCCGCGACTGGGTGATCGCCTTCCAGTACGATTTCGCCGACCCGATGCTGCCGATCAACGACGCGCTGGTCGCCTGGAAGGGGCTGCCGGACACGATCCTGACGCTCGGCAACATGAAGGAGCCCTTCAGCCTGGAATGGCTGCAGAGCAACAACGACACGCTGTTCGCCGAGCGCTCGGTGGCCAACGCCCTCGTGCCGGAGCGCCGGTTCGGCTTCGCCGCCGGGCACCACAGGGCGGCCTGGACCGCGGTGGCCGGCGTCTTCGGCAACGCCGCCAGCAGCGGCATCGACGGGGACGGTGTCGCGGTGGCGGCCCGCGCCACCGTCGCGCCGATCATGGAAGGGGACGAGACCCTGCATCTCGGTCTCGCCGGGGTCTTCCGCAGCCGGTCCCGGTCGGACGGGGCCTTCAGCTTCTCCAGCCCCGCCGGCGCCTTCCTGTTCGAGCGCCCCCTGGTGGATACGGGCGACCTCCCCGACGCCGCCAGCGTGTCGCGCCTCGGCGCCGAGCTGGCCTATCGCCGCGGCCCGTTCCTGCTGCAGGCCGAGTACATCCGGGCCGCGTTGCAGCCGTTCCGCGGTCCCGGCCAGCCCGGCACCGCGCTCGATTTCCAGGGCGGCTACGTCGAGGCGGCCCTGGTGCTCAACGGCGAGGGCCGCGCCTACGCGCTGACGCCGCAGAGCGGCACCACCTACGCGACCTTCCGGGGCGTGACGGTTCCGGAGGCGCAGCGACTCTCCCGGGGCGGGATCGGGGTGTTCGAGCTTGCGGTGCGCTACAGCGCCGTCGACCTGGACGCCCGGGGCTTCCGCGGGGGCATGGAGCAGGACGTGACCCTCGGTCTGAGCTGGTATCCCGAGCCTAACCTCCGGTTGATCGGGAACGTCGTGCACGGGCGCGTGCAGCCGGGGGTGGCCCAGGCCGAGACGCTGGGCACCCGCCCGTTCACGGTCGACACGGTGATCGCGCGCCTGCAGATCTACTGGTGACGGGGACCACCGGGCCGGCAGCGTGCCCGGGCACGGCCCCTCACACGGGCTCTCACACGGCCCTGCGCAGGACCGACCGGAACGGGCGCCGCTCCGGCTCCGGCGGGGGCGTCGGCTCCTCGGCGGGCGGGGTCGCCAGGACCTCCGCGCGCACCGGGCGCGGGGCCGCGAAGGCCGTCCCCTGCGCGAACGGCACGTCGAGGTCGATCAGGTCCGGGACGTCGGCCTCGTCGGCGACGCCCGTGGCGACGACGCGGATCCCGGCCCGGGCCAGGGCCGGCGCGGTGTCCTCCAGGGCGATGTCCGACAGGCTGTTGCGGCCCGCGCCGGGCCGGAGCAGCATCTCCGCCGGCACCTTGACCTGCCCGATGCCGAGCGCCGCGAGTTCGGCCGCGTCGAAGCGGAGGTCGTCCGGGCGGTCGAGGCTGAACCCGATCCGGCCCTGCAGGGGCGCGAGCAGGCCCCGCTGGCCGGCATCGAGACGGCGCCAGCTCTCCTGCGGCAGCGCGATGGTCAGGCCGGCCAGGGCCGGGTCGTCGGCGGCCGTGCGGGCCAGCTCGCGCAGGAGGCCGGGCTCGAACAGCGACAGCGGCGACAGCCCGTAGGTCAGCAGGGTCTCGCTGCCGCGCCGGGCGAGGTGGCGCGCCACGATGGTGGCCCGCTGCAGCATGCGGCGGTCGAGTTCGGTGGTGCGCCCGTAGCGCTCCAGCACCGGCAGGAAGATCTCGGGCTCGGCCGGCGGCGCGCCGGGGCCGCCGATCCGCAGCCGGGCCAGCGCCTCGTAAGCCACCACCTTGCGCTGCGGCAGGGTGACCACCGGCTGCAGGTGGATCTCCAGACCGTCCCCCTCGAAGGCCGCGACGATCGCCCCCTCGTCCGCGGGGGGGATTGCGGGCCAGGGCGGGATCGGCCGCGGCGGAATCGGCCGCGCCGGGACGGACGGGGCCGAGGCCGGGGCGAGCTGAGACCGGGGCGGGACTTGCTCGAGCGGGGCGGCCTGAACCTGCGGAGGCGGTACCGGCACGGGCTGCGGCGACGGGGCCGCTGCGGCATCCGGAAGGGCTGCGCCGGGCACCGCGGGCAGGGGCCGGGGCGCCTCGGCGGGTGCGATCGCGGGCCTGATCTCGGGCGCGATCTCCGGCCTCGCCTTGAGGCCCGCGATCTCGGCATCCTGGGCGCTCACGACCGTGGTGAGGTCGCGGACGATCCCGCTGAGGAGCCCGAACTCGACGGTCAGTTCCTCGATCTGGGCGCGCAGGGCGGCCTCGGCGGTCTCGGGCCGCGGCTGGGCCGCCGCGGTCGCGGCCGCCGTCTCGACCTTGAGCAGGCGCCGGGACAGCAGACCGACCTCGCCGGACAGCTTCTCGCAGCGCGCTTTGAGGGTGGCGATACGGGTCAGGGCGAGACCACCCGCCAGGGCGGCCGCGGCGCCGAGCGTCAGGGCACTCCAGAGCGGCAGGAACACCGCGAGCGGCCCGAGAACGACGAGCCCGAGAAGGCCGACCGTCAGCAGCCCCGCGTACCGGCCGAGGACCGGGACCATCGTCTGAACACCTGCCAGGAACGCGCGCCGGTCGCCGGGGGACATCCCGAGCGATCCCCACCGGGCGCGAACCGAATCGCAGGATCATTGGCCGCCCGCACCCCGCCCGGCAAGGCTCAGGGACCGCGATGGCGCGTCGCCACCTGTTAATTCCGGGCGGTGTGACGCCCGCGCCCGCTGGAACGTTGCGGATTCATCACGGCGGACCCGATTGCGGGGCGATCCGGGGAGGGTTGCGCGGCTTGCGAATGCGGACGGGATGAAAAAGGATCATAAAGCGTGGCCATGACGCCCGCCCCCCCGCGTACTCCCCGATTTCGCGCCGTTCTCGGCGCCGGCGCGCTCCTCGCGACCCTCGGCACGACGGCGCCGCGGGCCGCGGATCTCGGCGCGGATCTTCCGCGCACCACGCCGACCTTCGCGATGGTCGATCCCAACACTTGGATCGTCACGCTGAGCGGCTCGATCCAGGCCGTCCCGCGCTATCCGGGCGCGAGCGACTACACGGCCGTCGGTTACCCGTCGATCGACATCCGCCGGGTCGGCGAGCCGCGCCGCTTCTCGACGCCGGATGACGGGTTCAGCTTCTCGCTCTTCGACACCGAGTCGTTCCGCGTTGGCCCGACCGCGCGCTTCGTGCCGGGGCGCTACTACGGCGACGACCGGCGCCACCTGTACGGTTTCCGCGACGCCCGCTTCGCCGTGGAGCCCGGCGTGTTCGCGGAGTTCTACCCGGTCTCGTTCATCCGGACCCGCGTCGAGCTGCGCCAGGGCGTCTACGGGCACCACGGAACGGTCGGCTCGGTGGCGGCCGACTACCTGATCCCGGCGGAGAAGTTCCTGTTCTCCATCGGGCCGCGCCTCAATGTCGGCGATGCCAGCTACGCCCGGAAGTACTTCGGTGTCTCGCCGATCGAGGCGGCGCTGAACGGGCGCGTCACCCCCTACGATCCGCGCAGCTTCTACTCGGCCGGCGTGCTCGGCGGCATGACCTACACGCAGAGCGAGACCTGGGCCTACACGGCCTATGCCGGCTACACCCGGATCCTGGGCGCCTCCGGCGACAGCCCGCTGGTGCGGCGCCCGTTCGGCAACCCCAACCAGTATCAGTTCGGCCTGCGCATCGATTACGCCTTCCGCATGCCGGCGCTGTTCTGAGCCGACACCCGGCTTGCGCCGGCCCCGCCGGGCCCCGACATCCCGGGGAAGCGGTTATGGAGGCCCCGATGGACGAGACGCGCGCCGACCTGCTGATGCGGGTCGAGGGCATGACCTGCGACGGCTGCGCCGCCGCGGTGACCCGCACGGTGAAACGAATCGATCCCGCGGCCGACGTGCAGGTCGACCGGGACGCCGCGCGCGTGGCGATCCGCACCGACGCGCAGGCGCTGACCATCGCCGAGGCCCTGACCAAGGCCGGCTACACCGCGACGGCCATGACCGGCTGAGCCGGCTCGGCGTCCCGCGTTCGCGGGCCGCGGGTGGCACCGTGCGGCCGTCCGCGCGCACGGTGCGGTCCTCCCGGCCGGCGCGACGCTCGGCCGTGAAGCCTGGCCCGAGACGACGCGCCCCCGCCCCCCCTCAGGAGCGGCTCAGGAACATCCCGGTCAGGAGCAGGGCGAAGCCCGCGAGGCCGAACAGGCCTTCCTTGCGCCGGGTGCGGTCGAGGAAATGGGCGGCGGCGCCGGCCGCGCAACAGGCGGCGCCCAGGCCGATTGTCAGCGACGACATCTCGAGTCTCCTCCTCGCGCGTCGCTCGGCGGCGCGGCGAAAACGGTCCCTCTCGTGGGCCTGCCGGACGGCGTTGTCCGCACAGGATCGCGTCACGGCGCAAGATTTGCACGGCCCGCAGCTGCTGACAAGGCGCGACGCCCAAGTCCTCGCGGGATCCGCGACAGCAATGCGCGCGGGAACGACAGATCTTCGCGCGGCGGGCCTTCTGAATACCGCATTCAGAGGAGCCGCCGGCGCCGGCGAAGGGGGCGTCGTTGCGGCGGGCGGGACGCGTTGACCCGCGCGCCTTCGCGCGCTTAGACCTCCCGGCAGATCCGCCGGTCCCGCGCCCACCCGCCGTGCACGGCCCGGGGCGCTCCTCGCACCCGCGGCGGGATGTCCGCGAAAGGCTGCTCGGTACCCGATGCTCACCCCCTCCTCCGCCCGGTTCGACGTCGCGGTCGTCGGCGGCGGCCATGCCGGCGTCGAGGCCGCCGCCGCCGCGGCGCGCTGCGGCGCGCGCACCGCGCTGGTCACCCACGATCCGGCGACGATCGGGGTGATGTCCTGCAACCCGGCGATCGGCGGCCTCGGCAAGGGGCACCTTGTCCGCGAGGTCGATGCCCTGGACGGGCTGATGGGCCGGGTCGCCGACGCGGCCGGCATCCAGTTCCGCCTGCTCAACCGCCGCAAGGGACCGGCGGTGCGCGGCCCCCGGACCCAAGCCGACCGCAAGCTCTACGCGGCCGCCATGCAGTCGGCCGTGGCCGGGACCGAGGGGCTGACGGTCATCGCCGGCGCCTGCGAGGACTTGGCCTTCGACGCCGAGGGCCGCCTCCGCGGCCTCGTCCTGGCCGACGGCCGGACCCTCGCCTGCGGCGCGGTTGTACTGACCACCGGCACGTTCCTGCGCGGCCTGATCCATATCGGCGGGCGGCAGATCCCGGCGGGCCGCGTCGGCGAGGCGCCGGCGGTCGGGCTGGCGCGGACTCTCGACCGGCTCGGCCTGCGCCTCGGGCGCCTGAAGACCGGCACGCCCCCGCGCCTCGACGGGCGGACCATCGACTGGTCCGGCCTGGAGATGCAGGAGGCCGACGCCGAGCCGGTGCCGTTCTCGACGCTGACCGAGCGGATCACGACGCCGCAGATCCGCTGCGGCATCACCCGGACGAGCCGGGCGGTCCACGACCTGATCCGCGCCAACCTGCACCGCTCGCCGATGTATTCCGGCGGCATCGCCAGTCGGGGCCCGCGCTACTGCCCGTCGATCGAGGACAAGGTCGTGCGCTTCGGCGACCGGGAGGGGCACCAGATCTTCCTGGAGCCCGAAGGTCTCGACGACCCGACGATCTACCCGAACGGCATCTCCACGGCGCTGCCCGAAGAGGTGCAGCACGACCTCGTCCGCCTGATCCCCGGGCTGGAGCGGGCCGCGATCCTGCGGCCGGGCTACGCCATCGAGTACGATTACGTGGACCCCCGGGAACTCGACGTCGGCCTCCAGGTGAAGAGCCTGCCGGGCCTGTTCCTGGCCGGCCAGATCAACGGCACGACGGGCTACGAGGAGGCCGCCGGCCAGGGGCTGGTGGCCGGCCTCAACGCCGCCCGGCACGCGGGCGGCCTCGGCATCGCGGGCTTCGACCGGGCCGAGTCCTATCTCGGCGTGATGATCGACGACCTCGTGACCCAGGGAGTCAGCGAGCCCTACCGGATGTTCACCTCGCGCTCGGAGTACCGGCTGTCCCTGCGGGTCGACAACGCCGACGCCCGGCTGACGCCGCGCGGGATCGCGCTGGGCTGCGTCGGAGGACACAGGGCGGCCCATTTCGCGGCCGGGCAGGCGGCGCTCGACGCGGCGCGCGCCCGCCTCGACGCGGTGAGCCTGACGCCGAGCCAGGCCGCGGCCCACGGGATCGTCCTGAACCGCGACGGCATCCGCCGCACCGGCTTCCAGCTCCTCGCCTACCCGGAGATCGGCTGGTCCGACCTGGCGGCGGTGTGGCCGGACCTCGCCGAGGTCGCCCCGCGGATCGCCGACCGGATGAAGACCGACGCGACCTACGCGGTCTATCTCGACCGGCAGGACGCCGACATCGCGGCCTTCCGCCGTGACGAGGCCGTGCGCCTGCCGGCGGGGCTGGACTACGCGGCGATCAGCGGCCTCTCGAATGAGATGCGGGTGAAGCTCGAGACGGTGCGCCCCGGGACCCTCGGACAGGCGGCGCGGATCGAGGGCGTGACCCCGGCCGCCCTCACCCTGCTGGCCGCCCACGCGCGGCGCGGCGCGCGCGCGGCGTCGGCCCCCGCGGACCGGCTCCCGGCATGAGCGATCCGGATCGCGCCCGGGTTCTCGCGGCGGCCGATGTTTCACGTGAAACAGCCGAGCGGCTCGACCTCTACGTGGCGCAGCTGCGGCGCTGGCAGCCGATCAAGAACCTTGTCGGCCCCGCGACGCTGGCGGAGGTCTGGAGCCGCCACATCGACGACGCGCTGCAGCTCCTCGACCTCGCGCCGGAGGCCCGCACGTGGCTCGATCTCGGCTCCGGCGCGGGCATCCCGGGCCTGATCCTGGCCATTGCCGGCCAGGAGCGCGGCGTCCGGGTCGACCTCGTCGAGAGCAACGCGCGCAAGTGCGCGTTCCTCACCGAGACCGCCCGGCTCACCGGGGCGCCGGCCCGGGTGCGCAATGCCCGGATCGAGGCGGTGATCGGCGAGTATGTCGGGACCGACGTCGTCTGCGCCCGCGCCGTCGCCCCGATGGCGCAGCTCCTCGCCTGGACGGAGCCTCTGTTGAAAACGGGCACCACCGGCCTGTTTCCGAAGGGGCGGGACGTACAAGCCGAATTGACCCAGGCCGGCGCGCAGTGGAGAGTCGTTAACGACCTCGTGCCGAGCCGGACCGATTCCGAAGCCCGGATCGTGCGCGTCACTGCCCTCGCCGCCCCGAGCCACCGATGAGCGAAGCGATCCTCGGCGACCCCGCCGACAGGTCCATGGATTCATCCATGCGACGCCCTCTGCGCGTTCTGGCGCTCGCCAACCAGAAGGGCGGCGTCGGCAAGACCACGACGGCGATCAACCTCGGCACCGCCCTGGCGGCGATCGGCGAGGACGTGCTGGTCGTCGATCTTGACCCGCAGGGCAACGCCTCCACGGGTCTCGGGATCGACCGCGCCAAGCGCCGGGTCTCGACCTACGAGGTCATGGCCGGCGAGGCCTCGCTGGCGCAGGCCGTGGTCCCCACCGCCGTGCCGCGGCTGTCGCTGGCGCCCTCGACCATGGACCTCCTCGGCCTGGAACTTGAGCTGGCCACCCTCCCCGATCGGGCGCACCGGCTGCGCGGCGTGCTGAAGAGCCTGACCCAGGCGCCGAGCCTCAGCCGGATCAGCTACGTGCTGATCGACTGCCCGCCCTCGCTCAACCTGCTGACCATCAACGCGCTGGCGGCCGCCGACGCGGTGCTGGTGCCGCTGCAGTGCGAGTTCTTCGCCCTGGAGGGCCTCAGCCAGCTGCTGCGCACCGTCGAGCAGGTCCGCGGCGCCCTGAACCCGAAGCTGACGATCCAGGGCATCGTGCTGACGATGTTCGACCCGCGCAACAACCTCTCCGCCCAGGTCGTGGCAGACGTGCGCGGCTTCATGGGCGACAAGGTCTACGAGACCGTGATCCCCCGCAACGTCCGGATCTCCGAGGCGCCCTCGCACGGGAAGCCGGCGCTGCTGTACGACCTGAAATGCGCCGGCAGTCAGGCCTACCTGCGCCTCGCCTCGGAGGTGATCCAGCGCGAGGGTCGGGTTCCGGCCGCGGCCTGACGGGTTTGAGTCCCCCTCCCGGTTCGAGGGGCGAGTGTGGAGCGTGACACGGGTGGCGATCATGGCGGAGGAGGGGGCGAAGCCTCGACTGGGGCGCGGGCTCGCGGCGCTGATCGGTGACTTCAACGAGGCCGGCAAGGCTTCGGCCAAGGCCGAGGAGCAGCGCCGGGTCCCGATCGAGTTCCTGCGCGCCAACCCGCGCAACCCGCGCCGGAGCTTCGCCGAGACGGAGCTGTCCGAGCTGGCGGCCTCGATCGGCCAGCGGGGCATCATCCAGCCGATCGTGGTCCGCCCGATCGGCGACGTGCCCGGGACCTTCGAGATCGTGGCCGGCGAGCGGCGCTGGCGGGCCGCCCAGCGCGCCGGCCTCGACGAGGTGCCGGTGGTGGTGGTCGAGATCGACGACCGCGGCTCCCTGGAATTCGCCATCCTGGAGAACGTCCAGCGCACCGACCTCAACGCGATCGAGGAGGCGTCCGGCTACGAGCGCCTGATGAAGGATTTCTCGTACACCCAGAAGGAGCTGGCCGAGATCCTCGGCAAGAGCCGCAGCCATCTCGCCAACACGCTGCGGCTGCTCAACCTGCCGCTGTCCGTGCAGGAGCGGGTCACCGCGGGCGAGCTGACCGCCGGCCACGCGCGCGCGCTGCTGGCTGTGCGCGATCCGGAGGCGACGGCGCGGCGCGTCGTGGCCGAGAGCCTATCGGTCCGGGACGTGGAGGCGATCGCCTCCGCGGAGGCAGCCCCGGCCGAGACGCCCCGCCCCGGGCGCCCGCGCCTCTCGGCCGAGCGTCCCGCGACGGTGCGCGACCTGGAACTGCGGATCCACCGGGCCCTCGGCGTCCCGGTCTCCTACAAGCCCAAGGACGCCGATTCGGGCGAGATCCGCATCCGCTACGAGACCCAGGACGAGCTGCAGGCGCTGCTCACCCGGTTCAAGGTCTCGGACGCCTGAAGGCCGCCTCCGGACGAAGGCGCCGCCTCGGCGGGTCCGTCGCAGGCCCGGCACGAGTGCGGCGAGCCGGGAGGCCGGCCGGTCCGGACGGTCCCGGCGGCGCGCCGCTGGGACCCCGCCCCGCAGCGCCTCGGCCGGGGTCGACTCGGCCGGGATCGACTCCGAGCATCAGCGTGGCGCGAGACCGGTCGCGCACCTCCTGCGCGGCGCAGGAAGCCCGCCGGTCGGGATCCGCGGCCGCGAGGGGGGCGCCGGCGTCGATCACGAGGCGTTCGCCGCCGCGACCGCGACAGGCCGGCACCTGCGTGCAGAGGAACCCTCTTGGCGCGTCGGGGAAGTCGATCCGCCCGGGGAGCATGTGCGCCCGTCCAGGAACACCTCGACGGAGACACGCGCGGCGCGAACCGCCTGCCAGCCGTGACAGATCGCCTCGAACCGGACCCAGCCCTCCGGGCCGGTCGTCCGGCTGCCGCGCAGGACGGTCCGGCCGGTCGTGGCAACGTTTCCCGCCTCCTCTGCGGGTACGGTGCGACCGCCCTCCCCCGACGAGGCGCCCTAGCGCCGCCGCCGCGCCCCCGCCTCGGCGACCCGCAGGAGGGCCGCCGAGGCCAGCGCGTGGGCCAGGTCGGGCTGCGCCCGCCGGCAGGCCAGGATCGCCTCCTGCAGGGCCGCCACGGCCTGACGGAGCGTTCCGGCCGGCCACGCGCCGAGTTGGCCCTCGATGCTGGCCCTGCGCTTGAAATGCAGGCCCCGCCACGTCGCGACCATCATGGCGGGCGTCTTGTCGGGATTGTCGAGGCGGGTGGTGAGCAGCGTCAGGGCATGCCGCAGCGCCGAGCTCAGCACCACCCCCGGGTCGAGACCCTCGTGCCGGAAGCGGCGGTAGTCGCGCTCCACCGCGTCGCGGCGGCCGTCGAAGGCGGCGTCGATCAGGGTGTTGAGCACGCTCGCCGCGACGTCGCTGGTGACGGCCTCCACGTGCTCGAGGGTCACGGTCCTGTCCCCCTCCCCCGCGGCGTAGAGGGCGAGCTTCTCGATCTCCATCAGGCTCGCCCGGCGGTCGCCGCCGAGGCTGCGGGCCAGGACCTCCCGGGCGGCGCGGTCGATGCGCAGGCCGCGCTCCTGGAGGGTGCGCTCGATCAGGTCCGAGAGGGTCCGCTCGTCGTCGGCGTAGCAGGGAATCGCGAGCGCCTTCGGCGAGCGCTCGCAGAGGGTGCGGAGCGGGTTGTTCTTGGCGAGGTCACCGGCCTCCACCACGATGCGGGCGTCGGCGACGGTCGCGCCGAGCACCGCCTCGACGGCAGGCGCGTAGTTGCGGGTGCCGGGCCGGACCCAGATCGACCGGCGGCCGCCGAACAGGCCCATCGTCCCGGCCTCGTCGCACAGCCGGCCCGGATCGGAGGCGAGGGCGTCGCCGTCGATCCGCACCAGCGCGAACGGGTCGGCCGGGTCGTCGACGAAATCCTCCGCGAGCTTCCGGGCCCGCTCGGTCACCAGACCGGTATCCGGCCCGAAGACCAGGATGACGGGGATGCGCGGATCGGGCCCGCGCCGGATCAGCCCCTCGATCTCGCCGGCCTTGACCGCCGTCACGTCGGATTACGGCTTCGTCGAGAGGACGGCGGCGAGGCGGCTCTTGATCTGGTCGGACAGCACGCTGGCCAGACGGATCTCGGCGTCCCGCGCCGCCCGCTGGCTGGCGAAGCGCTGCACCGAGCGGTCGTAGGTCGCGGTCGAGGTGGCGACGCCCTCGGTATAGACCTTGGTGCCGCCCATATCCTCGAGGCTGTACTTGATGTTGGCCACCAGGGTGCCGGCCTCGGCGCGGCCGGTGGTGGAGGAGACGATCGGGGTCTGCACGATCTCGGAGCCCGAGAGCTTCAGCCGGTAGCGCTTGGTCGCCGGGTGGCCGGACCCGTCGAGGTCGAAGACCAGCTCGCTGCGCAGGTAGTGGCCGAGGCGCTCCTGGCCCTGGGCCATCGCGACGTCGTCGACCTGGACCGAGGCGAGCAGGGCCTGGACGGATTCCCCCGAGGCGGTCGGCCCGTAGAGCGGCCGGAAGCAGGCCGAGAGGCTCAGCGCCAGGCCGGTCGCGCAGGCGAGGCGGGCGATCCGCCCCGCGATGGAAACTCCCGAACCCACCATCCGCCGTCGTTCCGCCCCTGCCTGTCGGATCGTTCTAGCGCGGACACGGCGTTCCGCGCCACGACGCTACGGGGCAAACGTTACGATTCCTCTGCGGCAAGAGCGTGGTCGCCCGGTTTCCGAATGTGAGGCCGCGGCCGTCCGGAGAGCCCGGGATCACCGGGCCGCCTAGGCGATCGCCGCGAGGTAGGCCGAGACCGTCACGACGGCCAGCACGGTCGAGACCAGCACCACGGTGGCGGTTAGGTCGGCCTCGCGCCGGTAGAACTCCGCCAGCATGAACGGCCCGGTGCCGGTGGGGAGGGCGGCCATGAGCACCGCGGTGTGCAGCAGGAGCGGGGGCAGGTCGAACAGGTAGCGGCCGAGGCCGTAGGCCAGGAGCGGGTGGAGCACCAGCTTCAGGCCGACGAGCAGCGCGGCGGTGCGCCCCTGCCCGCCCCCGGTCTGGCGGGGCTGGGCCAGGAACAGGCCGAGCGCCACCAGAGCGCAGGGCGCCGCCGCGCCGCCGAGGAGCTTCAGGAACGTGGCCACCGCGTCCGGCACGGCGAGGCCGGCGCTCGGCACCAGCGCGCCCAGCGCCGGTGCCACCAGCAGCGGGTTGCGCACCAGCGAGCGGCCGACCGTCCACCAGACGGGCCGGCGCGCCCCGCCGCCCCTCCCCGACGCGGCCGCCTCGCGCCGCAGACCGGTCTCGATGAGCACGATCGCCACCGCGAAGACCCCGCAGACCGTGAGGATCGCCGCCACCGTGGTGGGCGCGAGCGCCTCCGGCCCGAAGGCGACGAGCGCCAGCGGGAAGCCCATGAAGCCGGTATTGGCGTAGCCGGCGTTGAGCCCGTCGACCGCGGCGTCGGCCAGCGGCCGCCCCGCCCCGCCGCGGATCAGCACGGCGAGGGCGAAGATCGCGAGGCTGCTGAGTCCGAAGGCGCCGATGAAGCCGGGCTTCCAGATGGTGCTCCAGTGGGCGTGCGCGGTCACGTCGAACAGCAGCGCCGGCAGGGCCAGGAAGACCACGAACCGGTTGAGTTCGGTGGTGGCGGCGGCCCCGAGCACGCCGACGCGCCGGGCCAGCCAGCCGGCGAAGATCAGCGCGAAGATCGGCAGCACGACCAGCAGGGTCGAGAGCATGGCGGGTCCGGGTCGGAGGACGATGCTCCGGCCTTAGGACGGTTTCCGATCCCGGCTCCAGTGCCGGGGACGGGGACCTGCCATGCCGCGGCCCCCGCTCCCGGACATTACCACCGATAACCGCAATCGACTGGTGAACTCGACGGGCTAGCCATTGTGGTGGAAGGGCTTTCAGGCTTGATCATGGGATCGAAGGTGAGTCGAAGATCGAATTAAGTCGATGGCCTTTCCGAGCGGATGGCCTTGCCCGACACTCAAAGCGGCCTTTTCCACAGCTTCCTGGGATTTCGGCAGGCCGTAGCGGATTTGGTCGCATCAGGCGCCGGCTTCAGCAGCCAATGCATGAAACGGAGGCTCCATCAGACAGCTGGCAAATTTCGCGAGCCGCCAGATCGTCCTGCCTGACCTACTGCTTGGGGTGGTTTCGCGCCGGTCTGCTTTCGGGCAGTGGTTGATGGAAGCGGGCATCGCCTACGCACCCGCTCACGACGCGTAAAAGACGCGAGCGCTGCTGGCCTGGATCGCGCATGGTAGGCCGAGACGATGAGCGACCTCGACATCCACGCCCTCTCCCGATGCTATGGGCGCGTGTTCGCCGCCTGCGCGTTGGTGGTCCCGGGCGCGAACCGAACCTACCGTCTCACCGCGGACGACGCCGCCTACTACTTGCGGCTCTACCGGCCTACCGGCCGATCCGCAGCCGAGATCGCGTTCGAGATGTGCTTGCTGAACGAGGTCCGGCCAACGCCGGGCATCGATGTGGCGCGACCGATCCCGACCGCCGATGGTACGGATTGCGCGCGCGTGCCGTTCGAGGGCGTGGACCGTGTTGCTGGCCTGTTCCACGCCCTCGACGGTCGGCCGCTCGCCGACGACCCGGAGGATGTAGCGCTGTTCGGCTCGGCGCTGGCGCGGCTGCACGGGGCTCTCGCTGGGATCGAGGCCGGCGGTGCGCGTCCGCTTGATCCGGCAACCCTGTGCGCGCACCCCGCCGCAGTGCTGGCGCACATTCCCGGTGGCGAGGCCGTACGGCGCGCTGTGGACCGATGCCGGGCGGAGATGCTGGCCGATCCTGCTATGCATGATCTACCGGCGGGAAACTGTCACGGGGACGCCCGGCTGGCCAACGCCGTCGTTCAGGACGGCACGATTGGCTTCTTCGATTTCGACGATTGCGGCTACGGTCCCTACGTGGTGGATCTTGGGACTGCGACTTGGCATTTCGTGCGCGGTGATCCGGCGAAGACGGCGACACTCGTCGCCGCGCTTTTGGCGGGCTACGAACGCGTACGCCCACTGTCTAGGATGGAGCGGCGAGCCCTCCCGCACTTCGTCAAGCTTGCCGAGATCCGCGCGCTGCTGTTCCTCGCGGGGTTCTGTATTCTCGCGGAGGATCTCTGGCCGCGCGTCTTCGACCAAGCGACGACCATGCTGGATCGGAGAGTGACGCTCTGACGCCGCGTCGCGCGCGACCGTCTGCTTCTCACTCTGAGGTGAAGTTGCCAAGCGTCTGACGAACGTCCGCTTCCTGGGAACGCGGCCAGCGCTTCCGGCGACCGGGTTGGGTCGCAATCAGAACGTCGGCTCGGGGTGGATTTCTGCCGGGCTGCTTTTGGACGGCAATGCCTTGAAGCAGACGGCAGCTACACGCATGCTCACGTGCCATGATGGGCATTGGGACAACCTGTTCTGCCGGAACGATCCCATACACTTCAACCGGAGGTACGCCGATGGTCCGTCTAGCAGGAGTGCAGGACCTTCGATCGGTCGCAAGCTTGTACCACCGTGTTTGGCATGAGACCCACGGCTCGCACATGCCGCATGCAGAACGCGAAGCGCGAGATGAGGGCTTCTTTATAGGCCGCATTGCCTGCCTGATGCCGAACGTCGTCGTCGGCGAGGATGATGGCACGGTCGTTGGGTTTGTCGCGTGGAAAGGCCCACTACTCGGCCAGCTCTTCCTCGACGCTGCTGCCCGCGGTTCCGGTTTCGCACAGTGGCTCATAGAGGCGGCCGAACTAGGGCTACGTGACCAAGACGTCCGGGAGGCCGAGCTGCACTGCCTCTTTGGCAATGTACGCGCGAGGCGGTTCTACGAGCGCGTTGGTTGGCGCGTGCATGGGATCATCGCTGAGCCGGTCAAAGGCGACGCGGCCGGCGAAAAACGTGACTTCTGGGTGATGCGCAAGTGCCTTGCCCTTCCGGTCCCATAGATGGGCAAAGCGACGTTGCCAGACGGCCGTCCACTGGATGCTCAGGGTGGATTTTTGCCGGGCTGCTTTCGAGGAGCTAGAAATCGAAAGCGGACCTCTTCTCTCAGCAGGCGGAAGGATCGTCTGTGATGAAACGCTCACCCCTTCGCCTTGTCGACAAAGCGGTTGTCGAACACGGGCGGGATCCATGATTGCGACGCCCCGTCTCCTTCTGCGGCCCTGGCGTGAAACGGACCTTCCGCACTTCGCGGCTCTGAATGCGGATGTTGAGGTTCGCCGCTGGTGGTCGGCTGGAACGCTCAGCGAGGCGGATAGCAATGCCCAAGCGAACGAGCTTCAGCGGCACATTGAGGATAACGGGTTTGGCTTCTGGGCGGTCGAGGCACCGGGCGTCAGCCCGTTCATCGGCTTCGTTTGTCTCCAGAACGAGAGCGACGACATGCCGTTCGCGCCGGCTGTCGAAGCAGGATGGAGATTGGCTCGGGCATATTGGGGACGAGGCTACGCGGTCGAGGCAGCCAAAGCCGCCTTCAAGGATGGCTTCGAACGGCTTGGGCTAGACGAGATCGTGGCCTACGCGGTTGAAGGCAACATGCCTTCGCGCCGGGTCATGGAGCGGCTCGGAATGCGTCACAACCCGCACGATGACTTTGATCACCCCCGCCGTGCGCCGAACGACCCGTTTAAGCGCCACGTCCTGTATCGCCTACGTAACTCCGGATGACTGGCATTCCGTCAGTATCAAACATCGACCGGCTTGCGGCAGGTTGGCGGTCTTGATGGTGGCGCGCGTATCGGATGACCTCCCAGGGTGGTTATCAACCAGTCCGCTCCCAGAAAGCGGATGCATCAGAACGGACATAGCCGCGGGGACCGCTCACACCCCTTAGAGGATGGTCATTCGATACAGGTGCCCATGAACAGCCCAGCATCGCAGTCAGGCCTACCCAAGCCCGCGTGCGCGAGGAAGTAGAAGAAGACGGCAAAGAACAGCACCCCAGTGAGCGCGGCTAACACCAGTGTTCTAATCGCCGATTTCATCTCCCTAGCCACCACATTCGAGTTGCACTTTCAGCCCTCAAGGCCTTTCTTTTTCTGAACCTTTGCGAGCGCTCGCGTCGAGGGTTCAAAGAGATTTTGTGTACACCGCGTAGGGGACGCCATGGATGTCCGGCGCGTCTCGCAATTTCTCGAAACCCATACGTAGGTACATGGGTAGCGCCACAATCATGATGGGCGATGTGTGCAAGGCAACTATAGGTGAATGGTCACGTCTTGCTCGCTCAAGACACGTCTCGGTGAGCATTCTCCCAATGCCTCCAGCACGATGCGATGGCGAGACGACCAACATTCTGATGATTGGCCAGGCCTAATCAAAAAAAGCGGCTTTCGGCTTATGGGGGCCGACGTAGGCGACGCCGCCAACGACTTCCCCATTCCTTTCGGCGATGATGAGCTCGCTTGTTTTTGCCAAGTCGGCCATTCTACAGACGTTAGATGCCATCGCCGGCCAGTCTGCGTAAAACGACTCGAATTGCTTGAATGCCGCAAGTGCAACGCTACCGATTGCGGCCTCGTCGCCTATCTCGAACTCGCGTAGCAGCATGATCTGATGGCACCATAGCCGTTTCGAGACTCCCATTCTCAATGCCGCGCCGAAAATCGACAACAGGCTGCTTCCCACTCCAAAACGAAGTTGCCCGGCCTCCGACGAACGATCGCTTTGAAGAAGCGCCAATGACAGCCTGTGCGGCCGGGTTGGGTCGACAGCCGAAGGGCAGCTCGGGGTGGAAACGCGACCTTCTGCTTTTGGCCGCGAAGGCTAGAAAGCCGACGGCCTTAGCCGTATCGCCACCTCTTCTGACGAGCACGAACGCCAAGCATCTATCCGGCGAGAACCGTCGCCTTCGTCACGCTCAGTAGACCTCTAGGACGCTCGCCGCACGTTCCAGAACACAGACAGGTTCTTGACCACGTCCCGGAGATCGTCCCGATAGGCAGTCCGGCTGAGATACTGGCCGAGGGGCAGGTAGGGCACCTCCTGCATCGCCACCGCTTGGATGTCGTGGGCGATCTTCCTACGGCCGTCCTCGTCCGGCGCCTCGATCCAGGCCCCACGCATGGCCTCGATCTGCGGGAGGTCGGGCCAGCCGAAGAAGCCCGTCTGCACGCCGCCGCAGCGCAGCACCTGCTCCACCGCCGGGTTCAGCATGTCGAAGCCGGACCAGTCGGTGCAGAAGATGTTCCAGCCGCCCTGATCTGGAGGCGCCTTGTTGGCCCGGCGGGTGACCATGCTGCCCCAGTCCGAGACGGCGTGCTGCACGTTCATGCCGAGGCGTTGGAGCAGGTCGTTCATCACATCGCCCATCGCGGCCAGCCGCGGCAGGTCGCCCGCCGCCAGCAGGACGACGCGCTCGCCCTTGTAGCCGGCCGCGATCAGGTCCCGCTTCGACCGCTCCAGGTCGCGCGGACGTGTCAGCGCGTCGAGACCCACATCGGAGGCCATAGCCGTGTCGGGAGCGAAAAGGCCGACGCCGGTCCGGATCAGGTTCGGATCCGTCCCGTTGATCGCGGTCATGAAGTCTTCTTGCGAGAGTGCCTCCAGCAGCACGCGGCGAACCGCAGGCTTGTCGAAGGGTGGGTGCAGGTGGTTCATCACCCCGGTGCCCATCGTCCCCAGCCGGCCCGATAACGGCGTGACGATCCCGCGGTCGGCTCCCAGTGTTGGAAGCAGGTCGTTGATCGGGTTCTCCCACCAGTCGACCTCGCCGTTCTTCAGCGCGGCTGCGGCCGTGCTGGGATCGGGCATAGTCGTCCACTCGACCCGGTCGAAATGCACCCGCTTCGGCCCGGCCACTCCCGAGACCTCCCCGTCCGCACGGGGCACGTAGTCGGGATTGCGGTCGTAGACGACGCGGGCGCCGACGATGCGCTCGCGGGCATTGAACCGGAACGGACCCGAACCGACGACCTCGGGGAGCTGCTGCTTGGGGTCGAGGACAGCCAGCCGCTCGGGCAGGATCAGCAGCGCCGGGGGGCCGAGCTTCGACAGGGTCGCCAGCATCAGGCCGTAGGGCCGGTTGAGGCGGATGGTGAAGCTGCGATCGTCAAGGGCTTCCATCGCGTCGGTGCGCGCTAACAGCAATTGGCCGAGGTTGTCGCGCGGCGCCCACCGCCGGATCGAGGCGACGCAGTCGCGCCCGCGCACCGGCTCGCCGTCGTGGAACTTGAGACCCTCCCGCAGGCGGAAGGTCCAGCGCTTCCCATCGTCCTCCACCGTGTAGCCCTCGACCATCTGCGGCTGAGGCCGGAGATCGCCGTCGATCGCGAAGAGCTGGTCGAACACCAGCAGCGCGTGATTGCGCGTGACGTAGGCGCTCGTCGTAAGTGGGTCGAGGATCGTGACATCCGCCTGCGGCACGAAGCGCAGGGTCCGCTGACGAGCGCTCTGCGCGAGCGCGGGCCGGGTGGGGAGGAACGAGGCGGCGCCTAACGCGGCGGCGGCCCCGAGAAAGCTTCGACGCAGCATAGCCTGAGGCCTCGACAGTTGCGTTGGAAGCGACCTGTCCTCCCAGCCGAGCAGGCGGTACTTCCCGTCGCGCACCCTACCATGCTGAAGCGGCTTTGGGCTGCACCGCATCACCTTACGCCGGTTTGAACATCGGCCAATTTGTCTGCTTTGCGAATGCCCGAGGGACGCTCAGGACGTCCGGGAGGGGTCGCCAGCGGATGGACCGCTTGGGGTGGTTAGCCGTCTGTCCGGTTCGGGACGGCAGAGGCATCTAAACGGACAGCTTATTTTTACCAACGCTCCGACCTGAGTTGGCAAGGGCATCGATCGGATGAGGGGCCACAAGGCGACGCTGAGTGTGGGGTCACGCGGTTGTCGCGCTCACGATGGTAGGGGGTGGGTGCCAAGGCGAAATGCCTTCGCCCATACCGTCCATCAGAATGCTACGTGGCTCTCTGATCGCACGGTCATGCTACGCTTCCTTGCGCGTCCGTCTCAACAGCCGACGCCAGCAAGCCATCGGACCCCGCGTTGACACAAATGGTCCGAGGGAGGGAGCCCGCCCGGCATAGCTGCGGCGGGCTCCTGCCTAAAAGCTGGTGTCCTACCAGTTCGTCTGCCCGACGCGCAGACGCTCAATCATGGCCTGGGCTTGAACGCGGGCCTTATCTTCTGTCGGGAGCGGAGTATCGGAGCGCTGGACGAGCTTCCCGTGCTTACGGATGGCCCAGTGATAGCCGCCAGTCGCGCGCTTTGATGGGACGAGTTCGAAGGTGAAGGGCTCAGTCTGCTGAGCTTCGCTCATCCCTTTGGTTCCCGTCCGACAAATTCAGGCTGGAAGCACGTGGAGCATGCCGCCAAGCGCTCCAAGCGCTCCGAGGCCGATCAGTCCCCATACGATGTACAGACGCATCCAGCTCTCCTCAACGGTCCACGAGGGCTGAACGTCTTCATGTTCGTCAAACCAATCGGTCACTGTGCTGCATCGGGTTCGGTGGGGAAGTCCCGTGCCCTATGACCCGGACACGACAGCGAGGTGACCTTGACCGTTATGCTCAGACCCATTCTGCAGTGCGCGCATGGCTCTGCCGCGCGTCCTTCCGGACGTCTTTCTTGCAGAATTTGATAGTGAGCGGCTCGGCCTCGTCAGCCATCCGATAACTGAGGGCAAAGTCGTGCAGTCGTTGCGTGCGTTCTGAGCCGCTTCGCGTTGCGCTGTGTCAAGCTATTCGTCGCGCGGGGGGAGGCGCTCTTCGAGGTGGGTCGCTGCATCCGCATATAGCTCGAAGCGCCGAAGCAGGACCGCGCGCTTCTCAGGCTTTCGTGCCGCATCCACCTTCGACTTCGCCTTGTCAGCGCGCTCGCGCATTTTCTTGGCCAACTTCAGGAAGGCGTCGTTGATTTTGGCATTCACCTTCTCGGCTTCGGCGTTCGCAGCGTCCTTGTGGTCTCGTAAGGAGCCGGGGAACGTGCTCTTTTTGTCCTTGGCCATGATTGCCTCCGTCGATCTGTCGGCGTTTCAACGTCATGAATTCGATTTGATTAGTCACGTCTGGCTACAGGAGTTCGTCGGATCCTACTGAGCGGCTGCGCTCGACGGGAGCAGCCTAACCGCTTAGCTCCGAAGCCATAGCTCGCCAGCCTTCATGCCGGCGGCGAAAGAGGGGCGCGCCGAATTGCAGGCGCGCCCCAAGTGCGTTCCGGTCTCACGAAGAACGTGCTCGTTCGGTAAGCCCTCACGCTCGCGTGAACAATGCGCCCCATATAAGAAGCTACAGGTGTGGCCTTGTCATCCAAATGTCGCATCGACTGAGGGTCGGAAGCCGGTCGAGTTCGCAGCGGAGGGGGAGCGTCATGGCATCGATTAGAGAGATCGCAGAAGCGCTGAGGGAGATCGCCAGGCCGGGCATGAAGCCGAAGGCGATCCGGAACGCGATCCGTGAACGACATCCAGAGGCGAGTAAGAAGGAGATCGTTCGCGCCGCCTTCTACGCCGTGACGGAGGCTCCGACCTCTGCTGACGCAGCGACCGCAGAGCTTCATGATTTTGCTCTGGCTGAGCGCATAGCCGAAGACAACGCGGATGTGGTGGTGAAGGTGAGCAAGCGCAAAAAGAAGAAGCGCTCGACGGACGGATCGGAACGTTCGCTGGCGCACTGATGCGCGGGAAGCCGCTTCTGGCTCATGCGATTGAACGTCTGTTTCCGGGAGAGGCTTCGATGCGCCCTTGCGACCGCGTTGGGTCGATCTCCGACAGCCTTCGTCGAGAGGCTGCACGGACTCATGGGAGGGACAGGCGCAGCACCACGCTGACGGGCCGAGAGGTGGAAATCCCTTTCCGTCCCTTTTATCCTAGAGCCGTGCGACCTCATCGTCGGAGACAACGTTGAAGCCAGGAGGCTCCATGACACGGGCTGGGAACGATGCACGGCTGTCCCTCGACTATGTGTCCGTCGAGGATCTGAACGCAGCTCTACGCGTGTTCCGCCGGCTGCCGCTGGAGCTGCTGGGCTTTCTGGTCCTGTTGCCGATCGTCCTCATCGGACTGTCTCGGCTCGGTACGGCCCTCAATCCGCCCTACGGTCTTTACATCTTCGGGTGGGATCTCGTGACCTGGGGCCTGCTCCTGATGCTCGCCCTGCTGTTCGGCCTGCTCTGGTGGCGGGGACGACAGGTCGGGCGCCTCTTGAACGACCGGGACATCCTCGCTTCGCCAGTGATGAGCCTGCTGTCGGTGCCCGGTATCTTGGCCCGGCGAGCCCAGACACTCGGCATGGAATGGACCGGCTTCTACGGACCGCTCCGTCCAACACGGAAGTGAACCAGCGCCAGCACTGACCGGGTCCACGCCTATGGGCACGGATTGGGACCGGTCGACGTGGTTTCCGTGTGGCCCGCCGCCTCCGCGAGCCGCACCGGTATGATCCGCACCAGACCGCGCCAGACCACGACGATCAGACCGAGGCAGACGAGCCACGACAGCAGCCAAATTTCGTATAGATCGGCCTCCATCGCGAATTCCCCATCGAGTCCGAGCCACACAGCGAGCCTGTGTGGAAACGGCAGGCTCGACATGAGCGCCAGGCGCAAGGCAGGAACCGACAGGAGCGACGCTCCAAAGATGAGCGCGGCAGCGCGGTACAGGGGTCGGGCCGCACCGTCGAGGGTGCCCGCGAGGCCACCGAGCAAGGCCGTACCCACCCAGAACGCGAAGGGCTGTGAGGTCGGGTCATGCGCTGGGCCGACCTCCGGCCCGCCGGGCAGGCGGGGGAAGAGGATGAAAAGCGGGGCGAGACCGAGGCCGATGAGCAACACGAGGGGAGGCGCGTGGAGCAGACGCCTCACTCGGCGGCTGACGGGCTCGTTCACCGGCCGTCCCGCGCCGCGCTCAGCCACTCTCGCCGTCCGCTCTGTCGAAGGCCTTCAGGACCGCTGGATCCTTTCCGTAGCGGCGGCGCAAGCGTGCCTCGTCCGCGTCGATGGCGTCGCAGCGCAGCGCCTTCGCCGCGGCGGCGATCTCCCGGCCGCGAGCCTCGTCGTAGGCGTCCTCGCCACCCCAGTGATTGCAGCCTCTTCGCCGCGTCACGTAGGCCTGAGCGTCGGCCGGGAGCCTCGGCGCGGCTCCGGCCGGCTTCACCGGTGCGGCCGACAGCGGCTGAGCCATGAGGGCAGCGGCCGCAAAGGCGACAGAAGCGACGCTTCGCGCATGGGCGGACGGTCGTCCTGGCATGTCATCCCTCTTCTCGCTGGGCTGTTCCTGCGTGTGCGCCACCGTGACAAAGCGCTGCGCGATGCGGATAGCATCGGCTTCTTCCCTGCGCGCGTCCCCGTGGCCAGCACCCGCGCCGTCGAGGCGACCGGCCCGGTTCGGTGGCGCCCGACGCCGCGGCGGCATCCACCATCTCATCCGCTCCATCACCCCGCGCCCGATGTCCGGGCCGGCATACCAGAGGGAAATCGACCGCATGCTCTCACGCCGCGACGCGCTCGCTTCCGCCACGCTCCTGCTCTGCGTGTCGGCCGCTTGGGCCGAACCGACACTGGGGCTGGCCGAGCGCCGGGCGATCGCCGCCTATCGTGAAGGCCGCTTCCCGGCGCAGGAAAAGGCGGTTCAGGAGGCGGCAGGCTTCCCCGTGCCGGTCGAGGTGGCGTGGGATCAGCTCACCATCCCGGGTGACGCGCCGTACTACGCGGATCCGGGCTACTTCGAGACGACGATCTTCGAACCGCTGGCGGCGGGTTTGCGGGACGTGACCAAGGACCAGATGGGCCGTGATGCCCTGCGGGCGAAGCTTAAAACGGTTCGCATCCGTTATGACGAGAAGACCGCCCCAGCCTCGGCCTACCAAAACGGCCTGAAGTTCGAGGGCGGCGTGCTCGACGTGAACTGGCGCCCCTTCGCGAACGTGGCCGACTTCAAGGACCGGGTCGAGGCTGTGGTCAAGGTTCTGGAGAAGAACCTGTGAAGCTCTGGACTTGGGTCAAGCGCGGCAGCACTGTGAGCTTGCTTGCTCTGACGTTTGCCCAGGGCGGCGGCGCGGCGGCAGAGACTGCACCGCGATCGGGTCGTTACGGCAGCCTCGTCCTCGCGGTGCGGGGCAGCAGCGTATCGGGCGTCTTCGCGGACGTGCGCGGCGGGATCAACGGCATGCCGTCCTTCAGCTGCATCTTCCTCCTACGCGGCACGCTGTCCGGCCCCCGCGCGGCGCTCGAGACTTGGTACCCAGGCGAGGCTGAGCGCATCGCCGGCACCCTCACCTTCACGGCAGAGGGGGCCGAGCTGAGACTGGTGGAAGACCATGGCGGCTGCTCGATGACGACGGGCAGCATGGTAGACAAGCCCTACACCCTGCCGCGGGAGGTGCAGGAAGAAGAGGCGCGACCTGAGAACTGGCGCGGTGTCGGACTGGTGACCGCTCGACGCGCCGCTCTCCGGACCGAGCTCGGCCAAGCCCCGAGACGGACCCCTTATCTTGTGGCGGACGACGCGGTCGTGGTGCTGGAGCGCCGGGAGGGCTGGGTGCGGGCGCTCTACCAAGGCGGCAAGGCGCCCGTTGTAGGATGGCTCCCGGCGACGGACCTAGCCGTCGAGGAGCCGTGACATGTTTCGTCGACCTCTCTCGCCGACGCGGCCTGTCCGGGCGGCGGTGCTCGGCGCGGCCCTTCTGAGCACCTCAACTGCCGCGGAAGCGCGACGCGCCGCGCTTCGGGCAGACGTCGAGGGTTACGCGATGGCTGCCTGTCTGACCCGGCAGGACGTACCGTACCTGCGCGAGCAGGGCCATCTGTGGGGCAATGCGATCTTGCAGCGCGGGCACGGATCAGTGGAGGATTGGACCACACTCGCCGACGCCGTCGGCGCAGCAGCCGCGCGGCAGACCATGTCCATGGCTCGAGGCGACGGAGCAGTTGATGACGCGCTGAAACCGATGCCGCTGCTGTTCTGTCACGAACTCGTCCGCAGCCCAGCGGTCCGCGCCGCCAAGGTTCGGGCGATGCGGCACTTGGCACCGGATTACCGATAGACCGACCGTCCCGACCGACGATCCCACAGGCGAGCGGGTGGCAGAAGCGATCCGTGAAGGCTTGGATCCTGGTCGTGCGCCCACCCCGTGAGCGGCCGATGGCTCGGCTCTGCTCCCCTTTTTGCCCCTCAGGCGCAGCATTGGGCCCTTGGCGGCGGAGTCGCATGGCACCTGGGAAGTGGTCCGCCCGCTCGGGTGAACGTCCCGAACGACCTGACCTTGCCCCCTTGGCTGCCCAGGGCACGAAGCCGATTGTAGATGGTCGCGTTCGGCCCGGTGAGGGCCCGCGGTGCGTCCGTCTGAACGTTCGCTTACGGCGGAAGCGTGGAAGCCTACGGCCCGGATCTGAGGCGAAGGTGTCTGCTTTCGGGGCGTGCTTATGGGTGTCCGTACGGCTGCCGTGGGTCGCTACCGGCACGGCCGCTCAGGGTGGTTTGCAGGTGGTCTGCTTTCCAGCTTAAGCCGTCCGATATCGGACCATCGGGGTCGATTGAACGTGGACAATTGGCACGACATCCATCTGTTGCCGGGGAAGCCAGCCGACCTGCCTTTGATCTTCCAACTCGAACGCGCCTACATCACGGATCACGAGCCACAGAACGTTCAGGCGTGGCAATCGGCAATGCATCGCCACCTCGAACAGTGGGTGCGTTGCCTGCCGGATACGGTGGTTGCCGCTGTCGGTGATGAGAAAGTCGGCTACATGTTCTGGGAGAAGGCGTCCCTGAATGCGACCCTGGCCTCTATCCACGTCAAACCCGATTACCGCCGACGCGCGATTGGGCGCTTGCTGCTGGCACGTTTCGAAGAGAATGCGGCTCGACTGGGATGCGAGATTGCTGAACTGCATGTGTTCGAAGGCAATCCCGCCATACACTTCTACGAGGCGGCAGGTTACACCGTTATCGGAAACGCAAATTCTTATGTGACCCTGTCAAAAGACCTGGATGTCCGGCGCAATCCTTCCTGAGTTTGCCGCCGCTTGGCACCATCCATCTCGCTGGCGCTCCGAATCAGTTCCTACTCCAAGTCAGGTGTTCGTCGTCCAACGCGAACCGATGGCTGCTTTGGGGTATCGCGCAATGCACCGCTAACGACTGGGTGGGGTCGGGAGCCGTAGGACCGTAGTGGGTGGTTTCCCGTCGGTCTGCTTTCGGACGGCAGATGCATCCAAGCGGACATAGCCGTGGGGACCGCTCTCGACCCTTAGCTGCCCTCAGCCGTTCCAGGTCCTCGGTGGGTTGCTGGCGTGAATGGCCGGATCGACACCCATAGCGCAATCAGCCCAAACACGGCGAACCATGAACCTACTATGGCGCTACAAGCTCCTCGCCAAAACGGCCGCCATCCATCCATATATTTCAGCAGATAAGTTGCCCTACGCCAGTCTGGATCAGCAATTCGTTCGGCGTTCCAAAACAGGAAGGCAGCGCAGAGCAGTAGGACGATTGCGTGGCAGAACCAAGCGCCTCGATCTCGGACGCTCTTAGGCTTCTTGTCGGGTTCGATGAGAGGCACGTTTCGACCATCCGAGACCAGATGCTTTTCCAAGCCTACCTGCGCTCGGTGAACAGCGGCTTCCCACCCTCTGCGGAAGTTGCTGCACGGCCGACAAACGACCGCTTTCGAAAAGCGTTTACGGGGATCCGGACGGCCGGGTTGGGTCGGATGCGGAACGTCCGCTCCGGGGCAAAAGACCAGGGGCCGAATCCTACGGGTGGCAGCATGTATTTCAAGACCACCGCGATCCAATACGGCGCAGCCCGACGCTGCGAGTTGGCTCGGGGGCCGGGAAAAAGGTGCTACCGCCGCAGACCGGTCGGCAGGCCCAGCTTGCGACGAAGAGTCGGATCCGACTGATGCCGATCAACCGGATGCCATTCGGCTTCGAGCTCCTCCAAGGTCAGACCTTTGAGGAAGGCGTTCTTCTGCCAGATGCATAAACGCTCGGTCAGACGGGCGACGTCGCGGCGCAACCTCTCGATCTCGGCCATGAGCGCGGCCTGCTCGCGCCGCTTCGCTTTCGCGGCGGGGGTGACCCGGTGGTTACCGGAAGCCTTCAACTGGTCCCGCCGGCGTTGAAACGCTTCCAGAATGATCCTGCGGCCATCGACGGTGAACTTGGCGAGCCCCTGTTATCAAGCGACATCCGGAACTGACCCCTTCGCGTCATGAGGATCTGACCCCCATGCTCATTTCCCACGCCTAGACGGGTGTGGGTTGGGGGACCG
>NZ_JBEPKM010000023.1:0-92575 GCF_040544715.1 Methylobacterium sp. 1030 | reverse complement strand
GGCCTCGACCACGGAGGGGGTGACGTCGATGATCTCGTAGCGGGCAAGGATCCCGCCGTCGGCCGTGGCGACCTCGGCCCCGGCCTGGATCGCGCCCGCCGTCGGACCCGCCGCGGGCAGGTACGTGCAGCCCGACATCGCCGTGACGGCGAGCAGGACGAGGGGAAGTTTGCGCATCCAGATGTTGCCCATCGGTATTGCCGAGCCCGTGCCTAGCCCATAGCGGCCCAGGTGTCCGTAGCGGGTGAGCCACACTCCGCCCGCCACGACCGAGACTGCTAAGTCATCCTCGTTAAGCACAGCTTTTTCGGGGCACAGGGACGACGAATGCCGGGCGCAGCGCGCGCTGCTGAAATATCGGGACACAAATCCGGGCGCTGTCGACGGTAACGGGTCGGCCCATCGACTCCAGGGCCGCTCGGCCCCGGCGCGATCGGCTCACTGCCCCTGAGTCACCGCCGCGGTGATGTCGCCGTAGACGGCGCTGACGCGGGACACGTAGTAGCGGATGCTGCCGACCGCGACGAGGAAGATCAGGCCCCCGAGCAGGGCGTACTCGGTCGCGGTGGATCCGCGGACGTCGCGGGCGAAGCGCGCGGCCGCGACAGGGATCCGATCCGTCAGGGCGACCGCCGCCCGGGATCGCATCGCGCGCCGCCCCGCCCCGTCGCCGCCCGGCTCATCCATGGTCGAACGCGCCTTCCCGTCCCGCCGTCCGCGTGGCCTCACGCGCTCGGAAGGCTGTTACCGGCCCGCGCTTGCCGCCGGCTTAACGAAGTGTCCGAAACAGGGCATCGGGCCAAATCCGGGCGGGATATGCACCGCCCGGCGAGGGCGCGCCCGCGACGGCTCAGGCGTGACCGGCCTTGTGGCGCAGGTCGTCGATCCGCTTGGAGGCCTCGGCCTTGTCGAGGTTGGGATCGAACGCCTTCGGCTCCTTCGCCTCCTCGGAGAGCGTCTTCAGGTAGGAGGCCTGCGCGCCGGTCATCGGCTCGCCGCCGGTGGTCCACTGGTCCGGATCCTTGATCTGGTTCGACACGTCCTTCGGGTCGGTCTTGGGGTTCTCCGGCGCGTCCTGCCGCGCTCCGGAATCCCGATCGGCCTTCGAGGTGGCCTTCGCGGTGGTGGTAGCCATGCGACTCATGTTCCCTAAATGTTCACGTTCCGGGTCGTCAACGCGGCCCGCGGCGCGACGGTTCCTGCCGACACGGCGGCAACGTCGGGCGCGGCGATCTTCCTTTCCGCGCGCGCGCTCCGCATGATCGCGACGCGCGGCGCCCCGGCGCGCCTCGGAGCCACGGTGGTCCGGATGACGCCCCAATCAGACCCGACATTCGATGCCGGGACGGCCGCTCAGGTGCTCGTGGTCATGGGCGTCTCGGGGTCCGGGAAGAGCACCGTGGCAGCGCTGATCGCCGAGAAGCTCGGCTGGATCTTCGTGGACGGCGACAGCTTCCACTCGCCGGAGCACGTGGCGAAGATGCACGCGGGCCACGCCCTCGACGACGCGGACCGCGGGCCGTGGCTCGCCCGGATCGCGACCTGGATCCAGCAGCGCCTCGACGCCGGCGAGTCCGGCGTGGTGGTCTGCTCGGCGCTCCGGCGCGCGTACCGGGACATCCTCACCCGGGGCAGCCGGCAGGTCCGCATCGTCTACCTCGACGGCGACAAGGCCCTGATCGCGCGGCGTCTCGCGGAGCGCCAGGGTCACTTCATGTCGCCGCATCTCCTGGACAGCCAGTTCGCGACCCTCGAGGTCCCGGGCCCCGACGAGCACCCGATCACCGTCGGGATCCTCGAGCCGCCCGAGGCGATTGCCGACCGGGTCGTGGCGGAACTCGCGGCCGCGGCGCGCCGGGATCCGGGTGGGGCGGGATCCGGATGGGGAATGACGCGATGACAGCAGGAACCGGCAAGGCCGCGGAAATCGCCCTGGTGATCTCGGACGTCGACGGCACCCTGGTGACCGGGGACAAGCGCCTGACCGCGGCGACGGTGGCGGCCGTGCGCCGCCTGCGCGCGGCCGGGATCGGCTTCAGCATCGCCTCGGCGCGGCCGCCGATCGGATTGCGGAGCCTCGTGGCGGCGCTCGGCCTCGACCTGCCGATGGGGGCCTTC
This sequence comes from Methylobacterium sp. 1030, assembly GCF_040544715.1. Classification (NCBI taxonomy): domain Bacteria; kingdom Pseudomonadati; phylum Pseudomonadota; class Alphaproteobacteria; order Hyphomicrobiales; family Methylobacteriaceae; genus Methylobacterium; species Methylobacterium sp. 1030. The sequence continues at coordinate 90,457 of NZ_JBEPKM010000023.1, read as the reverse complement.
AACGGCGCGAGCGTCGTCCTGCCGGACCTGTCGATCATCGAGGAGCGGACCATCCCGGAGCCGGCGGCCCGGGCGGCCCTCGACCGGCTCCTGGCCGAGGGGCTGGATGTCTGGGTCTTCGCCGACGGCGCGTGGTGCCTGCGCGACCCGGACGGTCCCTACACCGACCTGGAGCGCCGCACGATCGACGCGGAGCCCCGGGTCGTGCCGGATCTCGGAACGCTCATGGGTACGGCCGCCAAGATCGTCGGCGTCAGCCGCGACCACGCCCATCTCGCGGCCTGCGAGACGCGAATCGCGGCGGCGCTGGCCGGCCGGGCCACCGTCCACCGCTCGCAGAAGTACTATCTCGACGTGACCCCGCCCGATCTCGACAAGGGTCGCTTCGTCGCCTGGATGAGCGCGCATCTCGCCATCCCGCGCGAGCGGATCGCCACGTTCGGCGATGCCGGGAACGATCGCCCGATGTTCGCGCAGAGCGGCTACTCCGTGGCGATGGGCAATGCCGAGGCGAGCGTCCAGGCGGCCGCGAGCGCGGTCACGGACAGCAACGACGCCGACGGGTTCGCCCGCGCGGTCGAGCGCTTCATCCTTCCCTGACCGGCTCCCCGGACCGGCCGACCGCGTCCGCGCGCAGCCCTGTGGCGCGCGGATCACAAGCACGGCCGTCGCCCCGGCCGCCCACAGGCTGCCGAACGGGGGCCGCTTTCCGGCCTCATTTCCCCGTGACCTAGCTTGACTACAGAACAAGCAGCACCGGGTCTCGGAATGCATCGCCTCATCCTGGCCGCCGTCCTCGCGGTCGCGCCCGCCGCCGCCTTCGGGCAGGGCGCGCGCGACAATATCGACGCGTTGATCGAGCAGCAGGCGAAGGCGAACGGCGTTCCGGCGAGCTTCGTGCACGCCGTGGTCAAGCGCGAGAGCAACTACAATCCGCGGGCGAAGGGCGGCAGCGCCCTGGGTCTCATGCAGATCAAGCACGCGACCGCGCGCGGCATGGGCTACACCGGCGACGCCGCCGGCCTGTACGATCCGGAGACCAACCTGCGCTACGGCGTGGCCTATCTGGCGGGCGCCTACCGCACGGCCAAGGGCAACGTCGCCCAGGCCTACCAGTACTACAACCGCGGCTACTACTACGCCGCCAAGCGCCAGGGCATCTCCACCGAGGTCGCCTCGGTGGTCGCCCCCGTGGCGGCGTCGGCCAGCGCCCTCGCGAGCCTGTTCGGCGGCGGCGTCGCCGACTCCAAACCCAACCCCGCGGCCGCCCTGGCCTACGCGCCGACGGCCGCCGCCGTGGCGGAGGTTCCGACCGAGACCGTCGAGGTGCCGCTGCCGCCGCGCCGGCCCGCTGCCCTGGCCGGCGCCGCGGTCGAACTCGCCAGCCTGTCCATCGACCCGGCCGCGGGCGCGACCCCGGCCGCCCCGCAGGCCGCCTCGGTTCCCGCCGTAGAGGTGCCGCTGCCGCCGCGCCGACCCACCGCCCTCGGGAGCGCGGAGGCCTCGCCGGCGCAGATGGCGGAACTCCGGCTCTCGCCGCAGCCCGCGGCGGCCGCCACCCCGATGACCCCCGCGGCCGCTTCGGCACCGGCCACCGAGGCGGCGGTCGAGGCGGTCGAGGTGCCGCTGCCGCCGCGCCGTCCGTCGCTCCAGATGCTCGCCGCCGCGACGCCGCGGCGCGCTCCGGCCGCCGCGCCGGTGCGCGAGGCCACTGCCCTGCCGGTCGAGTAGCGCGCCCTCTCCGGCGCGGGTGCAGACCGCCGATCGCCCGCCCGGCCGGGCCTTCTGCCCACACAAGGATCATGCCCAAGGCTTGACCATCGGGTCGATCCGCAACACATAGGCGCCACGCCAGCAACGTGGTTGGATCGTTACGGTACGGACCGGCGCCGCGAGACAGCGGCCGTACGCGGGTGGCGCACGACGGATCTCAGGGCAGGAAACGCCGGTCTACACGCGCACGTTCTCAGGCAGCTTCCTGTCTGGCGGAACGCCAAAGCGCGATGGATCTCGAAGCGGCAGGCATGCAGGGCACGGACTCTGCTTTCGAGCTGGCAGGAAAGCGGACGGCGCCATGACCGGCGTGGAACAGGAATCTCTCTTTCTCACGGACCTCGGGCGACGCGTCAGGCACGCGCGCACCGTGCGCGGGCTGTCGCGCAAGGTTCTGTCGCAGACCTCGGGCCTGTCCGAGCGCTACATCGCGCAGCTAGAGGGCGGCCAGGGCAACGTCTCGATCATCCTGCTGCGGCGGGTGGCGAACGCCATGGGTGTGCGGCTGGACGACCTGATCACCGGCAACGACGCGCTGCCCGACTGGCCCGTGGTGCGCGACCTCCTCGCCCAGGCGAGCCCGGCCCAGATCGTCGCCGCCAAGGAGGCCCTGTCCGGCGGCAGCCGGCCCGAATCGAGCAACCGGCCGCGCGTGGCGCTGACCGGACTGCGCGGCGCCGGCAAGTCGACCCTCGGCAAGCTCGCGGCCGAGCGCCTCGGCTGGACCTTCGTGGAGCTCAACGCCGAGATCGAGCGGGAGAACGCCCTCTCGGTCCAGGAGATCTTCGCGATCTACGGCCAGGAAGGCTACCGCCGGCTCGAGCAGGCGGCCTTGCGGCGCCTGACCGAGCATCCCGGGCCGCTGATCCTCGCGACGAGCGGCGGCATCGTCGCGGAACCGCTGACCTACGATCTGCTCCTCCAGGCGTTCTACACCATCTGGCTGCGCGCCCGGCCGGAGGAGCACATGAGCCGCGTCCGCGAGCAGGGACACCTCGCCACGACGGGCGACCACGCCTCCGCGATGCAGGAGCTGCGCGCCGTGCTGGCGAGCCGCGAGCCGCTCTACGCCCGGGCCCCGGCGACGGTGGACACCTCCAACATCCCTGTCCAGACGATGCTGGACCGCCTGACGGCGGCGATCGAGGCCCGGTTCGGGCAGGGCGTGCCGCTGGCGGACTGACCCGCCCGCGTTCGCTGACAGCCATGCGACCGATGCGACCCCCGGGCCGCGCCGGCCCTTGATCGCCGCGGTGCAGCGCACCACGCTAGGGCAGTACCCGCGGTCCGTCGCCGCCGCTGCCGTCTCTCCGGGCGGGACAACCACCCCGCTCGAGCGGGCGCTGGACCGGCCCCGCCCCACGCGCGACCGGCAGACCCTGCGAAGTCCCGGACATGAGCATCCGACTATGAGCGCCAGTCCTGCCTTCACTCACCCATCGCATGACCTCGCGGTCGTCGACCCGGTCTGGTCGCGGTTGCGGGACGAGGCGGAGGATGTCCTGCGGACCGAGCCGCAGCTCGCCTCCTTCATTGTCGCCACCATCCTGAACCACACCACGCTGGAAGGCGCGGTCTCCCACCGGGTCGCGGCGCGGCTCGGGCACCCGTCGCTCCCGGCCGAACTCGTCGCCCACGCCTTCCACGAGGCGATCACGGTCGATCCCGAAATCGGCCAGGCGTTCCGCGCCGATATCGGCGCGGTGATCGACCGGGATCCGGCGACGCTCCGGGCTCTCGAACCGGTCCTGTACTTCAAGGGCTTCCACGCCCTGCAGGCCTACCGCCTCGCCCACCATGTCTGGAACCGCGGTCGGCGCGACCTCGCCCTCTACCTCCAGAGCCGGGTCTCGGAGGTGTTCCAGTGCGACATCCATCCGGCGGCGCGGATCGGTCGGGGCGTCTTCCTCGACCACGCCACCGGCCTCGTGGTCGGGTCGACCGCGGTGATCGAGGACGACGTGTCGATCCTCCACGCCGTGACCCTGGGCGGCACCGGCAAGCAGCGCGGCGACCGCCACCCCAAGATCCGCCGCGGCGTGATGATCGGCGCCGGCGCCAAGATCCTGGGCAACATCGAGGTCGGGGCCTGCGCCCGAGTGGCGGCGGGCTCGGTGGTGCTGCGGCCGGTACCGCCGAACACGACGGTCGTCGGCGTGCCGGCGCGCGTGGTCGGCACCGCCGGCTGCGACGATCCGGCTCGGGCGATGGACCAACTCGTCGCCCTCGATCAGTTCATCCACCTGGGCGACGGGATCTGACCCGGGGCCGTCGCGCTTGCCGCTCCGCCCGCGGCGTGGCAAGCCCTCGGCCCATCCGCGGCGCCAGCGCCGCCAGGGGAGATCGACCAGCGTGACCAAAGCCGAGACCGCGAAGCTTCAGGACTATCTGCGCCGCAAGTTCGCGAACAACAATATCCGCCTTACCGCGATGAAGACCGGCGACTCCGCCGAGGTGTTCATCGGCGAGGAGTCGATCGGCGTGATCGCCGACGACAAGGAGGACGGCGACGATTCCTTCGTCTTCCGGATGGCGATCCTCGACATCGATCTCGAGGAAGAGGCCTGAGGCCCCGCGCTCCGGCCGGACCCGCGTCCCGGATCGGGTCCCGCCGGCCGCACCTGTGCACGGATTAACGCTAACGAAGACTCGTGCTTAACAACCGGTAAACGGCGTGAGTACAGTGCGCGCAACCTGTATCAGGAGCGCGAATAATGGTCCTCACGCCCGTCGCCCTCGAGTCGATCCGGACCCTCTGCATCGGACTGGCGCTGTCCGGCCTGATCGCCAGCGCCTTCGAGCTGTTCGCGGCGCGGCGGGCGAGCTTCAGCCTGCTGGAGCGCGGTGGTCTGCCGGCGGTCGCCGCCCTGCCGATGCTGGCCTTCTCGGCGCCGTTCATCATCCTGCGCAACACGGTGCGCGGCCGGCGGATCGAGGGGCGCCCGATCCCGTTCGTGATGCTGGCGACGGTCATCGCGTGCGGCTGGAGCCTGCTCTCCGGCCGCGTCGCCCTCGACCTCGCCGCGATGCTGGTGGGCGCCTGATCGGGTTCAGGGCTCGGCGGTGGCCACCTGCGCGGTCCCGTCCTTGCCCTCCAGGGACACCCAGGCCGCGCCGTCCTGGCCGGCCCGCTTGATGAAGTTGTAGCCGGTGCGGCGCCAGGAGCGGATCGCGTCGGTCTTGTTGTCGAGGATGAAGTCGCCGCGGTCGGTCCGGACCGTCAGCACCGCGTGGCCCTCGTTGGTCTCGTCGATCACCACGGTCATCAGCAGGGCGCGCCGCGGCAGGCCGCGCTCCACCAGCATCCGCCGCTTCAGCAGCTGGTAATCCTCGCAATCGCCGAACCCGTCATCGGGGAAGTCCCAGCGGTCGACGACGCCCCAATGCGCCTGATCGGTGATCGGCCGGATGCGCGCGTTCACGCGGCGGTTGACGCTCTGCAGGGTCCGCCACACCGCCACGGTCAGGGAAATCTCGGCCGGCTCGGCCGTGTCGACCGTGCATTCCTGAGGCGTGCGGGCGCAGAAATCCGTCCAGCCCGCGATCGCCCGCACCGGCCCGGTCGGTTCGGCGGCGGTCACCTGATCCGGCAGGACCAGCCGCGCGTGGGCGTGGGTCGTGGCGCCGCCCATCGCGAGGATCGTGCCGAGCAGGGCGAAACTCGCCGCCTGCCGCGCGCGGCACGCCGCGTGCGTCCACCCGCGCCAACGGAGCGGGCCGAAGACCTGACACGAGATACCGCCATCCGCGTGCCGCATGGTTCAAGCCCCCGCCGCCCGATGATGACGGAAGGGTGACACGGCCACGTGCGACGCACAATGGGTCAGGGCGAGGCAGCTAACGCGCGGGGAGCCGTATCGGTTCCGATTTAAGAGAGTGTTGCATCCGCGGGGCTGGCCGAAACCGTATGCACTGAGTGAATAGCCGCTCTGCGCCTTCTCGGAAGGCCTTGATTCAGGTCAGCTTTGCCGGCTTCTCAGCACGGCTCGCACGGGGGATTCGCGGCGGGCTCGATCGAGACGCGTGAAGCCGGCCAGCCCGTCGCCGACGGGGCCGCACCCCAGGAAAGGACCCGCCATGCAGCCCGCCATCCAGCAGGTGATCAGAGCGCTCGCCGAAGATGGTCGGGCCGGCGCGATCAATATCGCGGAGCACGCGGTCGATTCCTACCTCGCCGACGCGCCGAGCGAGGGCGACAGGGCGCTGTCGCGGGACATCCTGGTCCGGGATCTCGCCAGTCTCCGGGGCGTCGCCCCGCATCTCGCGGCCTTCATCGGCCGGGTGGAGTCCTACGTGGCGAGCCTCGCCCAGCCGTCGCTGAGCCGGGCGGCCTGAGGCCGCGTCACCGGTTTGCAGTGGTGACCGGGGAGGTGACGCCGCCGAGGGAGACCCAGGCGACGGCGTCCTGGCTCTCGCGCTTGATGAACACGTAGCCGGTCTTGTGCCAGGGCAGGATCGCGCTGGTCTTGTTGTCGAGCACCAGGTCGCCGCGGTCGGTGATCAGGGTCAGCACGGCGTGGCCCTCGCCCTTCTCGTCGATCACCACGGTCATGCGCATCGCCCGCCGCGGCAGGCCGGCCTCGGCCAGCATGTGGCGCTTGAGCAGCTGGAAGTCCTCGCAGTCGCCGATGCCGTCCTCGGCTAGGTCCCAGCGGTCGGCCACGTGCAGGTGGTCCTGGTCGGTCATCGGCTCGATCGCCTTGTTGACCCGCCGGTTCACCGACACGATCGTCGCCCAGGTGGCGGGCGTCAGGCTGATCCGGGCCGGCTCGCCCCGGTCCAGCGCGCACTCCGCCGCGTAATTCTGACAGAACGTCACCCACGCCGCGATCGGCTTGGCGTCGCCCAGGATCTTGGCGCCCACGTCCGCGGGCAGGCTCGCCAGCGTCTGCGCCTGAACCGGAGCGGCGAGGCCGAGCAGCGTCGCCGCTCCGACCAGCATCCCCCGAACCGTCCTGAGAAGCGCCGCGCCCATCGAACCCGTCCCCGTTGTTGAGGACAGGATTGCGCCGCAGAGCCTCCGCGGCGCTGAAGCGGATGCGCGCAATTTTACCGATCTGCCGGCGCGGGCCCGCTCACGCGCGACAGCGTCGACGGGAGACTTGAGAACCCTTGTAAATCGGCGGCTTCGGCTTCGGAAACCGGAAACCTTGAGGGTTCGTCACCCGGGGACCTGAGTCCTCAGGCGCGCAGCCGCCATCGCGAGCGCAGAGAGGCACACCAAGACTGCGCCAAGCCGACCGATGGCGCGCTGCCCTGGGTAGCCTCGCTGCGCCCGCGATCACGGGGTGGAAACGCTCAGCCCGCCGTCTGGTCGAGCTTGCGCTCGGCCTCGCCCTTCAGCTCCGGGAAGTCCGCCTGCGTGTAGGCGCGGCCCCGGTGCGGGTCCTCGGTGATGCCCTCGTGCTCCAGGCGGCGGAGCTGCACCCGCCGGATCTTGCCCGAGATCGTCTTGGGCAGATCGGTGACGAATTCGAGCCCGCGCAGGCGCTTGAAGGTCGCGAGCCGGGCGTTGGTGAACCGGAAGATGTCGAGCGCCGTCTCGGGTCCGGGGCTGGCTCCGGCCACCAGGGACACGTAGGCTTTCGGGATGGTGTGGCGCATCGGGTCGGGCACCGGCACCACCGCCGCCTCGGCCACGGCCGGGTGCTCGATCAGCACGCTCTCCAGCTCGAAGGGGCTGATCCGGTAGCCCGACGACTTGAACACGTCGTCGGCGCGGCCGACGAAGGTGTAGCAGCCCTGCTCGTCCACGAAGGCGACGTCGCCGGTGTGGTAGAGGTCGCCGGCCGCGCCCGACAGGTTGCCCTGGCCGTCGTCGTAGCCCTGCATCAGGCCGGCGGGCCGGTGGGCCCCGAGTTCGAGGCAGACCTCGCCCTCGGTGGCCGGCTGACCGTCGAGGTCGAGGACGCGCACCCGGTAGCCCGGGAGAGGCCGGCCCAGGGCGCCCGGCACCACCGGCTGCCCCGGCGTGTTGGCCATGAGCGCGGTGGTCTCGGTCTGGCCGTAGCCGTCGCGGATCGTGAGGCCCCAGGCGCTCTTCACGCGCTCGATCACCTCGGGATTCAGGGGCTCGCCCGCCGCGCAGACCTCGCGCAGGGCGAGCCGCTTCCCGGACAAGTCCTCCTGGATGATCATCCGCCAGACGGTCGGCGGCGCGCAGAGCGTGGTGGCGCCGGTGCGCTCCAGCTGCGCCAGCAGCGCGGCCGCGTTGAACGGCGCCTGGTTGATCACCAGGATCGTCGCGCCGGCATTCCAGGGCGCGAAAAACGAGGACCACGCGTGCTTCGCCCAGCCCGGCGAGGAGACGTTGCAGTGCACGTCCCCCGGCTGCAGCCCGAGCCAGTACATGGTCGAGAGCGCGCCCACCGGGTAGGAGCGGTGGCTGTGGCGCACCAGCTTCGGCTTCGCCGTGGTGCCGGAGGTGAAGTAGAGGAGCAGCGGGTCGTCGGCGGCGGTCGGGGCGTCCGGCGCGAAGCTGTCCGAGGCCGTGAAGGCGTCGTCGTAGGCCGCCCAGCCCTCCGTCGGAGCCCCGGTGACGAGGCGAACGGCACCGCCCGTGTCGAGGCCGGCGAACCGTGCGATCTGCTCCGGCCCGGCCACGATCGCCCGCGGGCGGCCGCGGGCGAGGCGGTCGGCGAGCTCGTCGGCGGTGAGCAGCGTGGTCGCCGGGATGACCACGGCGCCGAGCTTCATCGCGGCCAGCATGGTCTCCCACAGGGCCGGCACGTTGCCGAGCAGCAGGAGCAGGTGGTCACCGCGCTTCAGGCCGAGCTGACGCAGGTGGTTGGCCACCTGATTGGACCGTGCCGCGAGCTCGCCGAAGCTGAGGCTCTGCTCGGCCCCGCTGCCAGCCTCGACGATCCGCAGGGCGGCGCGGTCGCGGCTCTCGGGGCCGGCGAGGACGGCGTCGAACCAGTCGAGCGCCCAGTTGAACGGCACCGGGTCCGGCCACGCGAAGGCCGCGACGGCGGCGGCGTAGTCGGTGCGATGGGCCAGCAGAAGGTCGCGGGCCTCCCGGAAGCTCGGCATGGTCGTTCCCCCTCGTCCTCGTTGCCCGATCCCGACCCGGCGTCTTCAGGCCGGGATCAGATCCTCACCGGCCTCGCCCTGCGCGAGGCGCTGAACCATGGCGGCGTGGAAGTCGCGGATCTGCCCGGCAATCGCCCCAACACTGCGGTCGTTGCGGGCGAAATCGTCGGCGTTCAGCGCGATCAGGCCGGCCGTGTAGCCGGCCTCGTTGTGTTCGAACGGATCCGCGTAGAGCCATGCCCACCAATCGCGGAGCGGGATCAGGCTGGCGCCGGGCTTGACCCGCAGCGCCGCCAGGAAACGGAAATGGCGCGTCAGCTCTTTCCGCCAGACCGACCGCGTCCGTTGGGGCACGAAGGCGAGCAGCTTCACGAGGTGCTCGTTGATGGTCTCCTCGCGCCCGCGCGCCTTCTGGGCGACGATTGCGCGCGGGAAGGCCATCTCGAACCGGACTTCGTCGTGGTCCAGCACATCCATCGCCTGGTCCCCGCTCAGGTGTTCTCGAACCGGGGCGGCCGCTTCTCTACGAAGGCGGCCATACCCTCCTTCTGGTCCTTGGTGGCGAACATGGCGTGGAACACCCGCCGCTCGAACCGGATGCCCTCGGTCAGCGTGGTCTCGTAGGACCGGTTGACCGCCTCCTTGGTCATCATCGCGATCGGCAGCGACATCGACGCGATGGTCTCGGCCGCCTTCAGTGCCTCGTCGAGGAGCTGGTCGGCCGCGATCACGCGCGAGACGAGGCCGGCACGCTCGGCCTCGGCGGCGTCCATCATCCGCCCGGTCAGGCACATCTCCATGGCCTTGGCCTTGCCGACGAAGCGGGTCAGCCGCTGGCTGCCGCCGATCCCCGGCATCACGCCGAGCTTGATCTCGGGCTGGCCGAACTGCGCCGTGTCGGCCGCCAGGATGATGTCGCACATCATGGCGAGTTCGCAGCCACCGCCGAGCGCGTAGCCCGCCACCGCGGCGATGATCGGCTTGCGCACGGCGACGAACCGGTCCCAGTCGGCGAACCGGTCGCCGGAATACATCTCCGCGTAGGTGGCGTGCTGCATCTCCTTGATGTCGGCGCCGGCCGCGAAGGCCTTCGCCGAGCCGGTGAGGACGATGCAGCCGATCCCCGGATCCGCATCCGCCTCGGTCGCCGCCCGGATCACCTCGCGGGTGAGCTGCGCGTTGAGGGCGTTCAGGGCCTTCGGCCGGTTGAGGGTGATCAGCAGGACGCGCCCGCGCGTCTCCGTCAGGATCGTCTCGTACGTGTCGCTCACGACTCGCCTCCCTGCCCGCGGAGCATACGGATGATCGCGGAAAAGTCCTCTCCCCCGTGGCCCGCGCCCTCGAACAGGCCGTAGATCTGCGCGGCCTCCGCGCCCAGCGGCGTCGCCGCCCCCGCGGCGATGGCGGCGGCCTGAGCGAGTCGGAGGTCCTTGAGCATCAGCGCGGCGGCGAAGCCCGGCTTGTAGCCGTTGTTGGCCGGCGAGGTCGGCACCGGACCCGGCACCGGGCAGTAGGTGGTCAGTGACCAGCACTGACCCGAGGAGACCGAGGCCACGTCGTAGAGCGCCTGGTGCGACAGGCCGAGCTTCTCGCCGAGCGCGAAGGCCTCGCTGACGCCGATCATCGAGATGCCGAGGATCATGTTGTTGCAGATCTTGGCCGCCTGCCCGGCGCCGGCATCGCCGCAATGGAACACGTTCTTGCCCATCGCCTTCAGCAGCGGCTCGGCCTTGGCGAAGGCGGCCGCGGCGCCGCCGGCCATGAAGGTCAGCGTCCCGGCCTTCGCGCCGCCGGTGCCGCCGGAGACCGGCGCGTCCACCGACAGGCAGCCCCGCGCCTCGGCGAGGGCGTGGGCCTTGCGGGCGCTCTCGACGTCGACCGTGGAGGAATCGATCAGGAGCGTGCCGGCGGGCAGGGCCTCGGCGAGCTGCGTCCAGACCTCGACCACGTGCCGCCCGGCGGGCAGCATGGTGATGACGACGTCCGCCCCTTGGGCCGCCTCCAGGGCCGAGCCGGTGACAGCGACGCCTCCGGCGCGCGCCCCCTCCAGCGAGGCCGGCACCAAGTCGAAGCCGCGCACGGTGTGGCCCGCCTTCACGAGGTTGGCCGCCATGGGCCCGCCCATGTTGCCGAGACCGATAAACCCGATGGTCTGCGCCATCCTGCTTCTCCCTTGATTGCTGTCGTTCGCGTCTTCCACCCGCGTCCTCATCTGAAGTGACCGCGACGCGGGCCTCGAAGGAGGGCTCCAGGAATCACGGCGGCTTCTGGAGCCCTCCTTCGAGGCCTACGCTACGCTTCGGCACCTCAGGATGAGGGTGTGGGTGGGAACGAGCGATGCGTCATCACACCGGCCCCGTGCGCGATTCCGAAAAAACCGGCTCCGCCCGCTTCTCCAGCCAGCGGGCGATCCGCGCCGGATCGACCGCGTCGAGGGTCGGCGGGTTCCAGCGCGGGCTCTTGTCCTTGTCGATCACCGCGGCGCGGATGCCTTCGCGGAAATCGCCCTCCGCCAGCAGGGCCAGCGAGGCGTGGAACTCGCGCTCCAGGCAGGCTTCCAGGTTCGGCGCGCCGCGGCCGAGCCGCAGGAGGCACAGCGTCAGGACGAGGCTCGACGGCGCCTTGGTCAGGAGCGTCGCCCGGGTCGCGGCGGCGAAGTCCGAGCCGTCCGCCGCCAGGGCCGACAGGATCTCGTCCACCATGTCGAAGGCGAAGCAGCGGTCGATCACCGCCCGGTGCGCGGCGAGCGGTGCCGGCTCCGGATCACGGGCGAGCCGTGCGATCGCGTCCCGCACGCCCGCCTGCCCGGCATCCGGGTCGACCGCCACGAGGGCGTCGATCAGGTCAGGCAGACCCGCGGAGGGCACCAGGGCGCCGGCCAGCCGGCAGAAGATCGCGTCGGCGGCGCCGACCGGCTCGCCGGTCAGGCCGAGATAGGTGCCGAGTTCCCCGGGCGCGCGCGGCAGCAGCCACGTTCCGCCGACATCCGGCAGGTAGCCGATGCCGGTCTCCGGCATGGCGACGCGGGAACGCTCGGTGACGATCCGGTGCGCGGCGTGGCCCGCGAGCCCGACACCCCCGCCCATGGTGATGCCGTCCATGACCGCCACGAAGGGCTTCTCGTAGGCGGCGATGCGCGCATCGAGCCTGTACTCGTCCCGCCAGAAGGTCTCGGCGAAGGCGGTGTCGGGGCTGTCGTAGAGGGAGCGCAGGTCGCCGCCGGCGCACAGGCCGCGCTCGCCCTCCCCGGTGAGCAGCACCGCGGCGATGCCCGGATCGGCCGAGAACCGGTCGAGCGCCCGGTCGATCTCGCCGACCATGCCGTGGGTCAGGGCATTGAGGGCCTTCGGCCGGTTGAGCCGCAGCCGGCCCAGGGCGCCGACACGCTCGACGATCACGTCGCTCATCGGCGGCCCCCGGTCAGCCCGCGGGCGATGATCAGCCGCATGATCTCGTTGGTCCCCTCGAGGATCTGGTGCACGCGCAGATCGCGGACGATCTTCTCCACGCCGTACTCGGCGAGGTAGCCGTAGCCGCCGTGAAGCTGGAGCGCCTGGTTGGCGACCTCGAAGGCCGCGTCGGTGACGTGGCGCTTGGCCATCGCGCAGAGCTGGGTCGCGGCCGGGTCCTTGGCGTCGAGCGCGGCGGCCGCGTGCCGCAGGAAGGTGCGTGACACCTCCAGGCTCGTCGCCATGTCGGCGAGGCGGAACTGCAGCGCCTGGAAGTCGGTGAGCCTCGCCCCGAAGGCGCGGCGGTCGCCCATGTAGGCGAGCGCCTTGTCGAGGGCCGCCTGCGCGCCGCCGAGCGAGCAGGCCGCGATGTTGAGCCGCCCCCCGTCGAGGCCGCTCATGGCGATCTTGAAGCCCTGGCCCTCGGCGCCGAGGCGGTTGCCCACCGGCACACGGCAGCCGTCGAAGCGCACCGCGCGGGTCGGCTGGGCGTTCCAGCCCATCTTGCGCTCGTCGGCCCCGAAGGACAGGCCGGGCGTGCCCTTCTCGACCACGATCGCGGAGATCCCCGCCGGGCCGGCCTCGCCGGTGCGGACCATGCAGACGTAGAGGTCGCTGGCGCCGGCGCCCGAGATGAACTGCTTCTCGCCGGAGAGCACGTAATGGTCGCCGTCCCGCTCGGCGCGGGTGCGGAGCGCCGCAGCGTCGGAGCCCGAACCCGGCTCGGTGAGGCAGTAGCTGGCGATCCGCTCCATGCCCATGAGCGACGGCAGCCAGCGGCGGCGCTGATCGTCGTCGCCGTAGGCGTCGATCATCCAGGCGCACATGTTGTGGATCGACAGGAACGCCGCCACGGTCGGGCAGCCGGTGCTGAGCGCCTCGAAGATCAGCGTCGCGTCGAGGCGCGACAGGCCGGAACCGCCGACATCCTCGCGGACGTAGATGCCCGCCATGCCGAGGGCGGCCGCTTCCCGCAGGGTCTCGACCGGGAAGGTCTTGTCGCGGTCCCAGTCGAGGGCGTGCGGCGCGATGTGCTCGGCCGCGAAGCCGAGGGCCATCTCGCGGATCGCGGTCCGGTCCTCGTCGAGCCCGAAACTCATGGGCACTCCCTCATGTTCGTCAGCCACCGCGCGAGGTACGCACATCGGCCGCCCCAAGGCGGGCCGTACCCCCTCCCCGCGCGGGAGAGGGGGACCCGGGCCCCACCTCGAGCCGTCGCGCTCTACCGCATCGTCGGGATGGAGAACTCCGCCCCGCTCTTGATGCCGCTCGGCCAGCGCTGCGTCACGGTCTTGGTCTTGGTGTAGAACCGGATCGAGTCCGGCCCGTGCTGGTTCAGGTCGCCGAAGCCCGAGCGCTTCCAGCCGCCGAAGGTGTGGTAGGCGATCGGAACCGGGATCGGCACGTTGACGCCGACCATGCCGACATTGACCCGCGCGGTGAAGTCGCGGGCCGCATCGCCGTCCTGGGTGAAGATCGCGACGCCGTTGCCGTACTGGTGGGTCGAGGGCAGCGCCAGCGCCTCCTCGTAATCCTTGGCCCGAACCACCGAGAGCACGGGGCCGAAGATCTCTTCCTTGTAGATCGTCATGTCGGGCGTCACGCGGTCGAACAGCGAGCCGCCCATGTAGAAGCCGTTCTCGTATCCCTGGAGCTTGAAGCCGCGGCCGTCGACGGCGAGCTGCGCGCCCTCGGCGACGCCCTTGTCGATGTAGCTCGCGACCTTCTGCACGGCCTCCCGGGTGACGAGCGGGCCGTAATCGGCCGAGCCGTCGTGCGAGGGACCGATCTTGAGCGACTCGACCCGCGGGACCAGCTTCTCCATCAGGCGGTCGGCGGTCTGCTCGCCCACCGGCACCGCCACCGAGATGGCCATGCAGCGCTCGCCGGCCGAGCCGTAGCCGGCGCCGATCAGCGCGTCGACCGCCTGGCCCATGTCGGCGTCCGGCATGATGATCATGTGGTTCTTGGCGCCGCCGAAGCACTGGGCGCGCTTGCCCGTCTCGGCGGCGCGCACGTAGATGTACTCGGCGATGTGCGAGGAGCCGACGAAGCCCACCGCCTTGATGTCCTCGTCGTCGAGGATCGCGTCGACCGCCTCCTTGTCGCCGTTGACGACGTTGAGGATGCCCGGCGGCAGGCCCGCCTCCAGGAAGATCTCGGCGATGCGGATCGGCACGCTCGGGTCGCGCTCGGACGGCTTCAGGATGAAGGCGTTGCCGCAGGCGATGGCCGGGGCGCATTTCCACAGCGGGATCATGGCCGGGAAGTTGAACGGCGTGATGCCGGCGACGACGCCCAGCGGCTGGCGCAGGGAGTAGACATCGATGCCGGGCCCGGCCCCTTCGGTGTACTCGCCCTTGAGCAGGTGCGGGATGCCGCAGGCGAACTCCACGACCTCGACGCCGCGCTGGATGTCGCCCTTGGCGTCCGGCACGGTCTTGCCGTGCTCGGAGGCCAGCAGCTCGGCCAGCGAATCGTTCTCGCCGCGGATGAGCTCGAGGAAGCGCATCATCACGCGGGCGCGCTTCTGCGGATTGGTCGCCGCCCAGGCCGGCTGGGCCGCTGCGGCGTTCTCGACCGCGGCGCGCATCTCGGCCTTGCTGGCGAGCGCGACCTTGGCCTGCACCTCGCCGGTCGAGGGGTGGAACACGTCGGCGAACCGCCCGCTCTCGCCGCCGACGTTCCGGCCGCCGATGTAATGCCCGATCGTGCGCATGCGCGCCTCCCTGTGATGTGGCGTTCGATTTTGGCGCACCCTATCAGGATCGCTTGAGCGATAAAGCCGGATGCGCTTACAGCCGTCGTGCATCGATGCACAGCGAGGGTGCGATCATGGCCAGGACGGGGCCCAACTGGGACGACCTCCGCTTCTTCCTCGCCGTGGCGCGGACCGGAACGCTGAGCGCCGCCGGGACCCGTACCGGCACCGAGCACACCACCGTCGGGCGCCGGATCCGCGCCCTGGAGGAAGGGCTCGGCGCCCGGCTGTTCCACCGCAGCAACCTCGGCTACGCCCTCACCGAGGACGGCGCGAACCTGCTCGGCGTCGCCGAGGCCATGGAGAGCGCGTTCCTGTCGGCGAGCGCCGCCACGGAGGCCGCCCAGGCGGTCTCCGGCACGGTGCGGATCGGCGCGCCGGACGGGTTCGGCAGCGTCTTCCTGGCCCCCCGGATGCACCGGCTCACCGCGCGCCATCCGGGGCTGGAGGTCGAGATCATGGCGACCGCCCGGATCTTCAGCCTGTCGAAGCGCGAGGCCGACATCGTCATCAGCCTCTCCGGCCCGCAGCAGGCCCGGGTGGTGGCGCGCCGGCTGACCGACTACCGGCTGCTCGTCTACGGGGCCGAATCCTACCTCGCGGGGGCCGGGCCGATCGCGGAGGTCGGGGACCTCTCGGGGCATCCCTTCGTCGGCTACATCGAGGACATGCTGTTCACGCGCGAGCTGAACTATCTCGGCGCCCTGGGTCCGCCGGTCTCGGCGCGGCTGCGCTCGACGAACCTCCTGGCCCAGGTCCACGCGACGCTCGGCGGCGCCGGCCTCTGCGTGCTGCCTGCCTTCATCGCGTCGGCCCATCCGGGTCTCGTGCCGGTGCTGCCCGGCGCGGTGTCGCTGACCCGCTCGTTCCACATGCACATCCACGAGGATCACCGGAAGGCCGCCCATATCCGCGCCGTGGCGGGCTTCATCGCGGGCGAGGTGGAGGCCGCCGCCGCGCTCTTCGCCGGGCCGGCAGTGTAAGCACCGGCAGTTTCGCCCGGCGGTCGCAGGTCCTAAGATCGTCGTTCCGGCGCACCAGCGAGGTGCCGGGTGGGAGAAGCAAGAGAATGGTCGCCTCGATCGCCCTGCCCCGGCTGATGCGCGTCGGCGCCGGCGCCTCGCGGCTCCTGCCGGAGGTGCTCGGCCAGCTCGGCCTGTCGCGGCCCTTCGTGGTCACCGATCCCTACCTTGCCGGCAGCGGCCGCACCGACACGCTGCTCGAGCGGCTGACCAAGGCGGGCGCGCAGGCCACGATCTTCTCCGAGACTGTGCCGGACCCGACCGTCGCCTCCGTGGAGGCGGCGCTGGCGGCCCTCCAGGCGGGCGATTTCGACTGCGTGGTCGGCTTCGGCGGCGGCAGCCCGATGGACACCGCCAAGGCGGTGGCGGTGCTCGCCCGCCACGGCGGCCACATGCGCGACTACAAGGCGCCGCGCCAGCAGGACGAGCCCGGCCTGCCGATCGTGGCGATCCCGACCACCGCCGGCACCGGCTCGGAGGCGACCCGCTTCACCATCGTGACCGACGAGGCCTCGGACGAGAAGATGCTCTGCATCGGCCTCGCCTACCTGCCGGTGGCGGCCCTGGTCGATTACGAGCTGACGCTCACCAAGCCGAAGCGGCTCACCGCCGATACCGGCATCGACGCCCTGACCCACGCGATCGAGGCCTACGTCTCGCGCAAGTCGAACCTGTTCTCGGACGGGCTGGCGCTTCAGGCGATGCGGTTGATCGCCCCGAACCTGCGCCGGGTCTGGACCGATCCGGGCGACCGGGCGGCCCGCGAGGCGATGATGCTCGGCGCGACCCAGGCCGGCATCGCCTTCTCGAACGCCTCCGTGGCGCTCGTCCACGGCATGAGCCGGCCGATCGGCGCCCATTTCCACGTGGCCCACGGGCTCTCGAACGCGATGCTGCTGCCGGCGGTCACGGCCTTCTCGGCCCCGGCCGCGATCGACCGCTACGCCGCCTGCGCCCGCGCCATGAAGATCGCCGGCCCGGACACCGACGACCGCTCCGCGGTGTCGGCCCTGGTGGCCGAGCTCGAGGCGCTGAACGACGACCTCGACGTGCCGGGACCGCGGGAATACGGGATCGACCCGGCCCGCTGGGAGGCGCTGCTGCCCACCATGGCGGCCCAGGCGCTGGCCTCCGGCTCCCCCGCCAACAACCCGGTGGAGCCCAGCGCCGACGAGATCGTGGCCCTGTACCGGCGCGTCTGGGCGGGGTGATACCCTCTCGGAGTAGAGCACATCCTGAGACGGGACATTCGACCCGCCGCCGTCTGTGCGAGCGGAGCGAAGCAATCCAGGGACGCGCCGCCCCGGGTCGCTGCGCTGCGCTCGCGATGACGGGGTGAGACCTACTTCGCCGCCGTCAGCGGGCAGCCGCTCTCGGCCGGGGAGGCGAAGGCCTCCTTACCGGGGATCGTCGAGATCAGCTTGTAGAGGTCCCACGGACCCTTCGACTCGGCCGGCTTCTTGACCTCGAACAGGTACATGTCGTGGACCATGCGTCCGTTCGGCTGCACGATCCCGCCATGGGCGAACACGTCGTCCACCGGCAGCTCCTTGAGCTTGGCGTTCACCGCGTCGGTCTCGTCGGTGCCGGCCGCCTTGACGGCCTTCAGGTAGGACAGGACCGCCGAGTAGGTGCCGGCCTGGATCATGTTGGGCATCCGGCCGGTGCGCTTCATGTAGCGCTGGCCGAAGGCGCGGGTCTCGTCGTTGGCGTCCCAGTACCAGCCCTCGGTGAGCGTCAGGCCCTGGGCGACCTTGAGGCCGAGCCCGTGCACCTCCGAGAGGGTGAACAGCAGCGCCGCGAGCTTCTGGCCGCCCTCGACGATGCCGTACTCGGCGGCCTGCTTGATCGCGTTCGAGGTGTCGAGGCCGGCATTGGCGAGCCCGATTACCTTGGCCTTCGAGCCCTGCGCCTGGAGCAGGAACGACGAGAAGTCCTGGTTCGAGAGCGGGTGCCGGACGCTGCCCAGCACCTTGCCGCCGTTGGCGAGCACGACCTTGCTGGTGTCGGCCTCCAGCGCCGAGCCGAAGGCGTAGTCGGCGGTGAGGAAGAACCACGTGTTGCCGCCCGCCCGGGTCAGCGCGCCGCCGGTGCCCACCGCCAGCGCCCGCGTGTCGAACGCCCAATGGTAGCCGTAGGGCGAGCACGCCTTGCCGGTGAGGTCGCTGGTCGCGGCCCCGGTGGTGATGGTGATCTTCTTCTTCTCCTTGGACAGGCCCTGGACCGCCAGCGCCACCGAGGAGGTGGTCAGCTCCATGATCGCGTCGACATTGTCGCGGTCGTACCATTGCCGGGCGATCGCCGAGGCGATGTCGGGCTTGTTCTGGTGGTCGGCCGTGAGGATCTCGATCGGCACGCTGCCGATCTTGCCGCCCATATCCTCCACCGCCATCCGGGCGGCCTCGACCGAGCCCTGGCCGCCGTACTCGGCGTAGAGGCCGGACTGGTCGTTGAGGACGCCGATCCGTATGGCGTTGTCCGAGAAGCTTCCCTGCGCGGCCGCCGGAGCGGAGCCGAGCGCGGTCCCCACGAGAGCGGCCGCCATCACCGCGCCGCCGATTGTCCTGATCATGTCTCCCCCCGGTTCGCCCGAGTGCCCGCTTCTGAGGCGGTTCCGGCGGCACGATAGGGGACGACCCGGCGCCGCGCCACGGCCGAGGTCGGGCGGGAGCTGAAGGATTCCGCGGATTGTGACGCGGTTCCGATCGACCCGTTTCCGGACCGGCGACAACGGCAGAGGTTATAATACCTTAACCATAATTACACGAATCCCCGCGCAGGTTCCCGTCATGGACGGCAATCCGGCCGTCTCCGGCGCGTGGCGATGCGATGAATCCAGCCCGTTTCGCCGTCCTCGGAATCGCCCTCGCGGCGGGCACCGGGGCGGCCTTCCTGATGAGCGGCGGCGATCCGCCACCGCCGCCACCGCCGCCGACGGCCGAGGCGCCGCCGCAGCCGACGACCGACGTGCTCGTGGCCGCCATCGACATGCCCATGGGCCAGGTGCTCCGGGCCGCGGACCTGCGCTGGCAGCCCTGGCCGGACGGCGCCGTGGCCAACGGCTACATGACCCGCAAGATCAACCCCAAGGCCCTCGAGGAGACCGTCGGTGCGTCCGTGCGCTCGGGCTTCCTGACGGGCGAGCCGATCCGCGCGCAGAAGCTGGTGCGCCCGGAGAGCGGGTTCATGGCGGCGATCCTGCCGCCCGGCATGCGCGCGGTCGCCATCGTCACCGACAGCCGCGGAACCAACTCGGCCGGCGGCTTCATCCTGCCGAACGACCGCGTCGACGTGATCCGCACCTTCCGCGACGAGTCCAATTCGCGGGCCAACAACAGCGACGTGCAGCTCTCCCAGACGATCCTCACCGACATCCGCGTCCTGGCGATCGGTCAGCTGGTCCAAGAGAAGAACGGCACCAACGTCGTCACCGGCGAGACCGCGACGCTGGCCGTGACGCCCGCACAGGCCGAGACCCTGGCGCTCGCCCAGAAGGTCGGCGCCCTGACGCTCTCCCTGCGCAGCCTCGCCGATGCCGGGCTGCCGCCGGAAGCCGTGCCGCTGGCCGACGCGTCCGCCGCGCAGATGCCCGAACCCGCCCTGACCGTGGTGCGCTTCGGCGTCGCGCGGCAGCAGACGCCGTGACCGCCATGACCGCTTCGCTGCCCCTCACGCGCCCGACGCGGCGCCCTGACCGCGGCCCGCGCCGTTGCTCGGCCGGCGCCCTCGCGCTGCTCGTCGCCCTGACCGGGCCGGCCTCTGCCCAGGACCGCCAGACCTTCGGCCCGGCGCCGATCCTGACGGTCGGAGCCGCGGAAGCGAGCTCGACCCGGCGGGTCGAGCTGACCGCGGGCCGGTCCGTCATCGTCGACCTGCCGCGGGACGCCAAGGAGGTGTTCGTGGCCAACCCCGCGGTGGCCAACGCCGTGGTCCGCTCGACCCGTAAGGTCTTCGTGATCGGCATGGCGGACGGCGCGACCTCGATCTTCATCATGGATGCCGAGGGCCGCCAGATCGCCGCCCTCGACGTGACGGTGGCGCGGGACCTGAACCTTGGGACCCTGCGCGAGCTGCTCAACCAGAGCATCCCGGGCGGACGCTTCGACGTGCGCTCCTCGGGCGCCTCGGTGCTCCTGTCGGGGGCGGTCAACTCCTCGGCGGACGCGCAGCAGGCGATCGACATCGCCAACGCCTTCGTGGGCCTGGGCGGCGCCGGGGCCGCGGGGGCCGCGGGCGCGGCCAGCGGCGGCGTCGCCGCCGGCTCGCGGGGCGCGGTGATCAACAACCTCACGATCCGCAACAAGGACCAAGTGATGCTCCGCGTCACCGTGGTGGAGGTGTCCCGCAACGTCCTGAAGCAGTTCGGGATCAACATGGCCGGCAACTGGTCGGCTCTGAACCCGGTCGGAAACCTGGGGCAGACGCTCGTGAACGGCGGCACCGCGGCGGCCACGCAGGTCCCGGCGTACATCCCGAATGTTATCACCAACAACCTGCCCTTCCCGATCAACACGAACACGCCGACCGGGAATCTGGTTCAGGCCTCCGTGCAGGGGGGCGGCTTCTCGCTCCAGGCGACCCTGAAGGCGTTCGAGCAGGCCGGCGTCTCGCGCATCCTGGCGGAGCCA
The DNA here is from genome assembly GCF_040544715.1 of Methylobacterium sp. 1030. Lineage (NCBI taxonomy): Bacteria > Pseudomonadati > Pseudomonadota > Alphaproteobacteria > Hyphomicrobiales > Methylobacteriaceae > Methylobacterium > Methylobacterium sp. 1030. Next base: position 69,792 of record NZ_JBEPKM010000023.1, on the reverse strand, counting down.
ACGCTGACCGCCATCTCGGGCGAGGCCGCCAAGTTCCTGGCCGGCGGCGAGTTCGCGGTGCCGGCCTCGGCAACCTGCGCCGTCGGCGGCGTCTGCTCGCCCGGCATCACATACAAGCCCTACGGCGTCGCCCTGTCGTTCACACCGACGGTGCTGGCCGACAACCGGATCTCGATCCGCGTCGCCACGGACGTGACCGAGATCGATACGCAGCAGAGCTTCAACTATGTGATCGGCAACACCTCGGTCGCAGTGCCGGGCACCCGGGTGCGCCGCTCCGAGACCACCGTCGAGCTGCCCTCCGGCGGTGTGATGATGACCGCCGGCCTGATCCAGCAGTTCAACAAGCAGGCGATCGCCGGCCTGCCCGGCCTGATCAACCTCCCGATCCTCGGCGCGCTGTTCCGCTCCCGCGACTACCAGCGCCAGGAGACCGAGCTGATGATCATGTGCACGCCCTACATCGCCCGGCCGATGGAGGCGAAGCAGGTCAGCCGGCCCGACGACAACTTCGTCGACTCAAGCGACGGCCAAGCCGTGCTGCTCGGCCAGATCAACCGCATCTACGGCAAGGTCGCCCCGCCCGGCGCGGCCGCCGCGGCGCCGCTCGGCCGCACCTACCGCGGCCGCGTCGGCTTCATCGTCGAGTAGCGCCCCGCCGCGCCTCCCAGGATCGGACCCATGACCGGACCCATGACCGGACCCACGACCGGACGTCACCCGCCCGCACTGCCGCGCCGCGCCGCGAGCGTTCTCGCCGCCTGCGCGCTCTCCGCCCTCGCGGCGGCCTGCAAGACCGATCCCGTCACGACCGGCGGCATCGACGTCACGGATTACCGCGCGCGCCACCCGATCGTGCTGACCGACGGGCCTCGCAGCCTCGACGTGTTCCCGACCGGCACGGGCCATCTGGACCCGCGCCAAGCGACCGATGTCAACGCCTTCATGCTGGAGTACCGGCGCTACGGCCGCGGAACCCTTCTGATGCAGGTGCCCCAGGGCGTCCCACCCGACCAGGTCGCCGCCGTGCAGCGGACGGCCTCGGTTCTCGGCCGGCTCGGCACGCAGAACGGCGTCAACGCCCGCGAGATCGCGGTCAGCGGCTACGCGGTGGCGGCGCCGACCCTCGCCGCGCCGATCCGGCTGAGCTTCCAGCGCATGCAGGCCAAGGTGGCCGACGCCTGCGGCCTCTGGCCTCAAGACCTCGGGGCCGGCAATTTCGCGACCGACTACAACAACCGGCCGAGCTGGAACCTGGGCTGCGCCATGCAGTCCAACGTCGCCGCCCAGGTCGCCGACCCGGTCGACCTCGTGCGCGGCCGGCCCGAGGGCCGCATCGACACGGTCAAGCGGGTCCGGGACATTGGCCAGTTGCGGGACGGCAAGGATCCGTCAACCACATGGCGGCAAGATGGTCAGACCGCCGTGAAGGCCCAGGTCACGAACTGAGACAGCCGGCGCCGGGGATGGGCAGCCCCGCCGCCGATCGCAACGCCGCACCCCGCACGCGAACCCGAAAGCGCCGTCATGGCAGAGCTGTCCGAGACAACCGAGCGCACGATCGCCCCGGTGCCCCGGATCACCATCCAGGCCTTCTGCGAGACCGGCGAGACCGCGGCGATGATCGAGGGCGCGGCCCTCGACCGGCGCATGCAGAAGGCGCAGGTCAAGGTCCGGATGGGCGGCGGGGCCGCGGCGATCGAGGCGTACCGGCACGCGCCGACGCCCAACGTCATCGTCCTCGAGATCCAGGGCGCGCGCTCGCGGCCGATCGAGTGCCTCGACGCCCTGGCCGAGGTCTGCGACGAGGGGACCCGCGTCCTGGTGATCGGTCACGTCAACGACGTGATGCTTTACCGCCAGCTGATCCAGCGCGGGGTGTCCGATTACCTGATGGCGCCGGTCGAGCCCCTGACGCTCATCGCGGCGATCTCCGACCTGTTCACGGCCCCGGGCGTCAAGCCGGTGGGCCGGACCGTGGCGGTCTACGGCGTCAAGGGCGGCATCGGCGCCTCGACCGTGGCGCATAATTTCGCGTGGTCGGTGGCCCGGGGCCAGGGCGTCCAGACGGTGATCGCCGATCTCGACATCGCCTTCGGCACCGCCTCGCTCAACTTCAACCAGGACCCGCCCCAGGGCATCGCCGAGGCGGTGTTCGCCCCCGAGCGGCTGGACTCCGCCTTGGTCGAGCGGCTGCTGTCCAAGTGCAGCGACAACCTGAGCCTGCTCTCGGCCCCGGCGAGCCTCGACCGGACCATCGACCTGTCCGAGCCGGCCTTCGACACCCTGATCGAGCACATGCGGGCGAGCGTCCCGTGCGTGGTCCTCGACATCCCCCACCAGTGGAACGCGTGGACGAAGCGCGTCCTGACGGCGGCCGACGAGATCCTGATCGTGACCGGGCCCGACCTCGCCTGCCTGCGCAACGCCAAGAACCTCCTCGGCGCGCTGAAGCACGGTCGCCCGAACGACCAGCCGCCCCGCATCGTGCTGAACGGCGTCGGCGTGCCCAAGCGCCCCGAGATCGGCACCGCCGAGTTCGCCAAGGCCCTGGAGGCGCCGGTGGCCCTGACGATCCCGTTCGAGCCGACCCTGTTCGGCACGGCCGCCAACAACGGCCAGATGATCGCCGAGATCCAGGCGGGCTCGAAGGTGGCGGAGCTGTTCAACGACCTGGCGGCCATGACCCTCGGACGTCCCGAGAGCCGGCGGGGCCGTCCGAGCCTGCTGGAGCCGCTGCTCGCCAAGCTTTCCGGCCGCAAGGCATCCTGATGCGGACGCGATCCCTCACCCGGCCGGTGCCGCGGGTCAGCGTCGGGGCTCTGACCCATGTTCGGTAGGCGACAGTCCGGCGGCGCGTCGGCGCCGCCCCCGCCGATGCCGCAGATGCGGACCCCGGCCCCGGCCACGCCAGTGCTGCGCGACGCGCCGGCGCCCGCGCCGGCCCAGCGCCCGGCGCCGGCGGCCCCGGTCGTCGTCGAGACCGCGCGCTCGGAGGATTACTACCGCACCAAGAGCCTGATCTTCGGCGCCCTGATCGAGGCGATCGACCTGACGCAGCTCTCGCGCCTCGACGCCGAGACCGCGCGCGAGGAGATCCGCGACATCGTCACGGAGATCATCGGGCTCAAGAACATCGTCCTGTCGATCTCCGAGCAGGAGGAACTGCTCGACGACATCTGCAACGACGTGCTGGGTTACGGCCCGCTGGAGCCGCTTCTCGCCCGCGACGACATCGCCGACATCATGGTCAACGGCGCCCACCGGACCTTCATCGAGGTCAACGGCAAGATCCAGCTGACCAGCGTGCGGTTCCGCGACAACCAGCAGCTGATGAACATCTGCCAGCGCATCGTCAGCCAGGTCGGCCGGCGCGTCGACGACGCCTCGCCGATCTGCGACGCGCGCCTGCCGGACGGGTCCCGCGTCAACGTCATCGCGCCGCCGCTCGCCATCGACGGCCCGGCGCTCACGATCCGAAAGTTCAAGAAGGACAAGCTCACCCTGGAGCAGCTCGTGCGCTTCGGGGCGATCTCGCCCGAGGGCGCCGAGGTCCTTAAGATCATCGGCCAGTCGCGCTGCAACGTGGTCATCTCGGGCGGCACGGGCTCGGGCAAGACCACGCTGCTCAACTGCCTCACCGCCTTCATCGAGCACGACGAGCGGGTCATCACCTGCGAGGACGCGGCCGAGCTGCAGCTCCAGCAGCCGCACGTCGTGCGCCTGGAGACACGGCCGCCCAACATGGAGGGCCAGGGCCAAGTCACCATGCGCGACCTCGTGAAGAACTGCCTGCGCATGCGCCCGGAGCGGATCATCGTCGGCGAGGTGCGCGGACCGGAGGCCTTCGATCTGCTCCAGGCGATGAACACCGGCCACGACGGCTCGATGGGCACGCTCCACGCCAACAGCCCGCGCGAGTGCCTGTCGCGTATCGAATCGATGATCTCGATGGGCGGCTTCACCCTGCCGTCGCGGACCCTGCGCGAGATGATCTGCGGCTCGATCGACGTCGTGATCCAGGCGATGCGTCTGCGCGACGGCTCCCGGCGCATCACCCACATCACTGAGGTGCTCGGCATGGAGGGCGACGTCATCACCACCCAGGACGTGTTCCTCTACGACATCGTCGGCGAGGACGCGAACGGCAAGCTGATCGGGCGTCACCGCTCCACCGGCGTCGGCCGGCCGAAATTCTGGGAGCGCGCCCGCTACTACGGCCTCGAACAGCGGCTCGGCGAGGCGCTCGACGCCGCCGAGGTCGTCGACCGGAACTGAGCCGATGGCGGACGCCTCCAACCTGCCGATCGCCGCCGGCCTCGCCGGCATCGCGGTGGCCGCCATCGCCTACGTGGCGGTCCTGCCCCTGCTCGGCGGCGAGCGCCGGGCCACCAAGCGCCTGAAGACGATCAGCGTCTCCGCCTCGGGGGCGGCGACCCGGGGCGTCGCCGTCAACCGGCGCGAGCAGGTCGCCAAGACGCTGAGCGAGATCGAGGCGAAGGCCAAGGGCGCCTCGAAGGCCAGCGTGGAATTGAAGCTCGCCCGCGCCGGCCTCGGCTGGACGAAGCAGACATTCTACGGGGTCTCGGCCCTGAGCGGGGTCGTCTTCGGGCTCCTGCTCTTCGTCATCACCGACAACGCCCTGGCGGCGCTCGGCGCCGCCTTCGCGGGCGGCTTCGGCCTGCCGGCCTACCTGCTGCGCCACCTGCGGCTCAAGCGCATCGCGAAGTTCAACAAGGAGCTGCCCAACGCCGTCGACGTGGTGGTCCGCGGCATCCGCACCGGCATCCCGGTGGGCGACTGCTTCCGCATGGTCTCGCGCGAGGCCGAGGAGCCGGTGCGCAGCGAGTTCCGGACCGTGGTGGAGACGCAGGCGATGGGCCTGTCCCTCGGCGAGGCCTGCACGCGGCTGTTCGAGCGCGTGCCCACCGCCGAGGTGAACTTCTTCGCCATCGTGATCAACATCCAGCAGCAGTCGGGCGGTAACCTCTCCGAGGCGCTGAACAACCTCTCCACGGTGCTGCGCGACCGCGCCAAGATGCGCGGCAAGGTCCAGGCGATGAGCATGGAGGCCAAGGCCTCGGCCTCGATCATCGCCTGCCTGCCCTTCGCTGTGGCGGGCATCACCGCGCTCACCAGCCCCGACTACATCTCGCTGCTCTGGACAACCGACACGGGCAAGATCGCCCTGGTCGGCGCGGCGATCTGGATGTCCATCGGCATCTTCACCATCAAGAAGATGATCGCCTTCGAGTTCTAGGCGCGGTGCGCCGTCTGCCGGATCCCGCCCGATGATCGACGCCATCGCCGAGAAGCTGTTCGATCCCCGCTTCATGGGCACGCTGCTGACCGCCGTCGCGGCGGCCGCGACCGCCTACGCGGTGGCGCAGCCCTTCCTAGAGACCGACCGCCTCGGCAAGCGGATGAAGCTCGTCAGCGACGAGCGCGAGCAGATCCGGCGGCGCGAGCGGCTGAGCGCGGAGCGGACCGGAAGCCGGGCGACGCTGCGCACGGAGCCGAAGGCCTACATGAAGTCGGTCGTCGAGAAGTACCAGCTGCGCCGCTGGCTCGGTACGGACACGGCCAAGCGCAAACTGATGCAGGCAGGGTACCGCGGCCAGGGGGCGGAGACCGCTTTCCTGTTCTTCCGCCTCGTCGTGCCGGTCGCGGCGGTGATCGCGGCCTTGTTCTACCTGTTCGTGCTGGAGGTGCTCGACGCCTCGTACCTCATGCGGTTCGGGCTCGTGATCGGCGCGGCCTACATGGGCATCAAGGCGCCCGAGCTGTTCCTGGTGAACACCGCCAAGAAGCGCCAGACCGAGATCCGCAAGGCGTGGCCGGACGCCCTCGACCTCACGCTGATCTGCGTCGAATCCGGCATGGCGATCGAGAACGCGTTCCGGAAGGTGAGCACCGAGATCGCCACGTCCTCGGTCGTGCTGGCTGAGGAGCTCGCGCTGATGACCGCCGAGATGTCGTTCCTGCCCGACCGGCGTCAGGCCTACGAGAACCTCGTGATGCGCACCGGCCTCGAGCCGGTGAAGTCCGTGGCGACGGCGTTGATCCAGGCCGAGCGCTACGGCACGCCGGTCGGTCAGGCGCTGCGGGTTCTGAGCCAGGAGAGCCGCGACATGCGCATGAACGAGGCCGAGAAGAAGGCGGCCGGGCTGCCGCCGAAGCTCACCGTGCCGATGATCCTGTTCTTCCTGCCCGTGCTGTTCGTCGTCATCATCACCCCGGCGGTCATCCAGATCATGCGGACGCAGTGACGGCCGGGATGGCGCAAGGAGAGGCTCAGCGGATGCGGCCGGGGCGGGTCGGCTCGAACACGATGCGGCGGTGGTAGGCGCACCAGCTCTTGCCGTCGGACACGGGGGCGCCGCAGCAGACGGCGCGGTCGTTCGGCTCGCCGATGATGTACTTGCACACGAAGGCGCCGGACTGCGCGAAGGGCACGCGCAGGTCGGCCGACGGCTCCTCGACGGTCTCGGCGTCGCCGATCTGGGACATGCGGACGAGTTGATTCATGGTGTCGATCGGCTCAATAAGCATCCTGCACGGTGGGTCGGGCGCCCGGGCAGACAGGGAAGGTTTGAACGCATCTCGTTCAGGCGACGTCCCCGTATCGCGTCCGCGAGCGGAACGTCCGGGGCGGCCAACACGATGCCGGCCGGACGGCCGACGCGATTGGCGTCATCATGGTGTCGTAACTGGGGTTACGGCTCTTTAAAACAAGACCAGCCTGCGCTGGATGCATCGGACCACGGTGCGGGATGCGTAGCTCATCCGATCCGGCGCGCGCTCGATTGGCATTGGCGCGGCTGACGAATCCGCCCGAACGCCGCCGTCCCGCGGTGACCCAGGCGTGCAACGCCGGGCGACCTGTGGTTCTGTGAGCCCGCAACGCGAACAGAGCCGGATCCGCCGACCATGGCCCAGCCGCCCCTCGTGTCACCCGAATGGCTGCACGACCGCCTCGCGGCCCCCGACATCGTCGTGCTCGACGCCTCCTGGTACCTGCCCGCAGCGGGCCGCGATCCCGAGGCCGAGTTCCGCACCGCCCACATACCCGGCGCCCGCCGCTTCGATCTCGACGCCATGAGCGACACCGAGTCGAACCTGCCGCACATGCTGCCACGGCCCGAGGTGTTCGCGGCGCGGATGCGCGCGCTCGGCGTCGGCGACGGCATGCAGATCGTTGTCTACGACGGGCAGGGGCTGTTCTCCGCCCCGCGGGTCTGGTGGATGCTCAAGGCCTTCGGCGTGCGCGACGCGCTGGTGCTGGACGGCGGCCTGCCGGCCTGGGTGGCGGCGGGCTACCCGACCGAGGAGGGCGACCCGCGCCAGCCCGAGCGGCGGCACTTCACCGCCCGCTTCGACCACGGCGCCGTGGCGGACGCGGACGACGTCGCCCGCGCCCTGGACAGCGGCTCGGCGCAGGTCGTCGACGCCCGCTCGGGGACGCGGTTCCGCGGCGAGGAGCCGGAGCCCCGCCCCGGCGTCCGGCCGGGGCACATGCCCGGCGCGCGCAACCTGCACTACGCGGCCCTCCAGCGCGACGGCCGGATGAAGAGCCCCGAGGAGTTGAAGACGGTCTTCGCCGAGAACGGCGTCGATCCGGACCTGCCGATCGTGACCACCTGCGGCTCCGGCGTGACCGCTGCGATCATCGCGCTGGCGCTGGAGACCATGGGCCGCCCGGCGCGGGGGCTCTACGACGGCTCCTGGTCGGAATGGGGCGCCGACCCGGCCCGGGCGGTGGCGACGGGTCCTTGAGAGGCGGTTCTCCGGCCCTCAGGTCCGCCGACGTGACCGGGCCGCCCCGGTCGCCCGCTTGAAAGCTCCGTGATCGATTTCGATATATCGATTGCGCCTGCGGTTGGGCGCCCTACGGAGAAAATCATGCCGCATCACGACACCACCGCCCTCTCGGGCACGATACGACACGTCTTCGCCCATCGCTTCACCGTCGAGGCGGGCGGCGAGACGCACCTCGCCGATCTCGGCCCGAAGGGTGCGGAGGCGTTCCCGCTCGCGAGCGGCCTGCACGTCACCCTCACCGGAGAGCGTCGCCCCTCGGAGATCAAGGTCACGCGGATCTCGGCGGAGGGCCGGGATCCGGTGGAGATCCATCACAAGAAGCCCCATCACGCGCCCGGCACCGGGCGGCCGGACGGGGCAACGGACGCCCCGTCCGATCCCGCGCGCGCTCTGGCGGCGGTGGCCGCGGCGGGGTGGGCGGTGGCGGACGCGCCGCGCCGCAAGCCGAGGCATTTCGAGGTGCTGGCACGTCGGAGCGACCGCGCGGCGACGGAACTGCACGTCGACTTCGCCGGCACGATCTACAGGGAGAAGCCGGCCGACCGGGCGAAGTGGACCGTGCTGGCCTGAGGGTCGCGGGCCGACCGACCCACCGCACCGATGGACGGTGCGGCGGGACCCGTCGCGTCGAGCCGAGGATGCACAGCCGGGCCGCCACGCAGCCCGGCGCCTCGACGCCTAGCTGTCGGATGTATCCCCGCGGCGCCGGACGGTTCGCTACGCCGCCCGCACCGCGCGGCGCTTGTCGGCGGCGCTCCACTGCATCAGGCCGACCATCACCGCGATGGTGGCGACGTAGACCAGCCCCTGGAGGGCGGTCGGACGGTCGGTGTAGCCGACCAGGGCGTGCAGGACGCGGCCCGGCCAGGAATTCTCGGCGATCACGCCGGAGCTGTTCCAGAGGGTGTATCCGAGGACCTCGACCACCCCGGCATTCGCCAGGAACTGCGCCGCCTGCGCGGCGAGGCCGGCCGCGAGGAAGATGATCAGGACGCTGGTCACCGAGAAGACGTAGCGGCTCGGAATCGAGGCGAGCCCGAGATAGGTCACCGCCGAGAGGAGCGCGCCGGCGCCGATGCCGGCGACCGCACCGAACTGGATGTCGGCGCCCGAGGTGCCCGAGGCCACGAGGCCGTAGAGGAACAGGACCAGCTCGGCCCCCTCGCGCAGGATCGCGGCGCCGATCACGATCGACAGGGCCGCTGCCTCCCGCTCGCCCGAGCGCACCGCCGCGCCGGCGGCGCGCAGTTCGCCCGCCAGCTCCTTGCCGTGCTTGCTCATCCAGGTGTTGTGCCAGATCAGCAGCAGCACCGCGACGATCAGGACCGCGGCGTTCAGGATGTCCTGCCCGCTGCCCTCGAACGCGTCCGAGATCTTCTCGGCGAACAGCGCCACCAGGGCGGCGCCCGCGAGGCCGCCGGCGATGCCGAGCAGGACCCAGCGCATCCGGCCCGGGATGCCGCGGGTGGCGGCCAGCACGATGGAGATGATGAGGCCCGCCTCGATGACTTCGCGGAAGGCGATGACGAAGGCGCCGATCATGGCGGTCTCCAGGGTTTGTGAGGTCGTGTGACGCGGCGCGCGCGGACCGCGCGCTACCAGATCCAGAACAGGAGCACCCAGTTGGCCACCGAGAGGGCGGCCGCGCCGGCGATGCAGGCCGAGGCCGCCACCCGGCGGAGGCCGCCGGCGGCGAGACCCGCCACCCGCCAGGCCAGCCAGACGCTCCACAGGCTGGCGCCGGCGAGCAGGCCCGCGCGGATCTCCGCCACGTAGGGGATCACGATGCCGTCGCCGCGCAGGAACGTCACGGTGAGCGCCGACAGGCCCAGGAACACGCCGCAGCCCGCGACCGGGATCAGGGTCTGGGTCAGGTGGTGGAAGCGCCGGAGCGACCAGCCGCCGAGGCTCAGGGTCGCGAGCGCCACGATCCCCGACAGGGCGAGCCCGAGGACGAGCGTCGCGGCGCCGATGTAGGCCAGCAGCAGCCCGCCGTCGAGGAGCGTCATGACGTCGTTGCGGTCGGGGTAGTTCGTCAGCACGAACCAGGGCGCCGAGTGCTCCAGGGGCCACGTCGTCCCGCGCTCGATGAGCCACGTGGCCGCCCATTGCTTGGCATCGACGAACCAGGGGCTCGAGGACCACTGGAAGGCGCCCACCGCCAACGCCAGCATGCCGAACAGGATCAGCATGGTCTGGTCGAGGCTGGGCTCCGCGCCGGCCACGTGGACGATCTCGTGGTTGGGCGAGCGCAGGGCGAGGCGCACGGCGCCGCGGTGGCCGCTGCAGCGGCCGCACATGTGGCAGGCGCCCGCGCCGCGCATGGTCTTGACCGGCACGAGGGGCGCGCAGTTGAAGGACTCGGTGCCGCCGACGGGTTTGGGCGAGTCCGCCCAGGCGGCGCGGTCGACCTGGAAGCTCACCGGCGCGAGCTTCGACAGCACCGCGAAGACGCCGTTGACCGGGCAGAGGTAGCGGCACCAGACGCGCTTGTTGCGCCCGTACAGCAGCCCGACCACGATCGCCGCCAGGGTCGAGCCGCCGAGCACCGCGAGGACCGGCTTCGGGTAGCCGTAGACGCTGGTCATCTGGCCGTAGACGGTGGTTCCCGCGAAGGCCACGAACGGCCAGCCCTGCCAGGTGATCCAGCGCGGCACGGCGTAGCCGCGGCTCCACCGGCTCGCGAACTCGCTGAGGGCCCCCTCCGGGCAGAGCACGCCGCACCAGGCCCGGCCGACCAGCACCATGCTGACCAGCACGAACGGCCACCAGATCCCCCAGAAGGCGAACTGCGCGGCGAGCGTCAGGTTGGTCCAGATGTGGGCGGCGTTGTCGGGCAGCGGCAGCAGGGCCGGCACGATCACCAGCACCGCGTAGACGGCGACGATCAGCCACTGCACGGACCGGATGATCCAGCCGTACCGGCGCAACGCGTCGCCGAACCGGGCGAGCCGCGCGTCGACCGCGGAGCGGCGCGGCGTGACGTCGGCGAGGGCCAGGGAGCCGGGCGCTGTCGTGAACGCGCTCATTTGGCCACCAGGGTCGCCTTCGCTTCCGGGTGGAAATCGTCGAACACCTGGTACGTGCCGGCATCGAGGGTGCGGAACACGATCGCCGAGGTCGAGCCAGCGGCCAGCGCCTTCTCGCGGCGCAGCTCCGTGCTCTCGAACTCCACCGGCGTCTGGCCGGTGTTCGAGATCTCGAGCTTGAACCGGGTGTTGGCCGGAACCTCTATCACCGTCGGGATGATCACGCCGTCGCGCATCTCCACCTTGATGACCGGCATGTCGTCGGCGCGCGCGGGCGCGGAGGCCGACGCGGCGGCGACCAGCAGCAGCGGGATGGCTCGGACGAGGGAGCGCGGCAGGCGGGACACGGTCAGCTCCGGCACTCTCAGTAGGCGCCCTTCTTGCCGACGCCGGCGAAGGTGAAGTCCTGGGTGATCTCGAAGGGCTCGAACCACGGGCCGACGCCCGTCTCCTTGTCGACGTGGCGGCCGAAATGGCTGTCCTTGCCGGGCGGCGCGACGGTAACCTTGAGGCGGTAGCGACCGGGGCCGAACAGCTTGACGTTGTCGCCGTAATGCGGCCCGTCGTTGGCGACCATAGGCATCAGCATGCCCGACACCGTCTGGTCGGTGGGCTTGTCGCCGTCGAGCTTCACCGCCTCGAAGCGGACGTCGAGCGCCGGCACCCAGTCCCCTTCCGCGAAGCCGTTGCGGTTGTCCTTGGCGGCGCGGATATCGGTCTCGAGGTGGATGTCCGACTTGGCGGCCTCGCGCATCATGCCGGGCGGATCCATCTCGATCGGCTGCAGATAGACGGCCGCGACCTCCAGGCCGTTGCGCGTCACGTGCGGACCGATCGGCACCTCCTTGGCGGCCGCGGCACCGGCGAACGCCAGGAGCGAGGCCGCGGCGAGGCCGCGGAGAACCGGGAGGATGTGCGAGGCGTGCATGCGACCGCACATAATCCAGGCCGCGGGAAGTTCAAACCGGAATCGCACGACAGTCAAATAATAACAATTCTAATCTGCCGGTCAGCTGCATCGACATTACGGTATTCGCATGTCGTTGCATCGAAAAAGGTCGATTACGACGCACTTTCACGAAGCTATTCGCGGTGCGATGCCCTCTGGATCTTGACGAATCCAACGCGGGCTGGATCGTCACGCCAGTGCCATGCGACGAACCGAGGATGCGATGCGGCAAGGCCATGGATCGCATGATGGCCCGCGATCACGAGCGCGCGACCCGGCTTGCGCGGCCCCGTGACGCGTTTTAGCAAATGCTATACTTTTCTGTGAGTCGGATGAGATCCCGTTCCGTGTCCCTGGTCCGCACCGCGGCGCTCGTCCTGGCCGTCCCCCTCCTCGCGCCCGCCGCCGCGCGGGCGGCCGACATCTCCCCGCTGCGCCCCGCCGAGGCGCCGTCCTACACCGACTGGTCGGGGGGCTATGTCGGCCTCGAGGGCAGTGCCGGCGGGTCCTACGGCGCCTACAATTTCGGTCCGACGACGATCGGCGCCCGGCCGGTCCCGGCCTTCAAGAGCGGCGATTCCACCGGCCGCAGCGACCAGGGCAAGAACGCCACGACGGCGGTCGGCGGCCTGTTCGGCGGCTGGAACTGGCAGGCCGGGCCGTGGGTCTACGGCGTCGAGGCGAGTCTCGACGCGGCGAATCTGAAGCGGCCCGTCCCTTCGACGATCGCGGGCTTCGGCTACGCGAACGTGGACCCGGCCTTCAACATCGTGCGCGCCAAGACGGATCTCTACGGCACCCTGCGCGCCCGGCTCGGCTACAGCTTCGACCGCTACCTGATCTACGGCACCTTCGGCCTCGCGGGGGCGAACGCGCGCATCCTGGCGAATTACCCGGACCTCGACACGGGCGGCCAGACCACCGCGCGGCGGGACCTCGGCTACGTCGGCTTCACCCTCGGCGCGGGCGTGCAGTACGCCATCACCGACAGCCTCGCGCTGGGCATCGACTACCGCTACATCGATCTCGGAGGCAGCCGGCGCTTCCCGCTGGGCATGGTGCCCGGCGACGCGGGCGGGCCGGTCACGACCCGGGCGCGCTTCACGTCCAACGAACTGTTCGCGCGGCTGATGTGGTTTCCGGACGGGCTGAAGGTCCCGCCGGACCCGGACGAGACCGCCCCGCACGATCCCGACAACGGCGATACTGGCCGCTTCTCGCTCCACGGCCAGACGACGCTGATCGCGCAGGGCGTTCCCGGCTTCCGCTCGCCCTACGAGGGCGCGCAGAGCCTGATCCCCCATCAGGCCCGGCAGACCACGACGGCCACGATCTTCCTCGGCCTCAAGCTCACCGACAGCACCGAGATCTACTACAATCCCGAGTTCAGCCAGGGCTTCGGCCTGTCGCGGACGCTCGGCGTCGCCGGCTTCGTCAACGGCGAGGCGCAGAAGGCCGGCGCCCCGTTCCCGAAGCTGCGCTCGAACCGCTACTACGTGAAGCAGACCTTCGGGCTCGGCGGCGAGACCGTGGAGGTGCCGGACGGACCGAACCAAGTGGCCACCCGCTACGACGCCGAGCGGATCACGCTGATCGCCGGCAAGTTCGCGCTGGGCGACTTCTTCGACGGAAACATCTACGCGCACGACCCGCGCGTGGACTTCTTCAACTGGTCGCTCTGGGGTTCCTCGGCCTGGGACTTCCCGGCCAATCTCCCGGGCTTCACGCAGGGCGTCTACGCCGAGTACAACCGCCCCGAATTCGCGATCCGCGCCGCCTACACGCAGGTGCCCAAGGAGCCGTCGAGCGACGTGCTCGACCCGCGGGTGTTCCGGCGCGCGGGGCTGAACGTCGAGTTCGAGGAGCGGCACGTGCTCCCGTGGCTGGAGCAGCCCGGCAAAATCCGCATCGGGCTGTTCTCGAATGTCGGCGTCTCGGCCAACAACCGCGACGTCGTCACCCTGACCCAGCTCGGCCTGTTCGACGACATCAACGACGCCGTCGCGGCGACCCGGCGTCCCCGCCGCAAGACCGGCGGCTACATCAACCTGGAGCAGGCGCTGACGCCCGAACTCGGGCTGTTCGCCCGGGCGAGCCTGAACGACGGGGGCACCGAGAACATCTCGTTCACCGACATCGACCGGAGCTTCTCCGGCGGCCTGTCGCTGAAGGGCAAGGCCTGGGACCGCCCCGACGACACGGTCGGCATCGGCGCCGCAATGAACGGGCTCTCGCCCTCGCACCGGGCCGCCTTCGCGGCCGGCTATCTCGGGCTGCTGATCGGCGACGGGCGTCTCAACTACGGCACCGAGCGCGCGCTGGAGACCTACTACGCCCTGAACCTCACGAAGTTCGTCACCCTGACCTTCGACTACCAGTTCATCGACAATCCCGGATACAATCGCGACCGCGGGCCGGCGCACTTCTTCGCCTCGCGGCTGCACGCCGATTTCTGATCGGCGCCGGTGAGACGGCCTCCGGCCGGAGCGTTCGGACGCTATGCGTATTCGCGAGCGAAGCGATCCGGTCCGGGCTCCGGACGACACGCCCCCTGGGTCGCTGCGCTCGCGACGACGGCGGCATCGCCCGATGGCGCGGCCCTGCTCACTCCGCCGCCTCGATCGCGGTCGCCCCGAAGATCGCCTCGAAGGCGGCGCGGAGCTGCATGTCGACCTCGGCCATGCTCACCGGCAGGCCGAGGTCGACGAGGCTCGTCACGCCGTGCTCCCGGACGCCGCACGGCACGATCCCGTCGAAATGCGCGAGGTCGGGCTCCACGTTCAGGCTGATGCCGTGGAAGCTGACCCAGCGGCGGACCCGGATGCCGATCGCCGCGATCTTGTCTTCGCCGCCGGGCCCCTTCTCGGGCCGGCGCACCCAGACGCCGACCCGGTCCTCGCGGCGCTCGGCGCGGACGTTGAAGGCGGCCAGCGTCTCGATCAGCCACGCCTCCAGGCTCGCCACGTAGGCGCGCAGGTCGCGGCTGCGCCGGTCGAGGTCGAGCATCACGTAGGCCACCCGCTGGCCGGGGCCGTGATAGGTGTACTGCCCGCCCCGCCCCGTCGCGTGGACCGGGAACCGGTCCGGCGCGACGAGATCCTCCGGCCGGGCCGACGTGCCCGCCGTGTAGAGCGGCGGGTGCTCCAGCAGCCAAACGCATTCGGGCGCCGCGCCGCGGGCGATCGCCTCCGCGCGCGCCTCCATCCAGGCGAGGGCGGCGGCGTAATCCACTGCCGCGTCGCTCACGCGCCAGCCCACCGGGCCGGCGACCGGATCGGTGCCGGGCCGCTTCGGGAAGGCGGGCGGGCTGACCGTGAGGCGGGGCGCGTTTACCAAGAGTTCACCATCCTGCGTCGATGGTCGAAGCCTCAACATCCGCGGCCGGCGGTTGCAAGGTTCCGGCTGCGAGACGGGATGGCGGACGGTGGCGGTCTTCGAGACCCTGAAGGTCGATCTGACGGTGGTGCTGGGCCGGGCCCGCATGCCGCTGCACATGCTCCTCCGGATGGGCCGCGGCGCCGTGATCGAGCTCGAAGCCAGCGACAGCGACATGGTCGAGATCCTGGCCAACGACCACCCGATCGCGCGCGGGCAGATCGTGGTGACGGGCGACCGCATCTCCGTGGAGGTGACCGAGCTGATCCGCAAGGCGGCCTCGATCGTCGAGCCGGGCGTCAGCATCGGCGACGGCGCGGCGCCTTTCCTGGAGGGCGGCTACGATTCCCCGTGACTGCGCTTGTCGGCGGCCGGACGATCTGTTATCCGCTGCGCCGCGCGACACGAAAGCGGCCCCGGGTTCTCCCGCGGCGCGCGACGGTCGGGCGAACGGACCGGTCTTCGCGTCCGATGCGGCCATGGCGGAATTGGTAGACGCGCTAGCTTGAGGTGCTAGTCCCGAGAGGGGTGGAGGTTCGAGTCCTCTTGGCCGCACCACATTGTTTCGGTTGCCCGGACCTGCGGCAACCCGGATGTGGTGCATGACAGGGCGGTGCGCCGCCGATCACGATACACCATTATCTGAGCCGACGCGCCGGGTCGCGACGCGCGTGCCGTTCGCACGCCGGGCGCAGGCGCCTGCGCCCGGCCAGGGGTTGCGCGAGGACCGCGCGCATCATTCCGCGCCGGGACGTCGCGGGATCGGCGGAGGCCGGCCACCGTCCCGATCAGGGAGCCGACGGAGCACCGGAAGCCCGCAGCAGGGCGGCCTCCCTGTACCCGCGCGGGGTCAGGCCGTGGCGGTCCTTGAACCGGCGGGAGAAGTGCGCCTGGCTGGTGAACCCGCAGCCGTAGGCGAGCATCCCGATCGACAGGTGCAGGCAGGCTGGGTCGGACAGCCGCTTGGCCGCCGCCGCCAGTCGGCGCTCCCAGATCCAGTCGGAAATGTGCTGGCCGCGCTCGTGGAACAGCTCCTGGAGCCGGCGCAGCGAGACCCCCGTGGCGGCCGCGAGCTGGGGCGGGTCCAGTCCCGGATCGTCCAGATGGGCCTCGACATGCGCCTTCGCGCGCTGAACGACGACGCTGCCGTGGACGGGGCGAGGCACATCCTGCGCGAGCCGCTCGGCGAGGCTCGCCACGATCAGGTCGACCGCGATCGCCGACATGCGCTCGGCGGCGTCGGGCGTGAGCTGGTGCCGCACCCGGATCAGGTCGTGGATGAAGCCGGTCGCCAGCGTGGCCGAGGCGAGGTCCGCCCCGACCGACAGGCCGGTGTAGAGCCGTGTCGAGCCGAGCACGCCTTCCAGGCGCTCCCGCGGCAGCTCCAGGAACAGGGCCTGGCTGTCCCTGTGGGTCGTCAGCACGGAGGGGCGATGGTCGAGCACGACCATGTCGCCCGGCCGCTGCACGGCCTCCCGGCCGTCCTGAACGCTCGTCGACAGGCCCGCGAGCTTGAACAGCACCACGACCATCCCGGCCCTGTCGTGGCGCCGGGCCGCGCTGGGCGTCGTCTCGCATCGCAGGGCGCTCTGCGTCAGGCGCGAGAGGTACAGCGCGCCGATCTCCGCGACGTCGAGCCTGCCCCGGAACGGCCCGTCGTCGAGGCGCTCGACCTCGATCGGCACGAGCCGCTCCCCGAGAAGGTCTCGCCAGAGCTTGAAGCCGCTCCGGGGGTGGAGACCCTCCGTCGAAAACACTGTCTGCATAGGCAATATCTGAAGTCGCGGCCGCGCAGCGATCGTTGAATACCGATCGCTGCGTATCTTTAGATACACTTTCACGCTCGGACGATCCAACGATACCGTCAATTCTGAAACAATTATATCTCAACGGACAGATCAGAGGCGATCCTCGGTCACAACGACGATAAACGCCCGCCCCGACCACATCGGGAAGACGTGATCGACACGTATCGGCAGCCGAGCCGCGTCTTCGGGCGATCCCGAGTGCACGGGGCACGGCACCGTCGGACGAGCGCCTGCTGTTCACCGGCGCGACGGCGGCGCTCAGCCTGAGCGGACCGCAACCCGGCCCTGCATTGACTTCGCAGCCGCACACACGCATATCGGCGATGCAGCGTCAGCGGCCGCCACGGCCCGCTTGAGGGGGCTGCGTGACGGATCGGGCGCCACCCGGCGTGATCCGGCCCCCCTCTTCATAACGTGCATGCACCCGGGCCGCCCCATCACGCGGGCTGCCCCCTGCCAACGGACCGGCTCATACACGGCACAGCTCGCGAGCGACGCGAGGCGCCCGGCCGGCCCTGCTGCATCGGATACATCCTTGACCCAATTCACCGATTTCGGCCTCGCCCAGCCCGTGCTGCGGGCGCTCAGCGAGGCCGGCTACGTCGCGCCGACCCCGATCCAGGCCCAGGCGATCCCGCCGGCCATGGCGGGCCGCGACCTCTGCGGCATCGCCCAGACCGGCACCGGCAAGACCGCGGCCTTCGCGCTGCCGATCCTGCACCGCCTCTCGCTCTCGGACCGCCGCGCGCCGCGCCGCGGCTGTCGGGTGCTGGTGCTCTCGCCGACCCGCGAGCTCGCCAACCAGATCGCCGAGTCGTTCACCGATTACGGCCGGCACCTGTCCTACACCACGACGGTGGTGTTCGGCGGCGTCACCATCAGCCGCCAGGAGCGGGCGCTGGCGCCGGGCGTCGACGTCCTCGTCGCCACCCCCGGCCGGCTGATCGACCTCGTCGACCGCCGCTCGCTGACCCTGGAGGGCGTCGAGATCCTCGTCCTCGACGAGGCCGACCAGATGCTCGACCTCGGCTTCATCCACGCCCTCAAGCGCATCGTGAAGATGCTGCCGCAGAAGCGCCAGAGCCTGTTCTTCTCGGCCACCATGCCCAAGAACATCGCGGGCCTGGCGTCCCAGTACCTCACCGATCCGGTCCAGGTCGCGGTGACGCCGGTCGCCACCACGGCCGAGCGGGTCGAGCAGGAGGTGATCTTCGTCCATACCGGCGCCAAGCAGGCGCTGCTGGGGCACATCCTGCGCGATCCGGCGATCGAGCGCGTGCTCGTCTTCACCCGGACGAAGCACGGGGCGGACCGGGTCGTGCGCGGCCTCGACAAGGTCGGCATCGCGGCTGCCGCGATCCACGGCAACAAGAGCCAGCCCCAGCGCGAGCGGGCGCTGGCCGCCTTCAAGGACGGCTCCTGCCGGGTCCTGGTCGCCACCGACATCGCGGCCCGCGGCATCGACGTCGAGGGCGTGAGCCACGTGGTCAACTTCGACCTGCCTAACGTGCCGGAGAGCTACGTCCACCGGATCGGCCGCACGGCCCGCGCCGGCGCCGACGGCCTCGCCATCTCGTTCTGCAACGACGAGGAGAAGGCCTACCTGCGCGACATCGAGCGCGTGACCCGGCAGAAGGTCCCGGTGGCGGGCTTCCCCGAGGGCTTCACCCCGCCGTCCCGCCAGGAGGCCGCCGAGATTGCCCGCGAGGAGGAGCGCCGGCCCGAGCGTCCGCAGCAGCGCCCCGGCGGCGGCCGCCAGGGCCAGCGGCCCCGGCAGCAGCAGGGCCGTCCCCAGCAGGGCCGGCCCGAGGGCGGCCGCGGCTTCGGCGGTCCCGGCCAGGGCGCGCCCCGGCAGGGCCGACCCCAGGACGGCCGCGGCGACAACCGCGGTGACAATCGCGGCCACGCCCCGCAGGGCCGCGACGCCCGCGCGGACCGGCCCGCCCGCCCGCAGGGCGAGCGCCCGAATCAGGGTCGCCCGAGCCGCGACGCCCGGCCCCAGCGCGCCGATGCCCGTCCGCGCAGCGGCGGTGGCGGCGGCGAGGGTCGCAGCATCGGCTGGCTGGAGCGGGCGCCCCGTTCCTGAGCGAAGATGGCCTGAGTGACGATCGAGCCGCCCGGGACGGATCCGTCCCGGGCGGCTTCGTTTCCGGTGACCGCGCCGGACGAGCGGCGAAACCGCAACCGGATGACGGCTCGACCCTCCGTGTGAACCCGGCGCGGCGATCGGGAGCGGATCGCCGCGCGCGGAGCCGTTCAGTTCGCCCGTGAGACCTCGACGAGGTTGTCGGAGAACGAGGGCGCGTGGCCCATATCGGTGAAGGCGCCGGACGAGATGCTGTTCACCGTGCCCTCGTTGAGCTGGCGCCAGTAGCCCAGCGTCGCCACCACGATCCCTGCCTTCACGTCGTCGGTGATGCGGGCCACGCCCTTGAAGGCGCCGCGGTCGTTGGCGACCTGCACCCGGTCGCCGTCCCGGATGCCGCGCGCGCCGGCGTCGGCTTGGCTGATCATCACGAACTGCTCGCCCTGGCCCTTCTGCTTGTCCTCCATGTTGGCGTAGCAGGAGTTCAGGAAGTAGTGGCTCTTGGGCGAGACGATGTTGAGCGGGTAGCGCTTGGCGAGTTCGGGATCGTTCGTGTGCGACTCGCGCGGGCCGAGGTAGTCCGGCAGCGGGTCGAGCGCCTCGCCGGGCTGGAAGCCCTCGTACATCTGCCGGAAGGGCGGGGCGACGAAGTTCGTGGCGCCCTCCACCTTCAGCATGCACTTGCCGGTCGGTGTCGGGAAGTTGCCCTCCCGGTGCGGCGCCCGGTCGTCCGGCGTGCCGACCTTGAGCCGGGCGAAGCCGTGCTCGCGCATGTACTGGAGGTCGATGCCCTCGCAGGCCGGCGATGACCAGTCGACGTAGTGCTCAAGGCACTCGCTGTCGCTCCACTTGAAGTTCTCCTCCTCGAAGCCGAGCCGGGCGGCCAGCCGGCGGAAGATCTCGTTGTTGGGGATCGCCTCGCCCGGCGCCTCGGCGCACTTGGTGTTGTAGGTCAGGTAGAGGTGCCCCCAGGAGAGGATCATGTCCTCCATCTCGGCGCCCATGGTGGCGGGCAGCAGGATGTCGGCGTAGGAGGCGGTGTCCGAGATGAAGTGCTCGGCCGAGACCATGAACAGGTCCTCGCGCATCAGCCCCTCGACGATCTTGTCGGTCTCGGGCGCCTGCGTCACGGGGTTCGAGTTCCAGCACATCATCGACATGATCGGCGGGTCGAGCTGCATCTCGCCGGTGAGCGCCCGGCCGATCTGAAGGTTCGAGACGACCCGGGTCCCCTCCGGGATCAGGTCCGGGCGGCAGATGACGTCGAACTTGTAGGGATGCTCCCAGACGCCGAACTGCGTGATGCCGCCGCCGACATGGCGCCACGCGCCGGTCAGCGCCGGGATGCAGGTCACCGCCCGGATGGTCTGGCCGCCGCCGTAGTGCCGCTCCAGCGCCACGCCGATGCGGATGCCCACCGGCTGCTCGGTCGCCATCTCGCGGGCGAGCTTCCGGATGTCGTCGGCGGAGACGCCGGTGATCGCCGCGGCCCATTCGGGCGTGCGCGTGCTGGCCCGCTCCTTCAGCTCCGCGAAGCCGACCGTGTGGTTGTCGACGTAGTCCTGGTCGACGAGGCCCTGTTCGATGATCGAGTTGATCAGCGCCATGGCGAGCGCGCCGTCGGTGCCGGGCTTCGGCGCGATGTGCCAGTCGGCGGCCTTGGCGGTGCGCGACGCGTAGGTGTCGATCACCACGACCTTGGCGCCCTTCTTCTGGGCGTCCTTCACGATCGCCCAGTGGTGCAGGTTCGTGCTGACCGAGTTGCAAGCCCAGATGACGATGTACTTGGAATGGATGTAGCTGTCCGGGTCGAGGCCGGCCGTCGGACCGACGGTGAGGAGCCAGGCCGTGCATGAGCCCTCGCCGCAGAAGGTCCGCTCGGTCACGGTGGCGCCCATGCGGTTGAAGAACGCGTCGCCGCCGTTCAGCCCGTGCACGAGGCCCTGGTTGCCGAGGTAGCTGTAGGGCGCGATGGCCTGCGGCCCGTACTGGTCGATGATCGCCTTCCAGCGGGTGACGATGGTGTCCAGCGCCTCGTCCCAGGTGATCCGCTCGAACTGCTTCGAGCCCTTCGGGCCGACGCGCTTCATCGGGTAGAGTAGCCGGTCGGGGTGGTAGTGGCGCTTCTCGTAATCCTTCAGCTTCACGCAGAGACCGCCGCGGGTCATCGGGTGGTCCGGGTTGCCGCGCACGCTCAGGAGCTCGCCGCCCTTCACCTCGAACAGCATCGAGCACGTGTCGGGGCAATCGTGCGGGCAGCCTCCGTAGAAGACCTCCGAGTAGGCCTCGGGCTGGACGATCTCGTTCATACTCTCTTCCTCACCGGCCGCGGGCGTCCCGTTATTGTTCAGGCGTCCCGGATCCCGATCGGCGAAGCGTACAATGAGAGGAAGAAAAATTCTAACTCGAATCCCGGCGGCCGATCGCGCACGCGCGCCGCTCGGTGGCCCGTCCGCCCCGCGGCGCCCTCACCGCCCCGCCTTCCCTTGCGCGGGCGCGCCCCCATCTGAGGGATGGACGAAGCGGGGGCCTGCGACATGCGGTTCGAACTCTACCGGGACGCCAAGGGCGAGTGGCGCTGGCGCCTGCGGGCGCGCAACGGCGAGGTGATCGCCGATTCGGGCGAAGGCTATGTCCGCCGCGAGGATTGCGAGCACGGCATCGCGTTGGTCCGCCAGAGCGCCGAGGCGCGCATCGAGGACATGACGACGAAGATCGCCTGACCCCGCGCGTCTCAACCTGCGATCAACCCTGTCCGAAACGTCGCAGCGGTTAAGCTGCAACGCTTCCGCTCGCCCACGCGTTGCAGCGGTTCGGACCGAGCGGAGCCCGTCGCCCTGCGCGGTTCGTCGACCAGGACGAATGACACAAAGGGAGTCGAGACCGTGCTGAGGAAATTCCTGCTCGCGGCCCTGCTGGCGCTGGGCTTCGCGGCCGCGGCGCCGGAGGGCGCGTCCGCCGCGCCCATCGGCCCGGGGCTGGCTCTGCCCGCCGAAGCCGCGCCGGCGGTGGCCGAGAAGGCCCAGTACTACTACCGTCGCCGGTTCTACGGCCCGCGGCCCTACTGGCGCCGCCCGTACTACGGCCGCCGGTTCTACTACGGCCCGCGGCCCTACTACCGTCGTCCCTACTGGCGCCGTCGGTTCTACTACTGATCGGCTCTCCGACCTGACCGGCCCGGCGGCTCCAGCGAGCCGCCGGGCTTTTTCACGCCCCGATTCGGGGTGCGCGACCGCGAGCCTTGCTTTATCGTGCCGGTAACGGGACCGCCGACGGCAGATCGGCGCACCCGAGAGGAAGCTCGATGAACGATATTGCGCAACGCGCCGAGCCCGCGGCGGCGGCGCCGGACCTCTGGCAATCCATCCCGCTCGAATGCATCCTGAGCGCGGTCGCCGTTCTGCTGGCGGCGGGGCTCAAGCTCGCCGGCGTGATGTCCTGACGGCGTGCGGGGGGCGGATGGACGGCATGCAGCACGTCGCACTCTCACCGGCCGGAGGCGCGCCGCCCGCTGAGGTCGATCTGCCCAAGGGCGATCTCACGGTGCGCACCATCGCCATGCCGGCCGACACCAACGCCAACGGCGACATCTTCGGCGGCTGGGTGCTGTCGCAGATGGACCAGGCCGGCGGCATCGCGGGCGTCGACCGGGCGCAGGGCCGGGTGGTCACCGTGGCGCTGGAATCGATGACCTTCATCCGGCCGGTCCGGGTCGGCGACGTGCTGTGCGTCTACACCCGGGTGTCGCATGTCGGCCGGACCTCGATGAAGATCGAGGTCGAGGCCTGGGCACGGCGGTTCTGCACCCAGGTCCGCGAGCGGGTCACGCAGGCCACCTTCACCTTCGTGGCCATCGACGAGGACGGCCGGCCGCGGCAGATCCCGCCGGCCGTGCCGTCCCCGTCCGCGACGACTACTTGATCACCCCGCAGGCGACGCGGTCGCCGGCACCGCCGATCGGCTGGGTGTTGTGGTCGTCCTCGTTGGCGTGGATGATCAGCGCCGCGCCGTCCCCGTCCTTCAGGCCGCCCTCGCCGTTCAGCGGCGTCTCGCTGGAGACCTCGGCATTGGCCGAGCCGTCCTGCGCCGCGTAGAGGTTCGGCAGGTCGCCCTCGTCGGGGCCCTCCGCGTTGAGCAGCCCGTGCTTGCTCTGGTCGTGGTTCACGTGCGCCTTGGAGTTCATGAACTTCGGGTCCGAGCAGTCGCCCACGGCGTGGAAATGCATCCCGTGCCAGCCGGGCGGCAGGCCACCGGGCTGGATCGTCACGCGCAGGACCAGGGCATTTGCCCCGTCGCGGATCGCCAGCGTGCCGATCGGGTCGCCCTTCGCGTTCTTGATCGGCGCCGTGTAGGTCTCTGCCGGTTTGGCCGCCTCCTTGGGAGGCTCCTGTGCCAGGGCGCCGCCGGCGGCGGCGGTCCCGAGCAGTGCGAGCAGCGGCAGGGTGCGGGTCATGCGGTGGCTCTCCTTTACGGCCCGGTCTAGTTAGGGAGCGCGCCGGCCTTCGACAGGGCGGCGGCCCGAAACCTCCGCCGCAGACCTGCCGGAACCGCACGAAGCCCCGATGACCCGAGACCGGACCAGCCCGGACCGCGCGGCCCCCGCGGACGATCCCGCGGAGAACCCTGCGCCGCGGCGCGCCGACCTGTATCTCGTGGCGCACGGCCATTTCGAGAGCCGGGCCCGGGCCCAGGCGGCGATCCGTGCCGGGCTCGTGCGGGTCGACGGGCGCCCGCTCGCGCGCGCCTCGGACCCGATCGCCCCGGGGGCGCGGGTCGAGGCGGAGCCCGAGCACCCCTACGCCTCCCGCGGCGGCCTCAAGCTCGCCGCCGCGCTGGACGCGTTCGGCGTCGATCCGGAGGGCCGGGTCGCCCTCGACGTCGGCGCCTCGACGGGCGGCTTCACCGACGTGCTGCTCGCCCGCGGCGCCCGCCACGTCCACGCCCTCGACGTGGGCCGAGGCCAGCTCCATCCGCGGCTCGCCGGGGACCCGCGCGTGACCAACCGCGAGGGCACCGACATCCGCGGCCTCGGCCCGGAGGCCCTCGTCCCGCCCCCCGACCTCGCGAGCGTGGACGTGAGCTTCATCGGCCTGCGCCTCGTGCTGCCGGCCCTCCCGGGCCTGCTGAGGCCGGGCTCGGCGATCGTCGCGCTGATCAAGCCGCAATTCGAGGCCGGCCGCGCCCGGGTCGGCCGCGGCGGCCTCGTGCGCGACCCGGCGGTCCACGCCGAGGTCTGCGCGGCCGTCCGCGGGACCCTCGAGGGGCTCGGGGCCGCGATCCTGGGCCTGATCGACTCGCCGGTGCCGGGCGGCGACGGCAATGCCGAATTCCTGATCGGTGCGAGGTTGCCGTGAGCGAGCCAGCGGATAGCGAGACGGTCACGATCCGGGAGCTCGGCGCCCGCGGCGACGGGATCGCCGAGGACGGGACCTTAGTCCCCTACACGCTGCCCGGGGAACGCGCGGAGATCCGCCGGGAGGCGCGGCGCGGCGCCCTGCTCGGCCTAGCGCAGGCCTCGCCCGACCGGGTCGAGCCGTTCTGCCCGTACTACATGCGCTGCGGCGGCTGCCGCACCCAGCACCTCGCGCGGACCGCGGAACTCGCCTGGAAGCGCGACCTCGTCGCCCAGGCCCTGTCCCAGGCGCGCCTCGACGTGACGCCCGGGCCGGCCATCGACGCCCACGGGGCGGGACGCCGCCGCCTCACCCTGCACGTGCGGGAGATCGGCGGCCGGGCCGAGGCTGGGCTGATGCCGGCGCGCAGCCACGCGCTGGTGCCGATCGACCATTGCCCGATCACCGTGCCGGCGCTCCACCCGGCCCCGGAGGTCGCGCGCCGCCTCGCCGCCCCGCTGGGCCACGGGCGCAAGCCCCTCGACGTCGCCGTGACGGCCACCGACCAGGGCCTAGACGTCGACCTGCGCGGTCACGGACCGGTCAGCGCCGGCGTCGGCGCCGCGCTGGTGCGGATCGCCGGCGAACTCGGCCTCGCTCGGCTCTCCCTGCACGGCGAGCGCCTGATGGAGGCCGAGCCGGTCTCGGTCACGGCGGACGGCCCCGCCGCGGCGACCCGCCTCTACCCGGCCCCCGGCGGATTCCTCCAGGCGACCGCGGCCGGTCAGGCGACGCTCTGCGACCTGACTCTGGCGGCCCTCGGCCCCCGCATCCGGCGCGTCGCCGACCTGTTCGCGGGCTGCGGGCCGCTGACGCTGGCGATCGCCCGGACGGCCGCGGTCCACGCCGTCGAATCCGATGCCGCGGCCCTCGCGGGCCTCGAGCGGGCCGCGCGCGCCGCCGCGGGCCTGCGCAAGATCAGCGGCGAGCGCCGCGACCTGTTCCGGCGGCCCCTGCTGCCCCCCGAACTCGATGCCTTCGACGCGGTGGTGTTCGACCCGCCGCGGGCCGGCGCGGAGGCCCAGGCCCGCCAGCTTGCCGCCGCCCGCGTGCCCCTGGTGATCGGCATCGCCTGCGACGCCGGAACCTTCGCGCGGGACGCGGCGACGCTGGTCGCCGGCGGTTACCGGCTGGAGACCGTCACGCCGGTCGACCAGTTCCGCCATTCGGGCCATGTCGAGATGGTCGGGGTGTTCCGGCGCGAGCCCGCGCGGCGGCGCTAGGCCACGCAACCGGCGGCCACGTTTCCCGTTCTCCCGGCGACGGGAGACCTTCCATGATCCGCGGATTCCTCGGTACCGCGACGCTCGGTGCGCTGAGCCTCGCCCTCATCACCCCGCTCGCGGTGCAGACGCGAGCGCCCGACCAGACCGGCACGGGCGGCGGCCCGGTCTCGACCATCACGGCGCCGAACACCAACAGCCTCGGCGTCACCAAGCCGCCCGGCACGTCTCTCGGCCCCGGCGAGGTGCCGACCCCGGAGCAGCGGCGGCGCGAGCGCGCTCTGACCGACAAGATCGAAGGCAGCATCTGCGACGGTTGCAACTGAGATCGGGTCGGGGTCGCTCGGGCCGGGTTCCCGCTCAGACCATCGCCAGTCCGGGTTGCGGTGTTCGACCGGGCCGTGCCCCACAAACGGCTCTCCATTCGGCGCGACCTCGGGCGGCGCGGAACTTCAGATCGCGCTCGCTCCGGCCTGCGGGCCCCGCGGGTCCGCCGAGGGGCTTGGCCAAACCGCCGGCTCGATACAGCAGCGACCGGCGAACAGGATTGTTGCCAGCGCATATTTCCATATTGGTTGCAGTATATCCATATTCATAATCCAATGTCCTATCTTAAAGCCAGTCATTTTGTAGATATACTCCAAATATTGATCTTCATATGCACGGATATGGCGGCACCTACAGCGGATCATTGCTCAAAAATCGTGTTCTCGTTCATTGATTCGCAACTTGATGCTTCGTAAGACTTGCGCGTCGCGGGTCCTAGCCTGGGGGCGGCGACGTACAGCCGCGACTTCAAGTGAAGGAAACGCCGCCATGGCCCTCGTGAAGAAAGCCGCCCTGTCGGGATCGCACGCGCAGGTCCGGAAGGGCGAGCCGGCCAGTCTGAGCCAGCTCGGGCGCCTCAACGAGGAGAGCCGGCGCAAGGCCCGGACCTTCGCCAAGCAGCAGAAGGCGGCGGAGCGCATCGCGGCGGCGACAACCCAGCTCGCCAGCGGCGTCGCCGAGGCCTCGTCGGCGGCCGAGGAGCTGCGCAAGGCGATGGAGCAGATCGCCGCCGGCGCCGAGGAGGCGGCCGGGGCCTCCGAGCAGTCGCAGCGCGCCGTCACGACCGTGTCGGAGGTAATCGGCACCGCCCGCACCGAGGCCGAGACCTCGCGCCAGAAATCGGAGGCGCTCCAGGGACTCATCGCCGGCGTGAGCCAGCAGATCCGGCTCAGCGTCGGCTCGATCGCCACGGCGGCCGAGCGTCAGGCGGCCTCGGTCACGCTGATCGTCGAGCTGGAGCGGCAGGCGGCCAATATCGGCGACATCGTCCGCGCCGTCGCTCGCATCGCCGACCAGACCAATCTCCTGGCCCTGAACGCCGCCATCGAGGCGGCCCGGGCCGGCCAGCACGGCAAGGGCTTCGCGGTGGTCGCCGACGAGGTCCGCACCTTGGCGGAGACCTCCGAGCGCAGCGCCCAGGAGATCCAGGCGCTGATCGGCCGGATCCAGGAAGACGTGAAGGTCATCGCCGAGGGCATCAACCGCGCGGCCGAGGGCGCGCGCCAAGAGGTCGCGCGGGGCGAGACGATCACCGCCCAGCTCGAGGCGGTGCGGCAGGCCATGGTCGAGATCATGCGCGGCGCCGAGACCATCGCCCGGGTGGCCGTCGAGTCTGAGAAGGCCGCGGTCGAGGCGCAGAAGGGGTCCGAGCTGATCGCGGCGGCGGCCGAGGAGCAATCCTCCGCCTGCCAGCAATCGCTCAAGACCATCGAGCAGCAGACCACCGCCCTCGGGGAGAGCGAGCAGGCTGCCACCGAGCTCGCGACCCTGGCGGACGAGCTGAAGAACGCCACCGACGTCGGCAAGAGCGCCGAGGAGGTCGCCTCGGCGGCCGAGGAGCTGTCCTCGGCGGTGGAGGAGATCAACCGGGCCGCCGCGCAGATCACCACGGCGCTCGACCAGATCGACCGGGGCGCCCAGCAGCAGACGGCAGCCGCGCAGCAATCGGCCGCCGCGATCGCGCAGATCGAGAAGGGAGCGCTCCTCGCCCAGGACAGCGCCCGCGACGCCCTGGAGAAGGGCGGCCTGATCACGAGCCAGCTTCAGGAGAACCGGGCCGCGGTAGACGGACTGGTCGCGGGCGTCGGCAATGCCCTCGCGGAGACCGACCGGAGCCGAGAGCAGATCAACGCCCTGGAGCAGGTGAGCCGGAAGATCGACAAGATCGTCGACGCGATCACCACGGTGGCGATCCAGACCAACATGCTGGCGGTGAACGGCTCGATCGAGGCGGCCCGGGCCGGCGAGTTCGGCAAAGGCTTCATGGTGGTCTCCACCGACATCCGCAACCTCGCCCGGGATTCCTCGGAGAACGCGGAGCGGATCAAGGACCTCGTGAAGGCGATCCAGGACCAGATCGTGGTGGTGCGCCGGGACCTGGAGGCGATCTCCGCGGCGGCCGCCGCCGAGGTCGAGAAGAACCGGGCGATCACCCGCGACCTCGAGACCACCGCCGACGACATGGGCGTGGTGCTCGACGGCAACCGGCAGATCCTCCAGGGCGCCGACCTGATCATCCGCAACGTCGAGGAGGCGAAGCGCGGCGTCGACCAGATCGCCACGGCGGCCCGCCAGGGCGGCCAGGCGGTGAACGAGGCGCAGCAGGCCGCCCGCGAGCAGGCGAACGGCGCGGAGGAACTCGCCGCCGCCATCGAGGAGGTCGCGTCGCTGGCCGACGAACTCCAGAACCAGGACTGAGACGCGCCCGGCCGGGACGGCCCCACCCGAATCCTGCTCAGCCCGGAGCCCGCCATGTCCAACGACGCCTCAGCCTCGGCCGCGACCGACCGGTCGGAGACCGCCTCCGCGCTCCAGTTCGTGACCTTCCACGTCGCCCGCGAGACCTACGCGGTGCCCCTCGCGGAGGTGCAGGAGATCATCCGCCTGCCCGACATGGTCGACGTTCCCCTGGCACCCCCCGCCCTGGTGGGACTGGCCAACCTGCGCGGCTCGGTCCTGCCGGTGGCGAGCCTGCGGCGGCTGTTCGAGCTGCCCGACCGGGTCCACGACGACGCCGCCCGGGTGGTCGTGGTCGGCCAGGGGTCCGGCGACGGCGGCGGCGCTGGCGGGACCTCCGGCTTCGTGGTCGACCGGATGGCGAGCGTGATCACCGCCGAGCCCGGGGAGATCGAGGGGACTGACGGCCTCACCGCCACCGCGGCGACCGAGCTGCTCGCGGGCGTGATCAAGCGGCCGGCCGGCATCGTGCTGATCATCGATCTCGGGCGCCTGCTGCAGCGCAGCGGGTCCGTGCGCGCCGGCGCAGAGGGCGGGTCGGGCGGACGGAACGCGGTCGGGCCGATCGAGGCCGGCGGCGCGGCCTCGGCGCGGCCGGAGGGCGAGGCCGGGCTCTCCGACGAGATCCAGCTCGTGTCCTTCGAGCTCGCGGGCCAGGAATACGCCCTGCCGATCGAGCAGGTGCAGGAGATCGTCCAGGTCCCCGACCGCGTCAGCGAGCTGCCGAAGGCCGAGCGCCACGTCATCGGTGTGATCAACCTGCGCGACCGGTTGCTGCCCCTGGTCAGCCTGCGGGCGCTGTTCGGGCTGCCGGGCGTGCCCCTGGGAGAGCAGAACCGGATCGTGGTGGTCGCCTCCCGGGAAGCCGCCGGCTCCGTCGGCATCGTCACCGACACGGTGAAGGAGGTGCTGCGGGTGCCCCGCGCGGTGGTCGACCCGCTGCCCGACCTGCTCGCGCAGGGCGACGCGCTGCGCGAGGTCGAGGCGATCTGCCGGCTCGGCGGCGGCAGGCGGCTGGTCTCGATCCTGTCGGCCGCCCGCCTGTTCGCCACCACCGGGATCGCCGGCGGCCTCGCCGGCCTCGGAGCCGCAGAGGAGGGACCCGTGCAGGAACGTCAGACCGCGACCGCGCCGACGCGCGCCGACGAGGAGGAGCAGTTCGTCGTCTTCCGCCTGGCGGACGAGGAGTACGGCGTGCCGATCGACGCCGTGCACGAGATCGTCCGCGTCCCCGAGCAGCTCACCCACGTGCCGCGGACGCCCGGCTTCATTGAGGGCATCGTCAACCTGCGGGGGGCGGTGCTGCCGGTGGTCGACCAGCGCCGCCGCTTCCGGCTCCCGGAGGCCGCGCGCAACGACCGCCAGCGCATCATGGTCTTCGCGATCGCGGGGGTGCGGACCGGCTTCATCGTCGACTCGGTCTCGGAGGTCCTGAAGATCCCCCGCTCGGCCATCGTGCCGGCGCCGGACCTCGCGCAGGACGAAGACAGCGCCGTGGAGTGGGTCGCCAACCTCGCCGCCGCCAAGCGGATCATCCTGATGGTGAACGTCGACCGGCTCCTCAGCCGGCACGAGGTCGCGGATCTGCAGGCGGCCTGAGCCGCCGTCTCCGGGCCCGGTCCGAGGCCGCTCCTGCCACGCAACCCGCCATGCCCAAGCTCCTGATCGTCGACGACTCCGCTCTGATGCGCAAACACCTTCGCCTGATCTTCGAGGAGACGGGCCAGTTCGAGGTGCGCACGGCGCGCAACGGCCGCGACGCCCTGGACCAGATCGACAGCTTCGAGCCCGACGTGGTCACCCTCGACATCAACATGCCCGAGATGGACGGACTCACCTGCCTCGGCGAGATCATGGCGGCGCGCCCGCGCCCGGTGGTCATGGTCTCGTCGCTGACCCGCGAGAGCGCCGCCGTGACCCTGGAGGCGATGCAGCTCGGCGCCGTCGATTACGTGGAGAAGCCCGGCGGCACCGTCTCCCTCAACATCGGCGAGGTCCGGGACGAGATGGTCGCCAAGGTCCGCGTCGCGGCCCGGGCCAAGCCCGGCCGCGCCCGCGGCCTCCTCGACCGGGTCCGGCGCGGGCGCGGCGAGATCGCGAAGCGCCGCCCGGCGCCCCGGACCGCGGCCCGCGTGGAGGGCTGCGTCCTGATCGGCGTGTCGACCGGGGGACCGCGGACGCTGGAGGAGATCCTGCCGGAGCTTCCGGCCGACCTGCCCTGGCCGGTCGTGATCGCCCAGCACATGCCGGGCTCCTTCACGGGGGCCTTCGCCCAGCGCCTGGACCGCCTCTGCGCCCTGGGGGTGGTGGAGGTGACCGCCCCGGTCCCCCTCGCGGCGGGCCGCGTCTACATCGGCCGGGGCGACGCCGACGTGGTGATCGAGCGCCGGCTCGGCCGGCTCGCGGTCGCCACCGTCCCGAGCGACCCGGCCCTGCGCTGGCACCCCAGCGTCGACCGCCTCGTCCGCAGCGCCCGGGATCACCTGCTGCCCGAAGCCCTGATCGGCGTCGAACTCACCGGCATGGGCGACGACGGCGCCGCCGCCCTGGCGGCCCTGCGGGCTGCCGGCGGCCGCACCATCGCGGAGGCCGAGTCGAGCGCCGTCGTGTTCGGCATGCCGGCCGAGCTGATCCGCCTCGGCGGCGCGACCCTGACGCTGCCCGCCCGCTCCATCCCGGCCCAGCTCGTCGGCTGGCTGTCCTGAGATCGACACCGAGACTGCCATGGCCCTGGTCCGCAAGCACCCCGCCCTCCCCGCGCCGGCGGAAGCCCTGGAGGATCCCCGGATCGCCCTGGAGGGCCCGACGGCCGCCGGGCGCCGCGACGCGGCCCATCGCCTGGCCGCCGATCCCGACGCCGCCGGCCTGCTGGCCGACCGCCTCGGCCGCGAGGCGGACCGGAGCGTCGGCGAGGCGATCCTCGGCGCCCTCGGCCGCATCGGCACCCCGGCGGCGGCCGAGCGCCTGTTCGGCCTGCTGGGCTCGGAGGACGTCTGGCTGCGCAACGCCGCGATCGAGACGCTGCAGGAGATGGACGCGGCGGTGCTCGGCGCCCTCGAGCGGGCCCTCGCCGATCCCGACAGCGACCGCCGGATCTTCGCGGTGAACGTGCTGGTCTCCCTGCGCCACCCGGCGGCCGCGACCTACGCCCGCCGGGTCCTGGCCGAGGACGGGCACGTCAACGTCTGCGCCGCCGCCCTCGACGTGCTCGCCGAGATCGGCACGCCCGAGATGGTGCCGGAGATCGAGGCCGCCGCCGCCCGCTTCCCCGACGCGCCGTTCCTGCGCTTCGCGGCCAGGGCCGCCTGCCGCCGCATCACCTGACCGGCGGCCGGCATGACCGCACCGTTCCCGCCGCCGACGCCCGTCGTCACCGATGCCGACTTCGTCCGCTTCCGCGACTTCTTCTACCGCAAGACCGGCATCATGTTCGCCGACAACAAGCGCTACTTCGTCGACAAGCGCCTGCAGGAGCGGATGCTCGCGAGCGCGCTGCCGGTTTTCCGCGACTACTTCAACACCCTGCGATTCCAGGCCAGCGGCCAGGAGTTCCAGACGCTCGTCAACCTGATGACCGTCAACGAGACCTACTTCTACCGCGAGGAGTACCAGTTCCGCTGCCTCGTCCGGTCGATCCTCCCGGAGGTCACCCGGCGCAAGCGGCCGGGCGAGCCGGTGCGGATCTGGTCGGTGCCCTGCTCGACCGGCGAGGAGCCCTACTCGATCGCCTTCCAGCTCCTCGACACGTGGCCGGAGGTCGACCGGTACGACATCGAGATCGTCGCCTCGGACATCGACACCGCCGTGCTCGACCAAGCCAAGCGCGGCCTCTACGGCGACCGCGCGGTCCAGCACGTCCCCCGGGCGACCCTGGAGCGCTACACCCGGCGGGTGCAGGGCGCCCACGAGGTGATCCCGGACATCCGCGAGTCGATCGCCTTCGCGCGGGTCAACCTCTCGGACCCGCTCTCGACCCGGCAGTTCCGCGGCTTCGACGTCGTGTTCTGCCGCAACCTGCTGATCTACTTCGACGACGCGTCCCGCCGCGGCGCCGCCCAGACGCTCTACGAGGCGCTCGATCCCGGTGGCTTCGTCTGCCTCGGCCATTCCGAGTCGATGAGCCGGATCTCCGCGCTGTTCGACCTCCGGAAGTTCGCGGAGGCGATCGTCTACCAGAAGCCCCTGAGCGCGGAGGCCTGACATGGCCAGGATCCTCGTCATCGACGACGCCACCACGGTGCGCCTGTACTACCGCGACGTGCTGGAAGAGGCCGGCTTCGCGGTCGAGGAGGCCGTGAACGGCTACGAGGGCCTGGAGAAGGCCGTCGCCGAGGGCTTCGACCTCGTCCTCGTCGACGTGAACATGCCCAAGATGGACGGCTACGCCTTCCTGCGGCAGGGCCGGACCATGCCGGAGCTCCAGGCGGTGCCGGCCGTGATGATCTCCACGGAGAGCGCCGGCGCCGACCGCGCGCGGGCCTTCGCGGCGGGCGCCAACCTCTACCTCGTCAAGCCGGTGCGCCCGGACGCCCTCGTCGCGGTCGCCACCGTGATGGCCGGAGCCGCACCGTGACCAACGCCCTGCTCGCCCAGTTCATCCCCGAGGCCCGCGAGCTCCTGGAGCGCGCGGGGAGCGGCATGCTGGCCCTGGAGAAGTCGCCGGGCGCCGAATCCCTCGACGACGTCTTTCGGGCGGTGCACACCCTCAAGGGCACGTCCGGCCTGTTCGAGATCGCGCCGCTGACCCATCTGGTCCACGCGGCCGAGGACCTTCTGGTCGAGGTCCGGGCCGGTACGCTCGTCCTGGAACCCGCCATCGTGGACGGGCTCCTCGACAGCCTCGATCTGGTCGGCCACTGGATCGACGTCCTGGAGAGCCGCGCGGTCCTGCCGGACGACGCCGACGCCGTGATGGCGAGCCGGGTGACGGCCCTGCGGGCGTGGCTCCCCGCGGCGATCGAGGCCACCGTCGCGCGGGCCGATTACGGGCCGCCGGACTGGCTCGCCGACCTCCCCGAGGCGGACCGGCAGGCCGCCTGGAGGCGCGCCGCGGCCTCGGGCGCCCCCCTGACCGTCTGGCACTACGAGCCCGACGAGACCTGCTTCTTCCGCGGCGACGACCCGGCCCATCTGGTGGCGCAGGCCCCGGGCCTCGTCGCGCTGCGGGTACGGCCGCGCGCCGCAACTCCGTCGCCGGAGACCTGCGATCCGGTGCTGAGCTGGCTCCGCTTCGAGGTTCTGTGCGTCGCCGACGCCGAGGCGGTCGCCGATCATCTGCGCTACGTCGCCGATCAGGTCCGGGTCGGCGCGATCCGGCCGGACGACCTGATCGTCCTGACCGGGACGGAGGATGAGGCCGAGGTGTTCGGCGACTTCGCCGCGCGGGCCGGGACGCTCCTCGCCGAGGACGCCCGGGCGGACCTCGCCGCCGCCGCCGCCGCCCTACTGGGGATCGTCGGCGCCGGGACCCGGCAGGCCTGCGCCCTGCGCTGGATCGCGGCGCTGGCCGCCACGGCGGAGACCGAGACGCTGCGCCGCCTCGCCGCCGACCTCGGCGGCCCGCGGCCGGCCTCGGGTTCGCCGCCGACCGATCGGCCGCCCGCAGAGGCGCCCGCCCCGGACCTCGCCCTGCGCCAGCAGGCAGAGGCGATCCTCGCCGCGCAGGCCGAGATGCTGGCCGTGCCGACGGACCCGGCCGTCGCGGAGGGCCGGTTCGAGTCCGTGCGCACGGTGGTGCGGCGCTGCCTGCCGCATCTGGTGCCCGGCCGGGCCGCCGCCCTGGAAGCAGCCCTGGGCCGAGCGCGCGCGGGCGCCACCGAGACCCTCGGCGCCGTCCTCCGCGGCGTGGCGAGCGGCGCGGCCGCCGCACCGCCGATGCCGACACCCTCCGGAGATCCCGCGCCGCGGCCCACCGCGGCCCCGCCGCCGGCGACCGGGCCGCGCGATGCCCCGGAGGGATCCGGCCCCGACGCCAAGGGTCCGGCGCGCATGCTGCGGGTCGAGCAGGGCAAGGTCGACGCCCTGATGAACTTCGCGGCCGAGCTGACGGTCGCCAAGAACGGGCTCGCCTATCTCGCCGGACGCGTCGAGCAGGTCAGCGGCTCGCGCCAGCTCGGTCGGGAGATCAAGGAGCAGTACGCGGTCATCGACCGGATCGCCCAGAGCTTGCAGGTCGGCGTCATGGCGATCCGCATGATGCCGGTGAGCCAGGTTTTCCAGCGCTTCCCCCGGCTCGTCCGCGACATCACGCGCAAGCTCGGCAAGGAGGTCGAGCTGGTGATCCTGGGCGAGGAGACCGAGGCCGACAAGAACGTGCTGGAGAGCCTCGCCGACCCGCTGATCCACATGGTCCGCAACGCCCTCGATCACGGCATCGAGACCCCCGCGATCCGGATCGCCGCCGGGAAGCCGGCGCGCGGCACCCTGCGGCTCGCGGCGCGGCAGGAGAACGACAACGTCATCATCGAGGTGGCCGATGACGGCCGCGGCATCGACCCGGAGGCGGTCCGCGAGAAGGCGCTGCGCAGCGGCCTGATCGGCCCGGATCAGGCCGCCCAGATGACCGCGGAGGATCTCGTCAACCTCGTCTTCGCGCCCGGCTTCTCGACGCGGGATCAGGTCTCGGACCTCTCGGGTCGGGGCGTCGGGATGGACGTCGTGCGCAGCGCGGTGCGCAGGGCGGGCGGCGACGTCTGGCTCGCGAGCC
The DNA here is from genome assembly GCF_040544715.1 of Methylobacterium sp. 1030. NCBI lineage: Bacteria > Pseudomonadati > Pseudomonadota > Alphaproteobacteria > Hyphomicrobiales > Methylobacteriaceae > Methylobacterium > Methylobacterium sp. 1030. The sequence continues at coordinate 34,618 of NZ_JBEPKM010000023.1, read as the reverse complement.
AGCCGGGCGCGGGCACCTGCGTGACCGTGCAGCTGCCCCTGACCATGGCGGTGACCCGCATCGTCACCGTGGTGGCGCGGGGCCAGCAATACGGGGTCGCCATGGACGCGGTGGCCGAGACCGTGAAGGTTCCGCGGGACCAGATCCACCGGATCAAGCAGCGCGAGACCTTCGTCCTGCGAGACGCGATGATCCCCCTGATCCGGCTCGCCGACAGCCTGGGCCTCCCGGCGGCCTCGGACGCGCCGCCGGAGGAGGAGGCCGTCATGGTCGCCCGTGTCGGACGCGAGCGGGTCGGCATCGTGGTCGACGGCTTCCGCGAGCGCATGGAGGTCATCGTGCGGCCCCTCGACGGTCTCCTCGCCGGCCTCGCGGGCTTCTCCGGGACGGCGCTCCTCGGCGACGGAAGGGTTCTCCTCGTCCTCAACCTGTCGGATCTGCTCTGATGGCCCTCGAACACAGCGGCGCCCGCATCCGGCTCTCGGGCCACTGCCCGGTCGAGGATGCCGAGCCGCTGCTCGATATCCTGCGCGCCACCCCGGAGGCCGTCGTCGACCTCACCGGCGCGGCGTGGCTCCACACGGCGGTCCTCCAGGTGCTGATGGTCGCGGCACCCGCCCTCCGCGGCCGGCCGGCCGGAGCCGTGCCGGCGGCCTGCCTGGCCGCGCTGCCCGAGGCCGCCGCGGAAGGCGCCGCGGAGGCCGAGCGCGGATGACCGAGCCGGGGACCGGGCGCATCCTCGCCGTGGCGAACCGCAAGGGCGGCACCGCCAAGACCACGACGGCCGTGAATCTCGCCGCAAGCCTCGCGGAGCGCGGCCGGCGGGTGCTGCTCGTCGACCTCGACAGCCAGGGCCATGCCGGCCTCGGCTTCGGCGTGCGGGCGAGGCCCGGCGAGCCGACGGTGCACGACCTGTTCCGCGGCACCGGGGTGACGGATCTCGGGCGCGCCGTGCGGCGCACCGCCGTGCCGAACGTGGACGTGCTGCCGGCCGATCGCGGCTTCTCGGGCCCCGACGGCGCCGTCGCGCCCCTCGGCCTCGCGGCGGCGCTGAAGCCCCTGGCGACGGATTACGCGGTGATCCTGATCGACACCGCACCGACGGCCGACGCCCTGCTGATCAGCGCCCTGGCGAGCGCGCACCACGTCTTGGTTCCGACACAGCTCAGCCACCTCGCGGTGGACGGCGTCGGGCAGTTCGCGCGCGCGTTCTTCCGGGTGGCGACGAGCCTCAATCCCGGTCTGCGCGGCCTCTCGATCGTGCCGGTGCAGGTGGATCTCCGGATCACGATGCAGCGGGAGGCCCTCGAGCAGCTCGCGAGCCGGTTCGGCCGGGAGCGCCTCCTGGCTGGGATCCGTACGGACATCGCTCTGGCGGAGGCCTTCGGGTGCGGACAGCCGGTTCGGTACGTGAAGCCCCGTGCGCGGGCGGTGCAGGACTTCGAGCTGTTATGCGACCACGTCATGGAAAAATGCATTGCCGGGCAGATTGGAACGATTAAAACTTAGCCGTTCGCACAGACATGGAGTTCAGAGCGAGAAATGAATACGATATTACTGGTGGACGACTCACCCACCATTCTTTCGAGCATGTCAGGAATACTTCGCAGTTCGGGATATGAAACCGAACAGGCTGCCGATGCCGAGACGGCACTCGCGAAGGTCAAGGCAGGCCTGAAGCCGGCCCTCGTGATCACGGACTTCCACATGCCCGGCATGGACGGCGTCCAGTTGATCCAGGAGTTGCGGAAGCTCGCGCCGACCCGCTTCACGCCGATGCTCGTTCTCACGACGGAATCGCAGCAGGAGAAGCGCGACGGCGCGCGCCAGGCGGGGGCGACCGGCTGGCTGGTGAAGCCGGTCCAGGCCGACAAGCTGCTGCAGGTCCTCACACAGGTCGCCCCCGCGATTCAGCGCCGCGCCGCCTGATCCGGGCGACCCCTCTCCGCTGAAGCCCGCTCCGCGGGCCTCGGCCTCGCCCGGCCCCGCGCCACCGTTTCCGACCGAATGACCGTTCCCGCGATGCAGATTGCTGCCCGTCCCTCCGCGAAGACCGAGCTGCGGACGCTCCTGCTCAGTGCCGCGGCCGGCGGCGCGGTCGGGGCCGTGCCGCTGATCCTGGGGATCGCGCAGCCGGCGCAGCTCCTCTTCGCGGCCGCCGCCGCGCTCTGCGGAGGCCTCGTGACCCGCGGGCTGCAACCGTCCTGCCGCGCGGTCGAGCCGGATGCCTCGCCGATGGCGGTCACGCTTCGGGCCGAACCGGCGGCCGCCCCGGCGCACGGAGCGGCCTGCGCCGAGGCCGTGGCCCGGGATCTCGGCGACCTCGACCCCTATTTCGCCGTGACGGGCGAGCAGCTGCGCAGCATCGTCGCGCAGACCGAGGCGGCCGCCGCCGCGATCCTCGCCTCGCTGCAGAGGCTCGACGCCGCCCAGGCGCGCAGCGCCGCCTGCATCGGCGGCGCGCACGACCGCATCGTCGGCTTCGCCGAGCAGAGCGACGCCGCGCTGCAATCCCTGGCGGCGGCCCTCGGCGCCTATCTCGACCGGCGCCTGAACGAGACCCGCGAGGAACGCGGCACCGTCGAAGTGGCCGTCGGGCAGATGCGCGGGCTCGATGCCCTGATCCTCAGCCTCGAGAAGGTCGGGGCGGCGACCCGGATGCTGGCGCTCAACGCCAACATCGAGGCGGCCCGCGCCGGGGCCCACGGAGCCGGATTCCGGGTCATCGCCCGGGAGCTCCAGGATCTCGCGCAGACCTCCCAGACCGCGATGGCCGAGGCGCGCGTGCAGGTGGCGGACGCGCAGCAGACGATCAGCCGGGTGCTGATCGCCGATCGCGGGGACGACGCGACCCGCACCGAGCAGGAGCGCCTCCGCGCGCTGATGGCCGAACTCGGCGGGATCGCCGAGACGACCACCCGGGTCCTCCTCGGGATGGCGCGGACGGACCTCGCCGAGGTCAAGGCGCAGAATGCGGCGGTGGGCGACGAGGTGCTGTCGGTCTTCGGCCAAGTTCAGTTCCAGGACGTCGTCCGCCAGCAGATCGAGGCGGTCGATGCCGCCAACGCGGCGCTGCAGCTCTGCCTCGACGGCCTGCGCCGGCGACTGATCGGCACCGGGCCGGGGCGGGCGAGCGCGCCGGCGGCGATCCTCGAGACCGCGCGGGCGCGCTACGTCACCCAGATCCAGCGCCGCGTCGACGCCCAGGCCCTTGACCAAGTCGTCGACCAAGCCCTCGACCCGGTAGCGCCCGACATCGAGCTGTTCTGACGGGTCGGGCCGCGATGTCACGGAAGCGTCAGAAAACAGCGCCACATCCGCGGCACAGCTTGCATCGACCGTCGCGGTGCCGGATGCGGGCTGCGGCCCCGCGCTGTCCCGTGACCGATCCGCATCCGAGACCCGTACGTGATCTTCATCCACCAGCCCGCCGTCGGCGCCGGAGCCACGCTGCTTGAGCGCCGCGTCATCGATCTCCAGGACACAATCCCCGAGGACACGGTCTGGCTCGATCTGATCCGCCCGAGCCGCGAGGAGGAACTGAAGGTCGAGTCGTTCGCGGGCATCGAGGTGCCGACCCGCGAGGAGATGAAGGACATCGAGCCCTCGGAGCTGCTCTACGTCGAGGACGGCGCCCGTTACATGACCGGCCGGGTGCTCTCGAAGGTCAGCGACGCCGAGGAGCCGGGGCTGGCCGGCATCACCTTCATCCTGCGCGGCAACCGGCTGGTGACGGTGCGCCACGAGGAGCCGCAGGCCTTCCGCATGTACACGCAGCGCGCCGGGCGCTCCATGGGCAACGGCGGCGCCTCGACACCCTCGGGCGAATCGATCCTGGCCGGGCTGATCGAGGCGGTGATCGACCGCGCCGCCGACGTGCTGCAGCTCCAGGGCGAGCGCATCGACCGCCTGTCGGGCAAGATCTTCGAAGTGCAGGAGGATCCCTCCGCCCGCAACACCGCGCTGCAGGACACGCTGCGGGCGCTGGGCCGGCACGGCGATCTCATCTCCAAACAGCGCGAGAGCCTCGTCTCCATGGAGCGGATCCTGCTCTCGCTGTCGGCGACCTACCGGACCAACAAGGCCCCGCGCGACCTGCGCGAGGACGTGCGCTCGACCCTGCGGGATCTTCAGTCCCTCGAGGAGCACGCCACCTTCCTGTCGACGAAGATCCAGTTCCTGCTCGACGCGACCTTGGGGCTCGTCAACCTCGAGCAGAACAACATCATCAAGCTGTTCTCGGTCATGGCGGTCGTCTTCATGCCGCCGACCCTGATCGCGTCGATCTACGGCATGAATTTTAAGTCCATACCGGAACTAGATTTCGCCTTCGGATACCCGATGGCGCTGATCATGATGGTCGTGGCGGCGGTATTTCCCTACTTCTTCTTCCGGTGGAAGAAGTGGCTCTGACAACAAACGCCGGTATAGAGCCGACAGAATCTTAAGACCTCCACGGGAGCATGGTTGGGCCTGAAGGCGCGGCGCGGCCGCGAAGACGGAACCTCCCATGCGCTTCTCCCTCAAGACGGTCCTCGCCGGTGCCATCGGCCTGCTCGCCCTCGCCGCCGTCGGCCAGGGCATCGCCAGCGTCGTGAGCCTGTCGGAGATCGAGCGGAACGCCGCGGCGATCTCGCAGCAGGCCCTGCCCGCGCAGAACCAGGCCGAGGCCATCGGGACGGCCGTGCGGGACGCGCGCCTGCGGCTCTACCGGCTCGCGGTGGCCTCGCCCGACGCGGCGGCCCTGGACAGGAACCAGACGGCGCTGACCGACGCCCTCGGCGAGCTGTCCGGCCTCCGGCAGGCCTATCAGGACCGCCTGACGAGCCCGGAAGCCCGGGCGATCTACGAGCGCTTCACCAACGCGTGGAACGCCTACCAGAACATCCAGCTGCAGGTGGTCGAGCTGATGATCGCGGGCGACCAGCCGGGCGCCCTCGCGCTCGTGCTCGATCCCGCGACGGGCGCGCAGAACGACGCCGCGGTGGCCAGCCTGACCGAGTCGATCGCGGCGGCGCGGGGCCAGACCGAGGCCAACGTCACCCAGACCGTGCAGGCGGCGACGCGGGCCAAGCTGATCGCGCTGATCGCCACGGTGGTGGGCCTCGCGGTCGCGGCGGCCGCGATGCTGTTCGCCCTGTTCGGGATCGCGCGGCCGATCCAGCGCATGACCGGCGCGATGGGCCGCCTCGCCGAGGGCGACGAGACCGTGCCGGTCCCGCATACGGGACGGCGCGACGAGATCGGCGCGATGGCGGCGGCCGTGCAGGTCTTCAAGGACAACCTGATCCACACCCGCGCCCTGGAGCGGGAGACCGCGCTGGCGCGCGAGGGCGCCGAGGCGCAGCGCCGGCGCGCGGTCCACGCCATGGCCGAGTCCTTCGAGGCCGCGGTCGGCGGCGTACTGGCCCGGGTGGCGGACGCCGCCCTCGGCCTGCGGGCCGACGCCGAGGCGATGAGCGGTACGGCCACGCACACCGCGGAGCGCTCGGCCACGGTGGCGGGCGCCGCGCAGGAGGCCGCCCAGCATGTCGGCACGGTCGCGGCGGCCGCCGAGGAACTCGGCGCCTCGGTGCAGGAGATCGGCCGCCAGGTCGACGGGTCCGCCGAACTCGCCCGGAGCGCGGTGGTCCAGGCCGGCGACACGGCCGGCCTCGTGCAGGAACTGAGCACCGCCGCGGGCCGGATCGGCGACGTCGTGCGCCTCATCACCGACATCGCCGGCCAGACGAACCTGCTGGCGCTGAACGCCACGATCGAGGCGGCCCGCGCCGGCGATGCGGGGCGCGGTTTCGCGGTGGTCGCCAGCGAGGTGAAGCAGCTCGCCGCCCAGACCGCCCGGGCCACCGAGGAGATCGCCGGTCAGGTCGGCCGTATCCAGGGCGCGACCGGGCAGACCGTGGACGCGATCGACGGGATCACGGCGCGCATCCGCGAGATCGACGGGGTGGCGACCTCGATCGCGGCCGCCGTCGAGCAGCAGGGCGCGGCGACCCGGGAGATCGCCCGGAACGTGGCCGAGGCGGCGTCCGGGACCGGCGCGGTCACCGGGACGATCGACGCGGTGGCGCGGGCGGCCGACGACACGGGCACGGCCGCCACGCGGATGCTGGCCTCGGCGTCGAGTCTCTCGGAGGAGGCCGCCGAGCTGCGCCGGGAGATCGACGCCTTCCTGCACACCGTGCGCGCGGCCTGAGGCTCGGCCTCAGGCTTAGCCGGGGCTCGACAGCTTCATCAGGACGAGCCCGGAGCCGATCAGGCCGGCCGCGAGGATCCGGCTGGCGCTCGCCTGCTCCCCCAGCACGGCGATGCCGATCAGGAAGGCGCCGACCGCGCCGATTCCGGTCCAGATCGTGTAGGCGGTGCCCAGGGGCAGCGTGCGCATGGCCAGCGCCAGGAAGCCGACGCTGCCGGCCATCGACACGGCCATGATGGCGGTCGGCCAGAGGCGCGTAAAGCCCTCCGACTGCTTCATCGCGAAGGCCCAGACGACCTCCAGCACGCCCGCGGTGACGAGATAGATCCAGGCCACGGCGGCCCTCCCGAAAGGGCCGGGCCGTCCCGGACTTGTGCCCCGCGTGGCGGGGGGAGGACGTGGCCTCGCGGCGGGTCAGCTAGCGATGATCGGCCGAGCCCGCAAGCGCAGCGGCCGCGGATCCCTCAGGCCACCGCGGCGAGGTGCTTGACCTCGGCCTTGGCCACCACCTTGCCGACCGGCGGCGCCTTGCAGGTCTCCGCCTCGGGCGCCAGGACCGGCGGCTGCACCCAGCGGCCGGCATCGAGGTCGGCGATCCGGCCGTTGATCTCGCGGATGACGTAGCGCGAGAACGGGTAGACGTGGAGGTAGATCACCATGTTGGTGACCACGGCCTCCAGGGCGGCCGGGTTGCGGCGGGCGGTCTCCAGGAACACGCTCCAGAAGTGCTTGGCGAGTTCCGGACGCCGCACGGTCATCCGCCAGCACACCCGCAGCAGCGAGTAGAGATCGTGGGCGATGTGGCCCCAGTTGAGCTTCTGGGCGGCGAATTTCGGCCGCTTCACCCGCCGGGCGACCACCCGGACCCGGTCGAAGAAGTTCGGCGGGTCGTAGATCTCCTGGAGGACGTCGCGGTAGTCGGCCAGCACGTCGCGCTGCGGCCGCAGGGTCACGAAGTTGATGCCCTGCGTGCACTGGTCGCCCTGGTCGGCGGTGGTCGCCGCGTAGTTCTCGTAGAGGCGGCCCTCCTTGCGCAGGCGGCGCGAGAGCTGCGTGTTCGGCAGCGCGAAGAGCAGGCCGACCATGGCGATCGGGATGCCGGTCTGGCCGATGCACAGCGACATCGCCTTGCTGATGCTGTCCTTCTCGGTGTCGAAGCCGACGATGAAGCCGGCCGTGACGAACATGCCGTGCTCGTAGAGCTTGTGCACGCTGTCGGCGATCGAGCGCTTGGTGTTCTGCTTCTTCTGCGTCTGGATCAGCGTCGCCTCGTCGGGCGTCTCGATCCCCGTGAACAGGGCGAAGAAATTCGCGTCCCGCATCATCCCGAGCAGCTCGTCGTCGTCCGCGAGGTTCAGCGAGGCCTCGGTGGAGAACTTGAACGGGTAGCCGTGCTCCTCCTGCCACTTGATCAGGTGGGGCAGGAACAGCTTGATCGCCTTCTTGTTGCCGATCAGGTTGTCGTCGACGAAGTCGACGTGCCCGCGGTAGCCGAGGCCGTAGAGCCGGTCGAGTTCCGCCAGCATCTGCGGCGTGGTCTTGGTCCGCGGGGCGCGGCCGTAGAGCTCGATGATGTCGCAGAACTCGCAGGTGAACGGGCAGCCGCGTGAGAACTGGACGCCGATGTAGAGGTAGTGGCTGAAGGTCAGCAGGTCGAAGCGCGGGATCGGGCTCTTGGTGACGTCGGCCTTGAACTTCTCGGCCGTGAGCCGGCCGCGGCGCTCGCCGGCCTCCCAGGCGGCCACGAACGTGTCGAGGATGCCCTCGGCCTCGCCCAGCACCAGGAAGTCGGCCTTGTCGTAGACCTCCGGCGTCGAGGTCGGGGCCGGGCCGCCGACGCAGACCGGGGTTCCGAGCGCCACGCAGCGGTCGATGACCACGAGGCAGTCCGGCTCCTGGGGCAGCATGCCGCCGGTCATCACGAGGTCGGCGGCCTGGATCTGCGCGTCCGTCAGTTCCTCGCAGTTGCGGTTGACGAGCGTCACCTGCCAGGCCGGCGGCAGCATCGCGGCCAGCGTGATGAGGCCCAGCGGCGGCGCCGGCGCGCGGGCGCCCTGCAGCTCCATGGCCTCTTTGAAGTTCCACATCGAGTTTTCGTAGAACTTCGGGAACACCATCAGCACGCGCGGGGCCGTGTTCGCTTCCGACATGCCAGTTTCCCTCGTTCACACGCACGGTCCCGGCCCGACCGGAGATCGGGGCGGGTACAGGATCGCTCCCCTGACCTGCGGGCGAATTAAGGCCGTTTTTCGCTCCCGCAGCAATCGGAGCCGCCGATCCCGACAGGACGCGCGTCCGGGCCCCGCGAATCAACCCCGCCGACGGGTCCCGGGGCGGATCCGGCCCGTTTGCCGCGGGGCTGCGCCATTCGGGCGACAGGTCCCGCCAAAACCGTCCCGGCCCGTCACGGCCTGTCACGGCCCGACGCGGAACCGCTCCGGCCGCGTCCCATCGGCGTCGGTGAAGCCGTAGATCCGCGCGAGGTCGCCGGCATGCAGCACGGCGCCCGCCCGGGCGGCGATGCCGGGGTCGGCGGCGAGCGCCGCGAGCGCCCGGCCGGCGTAGAGCGGGCTCTCGGTGGCGTGCTGGATGTGACCGAGGTCGCGCGCCCGCTCGGTGGCGACGAAGCCCGGCGAGAGGCCGAGGGCGGTGACGCCGTGGGGCGCGAGTTCCCGGGCGAAGGCCAAGGTCAGCCGGTTGGTCGCGGCCTTGGCGGAATCGTAGAACACGTCGCCGAGGTAATCCTCGGTCCCGAAGGAGACGAGCGCCAGCAGCCCGGCCCGCGCCGCCACCATGGCGGGGGCGACCGCCCGGGCGAGCAGCAGGGCCGGCAGCGGCCCGGCCTCGAGGAGGCCGATGTACGGCTCCGCCGAGCGGCGCCAGAACGGCGTGCCCCAGCCGGCCCCGTCCGGGTAGCGCTCGCCGTCGTAGCCCTCGTTGCCGCTCCACACGCTGCAGGCCGCGACGTCGATCCGCCCGAACCGGCGCAGAGCCCAGTGGACCAGCGCATCGGTGGCACGCTCGGAGCGGTGATCGCAGAGGTAGTGGTGACCGCGGCCGCCGGCGGCGTCGACCGCGCGGGCCGTGTCCTCGATCGCCTCGGCGCGCATCTCGGTGCGCGGGCCGGTCTCGCTGGAGCGGGCCGTGACGATCACCGTGGCCCCCGCCTCGCCCAGCGCCCGGGCGAGGCCCCGGCCGACGCCCCGCGACGCGCCCGCGACGAGGCAGATCTTCTGGGAGAGGTCGGGCGGGCTCACGCCGAGGCGGCGGGCTTCGACCGCGACAGGAAGGCGGCGAGCCGCTCCTGGGACTCGGGCGAGCGCAGCTGCGCGTCGAAGGCTCTGGCCTCCGCCTCCAGGGCCGCCTCGACCTGCGCCTGGTCGCCCCGGATCAGCGCCCGGGACGCCGTCAGCGCCCCGCGCGGCAGGGCGGCGAGGCGCGCGGCCTGCGCGATGGCCTGCTCGACCAGCATGTCGGCGGGTAGCACCGCGTTGACGAGGCCCAGGGCCTGCGCCTCGTCGGCCTCGAGCGGCCGGGACAGGAGCAGCAGCTCGGTCGCCCGGAGCCGGCCGACTCGCAGGGGCAGCAGGTAGCTCGACGCCGCCTCCGGCACGAGGCCGAGCTCGACGAAGGGCATGCGCAGGCGCGCCGCCGGGCTCGCGTAGACGAGGTCGCAGTGCAGGCAGAGGGTCGCGCCGATGCCGACCGCGATCCCGTCGACCGCCGCCACCATCGGGGTGCGGGTCCGGGCGAGCTGGCGGATGAAGGCCAGCGCCGGCGAGGAACTGAATCCATCACCGGCATGCCCCATGAAATCGGCGAGGTCGTTGCCGGCGCTGAACATGCCGGGCTGCCCGGCGAAGACCACGGCGCCGACCGCGTCCGACGCGTCGGCCTCCGTCAGGCCCGCGCGCATCGCGTCGTACATGGCGCCCGTGAGGGCGTTCTTCTTCTCGGGGCGGTTCAGGGTGATCAGGCGGACGCCGCCCGCGAGGTCGTCGATCGTGACGGGTTCGGCCATGATCCGCTCCTCAAACCGCCAGCGCCAGGGCGGCGTCGTCCGTGAAGGCGCCGCCCTCGACCACCGCCTGCTCCAGGCCGGAGGCGGCCACCAGGAGGTTCTCGGCGTAGAACCGGGCGAGCACGATGCGGGCCGCGTGCGCCGGGTCCGTCTCGCCAGCCTTTCGGGCAGCGCTCGCGGCGAGCGCGCCCCGGGCGAGGCAGGCGGCGCCCAGCGTCAGGCCGAACAGGCGCAGGTACGGCGTCGCGCCGGCGAGCGCCGCCTCGGGGCGGTTCGAGCTCAGCGCGGCGAGCTGGTGGCTCGTCGCCCGGTCGAGACTGCCGATCCCGTCGCGCAGCCGCGCCGCCATGTGGCCGAAGGCCGGGTCGCCGGCCTTGAGCAGTCCCTCCGCGGCGCGGCGCATCCAGGCGATCTGCGACCGCGCGGTGGCCCCGCCGTTCAGCGGCAGCTTGCGGGCGGTGAGGTCGATGGCCTGGATGCCGTTGGTCCCCTCGTAGATGCCGAGGATGCGGGCGTCGCGCATGAGCTGCGCCGCCCCGGTCTCCTCCACGAAGCCCATGCCGCCGTGGACCTGCACACCGAGCGAGGTCACCTCGTTGGCGAGGTCCGTCGCGAACGCCTTCGCGACCGGGGTCAGCAGCGAGGCGCGGTCCAGGGCCGCCTGCCCCTCCGGTCCCTTCGACGCGTCGAGGGCCGCGGCGGTGAGGTAGCAGATGGCGCGGGCGGCGGCCGTCGAGGCCTTCATGGTGAGCAGCATGCGCTGCACGTCCGGATGGGCGGCGATCGGGCTGGTCGCCTCGGCGGCGCCCACCGCCTTGCCCTGGCGGCGCTCCTGCGCGTAGGCGAGCGCCCGCTGGGTCGCGGCCTCGGCGATTCCGACGCCCTGCAGGCCGACATTGAGCCGCGCCGCGTTCATCATCGTGAACATGCAGGCCAGACCCTTGTTCTCCTGGCCGATCAGCCAGCCGGTGGCGCCGCCGCCGTCGCCGAACGCCATCGAGCAGGTCGGCGAGGCGTGGATGCCGAGCTTGTGCTCGATGCCGGAGCAGCGCAGGTCGTTGCGGGTGCCGTCCGGCAGCACTTTCGGCACCAGGAACAGGGAGATGCCCCGCGTGCCGGCGGGCGCCTCGGGCAGCCGGGCCAGGGCGAGGTGGACGATGTTGTCGGCGAGGTCGTGCTCGCCGTAGGTGATGTAGATCTTGTTGCCGGTGATCCGGTAGGTGCCGTCGCCCGCCGGCACCGCCCGGGTGCGCAGGAGGGCGAGGTCGGAGCCCGCCTGCGGCTCGGTCAGGTTCATGGTGGCGGGCCATTCACCCGAGACCAGCTTCGCGAGGTAGCGCGCCTTCAGGTCGTCCGAGCCGTGGGCCGCGAGCGCCTCGATGCCGCCCTGGGTCAGGAGCGGGCAGAGGCCGAAGGCGAGGTTGGCGCCGTTCCACATCTCGGTGCAGGCGGCCTCGATCAGCTTCGGCAGGCCCTGCCCGCCGTGGTCGGCCTCGGCCGAGAGCCCGTTCCAGCCGCCCTCCGTGAAGGTGCGGTAGGCCTCGCGCCAGCCGGGCGGCGTGGTGACCTCCCCGTCCGCGAAGGGAGTGCCGTGCCGGTCGCCGACCCGGTTGAGCGGCGCGATCACGCCGGCGGCGATGCGCCCGGCCTCGGTCAGGATCGCCTCGGCATCGTCGGGATCGACCGCGTCGAGCCCGGCCACGTGCCGCAGCGTGAAGAGCATCTCGGGGACCGGGGCGCGGTAACTCATACGATCCTCCCGTGTGGCGGCCCGCCCGCTCGTTCGATCCGGGGCGGGTTTGACCGCGCCCGCGCACCGGCGCTAGGGCGGGGCGAGGATAGGCGCGCGGGGCTCGCACCGCCATGACCTCGGAGACGGCTTCCCGCATGAATGATCCCGGGTCAACGGTCCCGGCCGCGACCCGGCGGCTCACCGCCGACGCGGCCGGCCTCGCGGAGGCCGCCGCTCTCCTGCGGGCTAGCCGCCTCGTCGCCTTCCCCACCGAGACCGTCTACGGGCTCGGGGCGGACGCAACCGACCCCGGGGCGGTGACGGGCATCTTCGCCGCCAAGGCGCGGCCGCGCTTCAACCCGCTGATCTCGCACCTGCCCGACGCGGCGGCAGCCCTGGCGGAGGGCGTCTTCGACGCGCCGGCGCGCCGCCTCGCGGAGGCCTTCTGGCCCGGACCCCTGACCCTGGTCGTCCCGGCGCACGCGGGCACGCGGGTCTGCGACCTCGCCCGCGCCGGCCTGCCGAGCCTCGCCCTGCGGGTTCCGGCGCACCCGCTCGCGCGGGATCTCCTGGCGGAGGTCGGGCGGCCGGTCGCGGCGCCCTCGGCCAACCGGTCCGGGCGGGTGAGCCCGACCCGGGCCGCCCACGTCCTCGACGATCTCGCCGGCCGCATCGCCGCGGTGCTCGACGGCGGCGACACGCCGGTGGGCGTCGAGTCCACGGTGGTGGCCTGCCTGGGCGGCACGCCGCGGCTGCTGCGGCCCGGCGGCGTCACCCGGGCGGCGCTCCGGGCGGTGCTCGGCCTCGACCCGGCGGCGCCCGTGGCGGCGGATGCCGACCGGCCGGCGGGCCCGGGCATGCTCGCCTCGCACTACGCGCCGCGGGCGCGGGTCCGCCTCGACGCGGTGCGGGTCGAGCCCGGCGAGGCGGTCCTGCTGTTCGGGTCCCGCCCCCCGACCGGTCACGAGACCGCGCGCGCCAGTCTCAACCTGAGCCCGGCGGGCGACCCCGCGGAGGCCGCTGCCCGGCTGTTCGGCGCCCTGCGCGACCTCGACGCCTCGGGGGCGGAGACCATCGCGGTCGCGCCGATCCCCGAGGACGGGCTCGGCGAGGCGATCCGAGATCGCCTCGCCCGGGCGGCCGCGCCCCGCTGACGGCGAAGAAATTTTCGCCGGCCGCGGAACAGATTTCGGCCTGATCCGTTTATTGATCACGAAGGCCTTCTCAGCCCCCAATGGCCTTTTTCCTTTCAGGCTCGGAGCAATCCGAGCCTTTTTTCTTGGCTTCTCAGTCTCGGGCCAGCTTGGCGGCAATGCCCGCCACGTGGCGGCCCTGGAACCGCGCGCCCTCCAGCTCGACAGCACTCGGCTGGCGGGACCCGTCGCCGTCCGCGATCGTGCTGGCGCCGTAGGGCGTGTTGCCCTTCACCGCCTCGACGCCCGCCTGCCCCTGGAAGCTGTAGGGAAGGCCGACCACCACCATGCCGTGGTGGAACAGCACCGTGTGGAAGCTCGTCAGCGTCGTCTCCTGGCCGCCGTGCTGGGAGGCCGTGGAGGTGAAGACCGAGCCGACCTTGCCGACCAGGGCGCCCTTCATCCAGAGCCCCCCGGTCTGATCGATGAACTGCTTCATCTGCGAGGCCATGTTGCCGTAGCGGGTCGGCGTGCCGAAGATGATCGCGTCGTAGTCGGCGAGTTCGGCGACGGTCGCGACCGGCGCCGCCTGATCGAGCTTGAAGTGGCTCTGCCGGGCGACCTCCTCCGGGACCAGCTCGGGCACGCGCTTCACGACGACCTCGGCCCCCGTCTCGCGGGCGCCCTCGGCGACGGCGTAGGCCATCTGCTCCACGTGACCGTAGGTCGAGTAGTACAGCACCAGAACCTTCGCCATCGGGTTATCTCTCCTGCGGGTCGGACGTCCGGCCGAATCGTCGGCCGACGGAAGGCCCCTGCATCGCGCATTTGCCGCCTTGCAAGAATGCGCCGACATGCAAGATTGATCTTGCACAGATGCAAGGTTTGGGGCGTGGCGCTCGATTGGGACGAATTCCGGTTCGTGAAGGCGGTGGCCGATCGGGGCGGCCTGACCGCGGCGGCGGCCGAACTGGGTATCAATCACTCTACGGCGTTCCGGCGCCTCGCCGCCCTGGAGGCGCGGCTCGGCGCGCGCCTGTTCGAGCGGCTGCGCACGGGCTACGTGCCGACCGCCGCCGGGCAGGCGATGATCGAGGCGGCCGGGCGCATCGAGCTGGACGTGGCACGGTTCTCCCGCGCGGTGGCGGGACAGGGCGAGACACCCTCCGGCGAGCTGCGGGTGACCGCGCCGGCGGGCTTCGCCGCCGAGCTGCTGATGCCGATGCTGGCGAGCTTCGCGGAGCGTTATCCTGAGATCCGGATCGAGCTCATCCTCGCCGAGGCGACCCTCAACCTGTCGCGCCGGGACGCCGACGTGGCGATCCGGATCAGCCGGGAGCCGAGCGAGACCCTGGTCGGGCGCCGCCTCGCCCTCACCGCCTGGGCGGTCTACGGCCGCGCCGACCGCGCTTACGGCGACCTGGCCCGCGAGACGTGGATTAGTCCGAGCCCGCTGGTGGCGGGGGGCTCGCTCACGCGGTTCGTGGAGGCGCGGGTGCCGTCCGACCGTGTCCGCCTGCGGATCAACGCGGTGCTGGGCCTGGAAGCGGCGGTCGAGGCCGGTCTCGGCATCGGTCCGCTTCCCTGCTTCACGGCCGACCTCAATCCGGCGCTGCGACGGCTGTCAGGGCCGCACCCGGAACTCGGGGCGGACCTCTGGATCCTGACGCATCCGGACTTGCGCCACGCGGCGCGAGTCCGGGCCTTCATGGAGCACGTTGCCGAGGCGTTGCTGCCGCTGCGGGCCCGGTTCGAGGGCCGTTGACCCGCCTCAGCGAATCTCGACGACCTCGACCTCGTGGCCGTTCACCTCGACCACGTCGCCGATCGTCTTGCCCGTGATGGCGCGGGCGAGCGGTGCCACGTACGAGATCGAGCCCTTGTGCGGGTCGGCCTCGTCCTCGCCGACAATCCGGAAGGTCTGCCGGGTCTCCTTGCCGGATTCGTCCTCGCGGACCACCGTGACGGTGGAGCCGAACTGCACGGTGTCGCCGCCCCTGGGCTCCACGAGCTGCGCGGTGTTCTTCCGGGCCGCCCAGTAGCGCAGGTCGCGCCCGATGCGGGAATCCTCCGCCTTGTCGGCGGGGTCCAGCGAGGCGACCTCCTTCTCGAGACGCGCGACCTCGGCCTCGATCTGCGCGAGCCCCTCCGGCGTGACGAAGTTCGTGTGCGGCGAGATCGGCCGGTCCGGCAGATTCTCGAACGCTTCCCCACCCTCGGGCTCTTTGACGAATGCGACGCTCATGAAGACGCCAACACGCGAGGTACGGCAAAGGTTCCCGCGCGACGGCGGTTCGGCCGGCCCGGCGTTTTCGCCGTGGCGCGACACGGGCACCGCTCGCTAGACTCTCCGGCGATTCACCCGGAGCCGTCGATGTCGTCCCTGTCCGCCGCCGAGGCCGTCGCCGCCAACCGCCAGGCCTGGGATGCCTCCGCGCCCCTGCACCGGAGCGACCCGTCTTGGGACCGGCTGACGCAGAACTTCGCGCGGGATCCCGGCTTCTCCTGCTTCGACCCGCCGATGGAGGCGGCCTTGCGGGCGATCGGCCTCGCCGGGACCTCCGTCGCGCAGCTCTGCTGCAACAACGGGCGGGAGACGGTGTCGCTGATGAATCTCGGCGCCCGGTCGGCGACCGGGTTCGACCAGTCGGAGGCGTTCCTCGCCCAGGCCAGGGACCTCGCCGGCATCGCCGGGCGCGACTGCCGCTTCGTCGCGGGCGACGTGCACGCGATCGACGCGGAGCACGACGGTGCCTACGACCTCGCGGTGATCACCATCGGCGTGCTGGGCTGGATGCCCGACCTGCCGCGCTTCCTGGCCGTGGCGGCGCGCCTCCTGCACCCGGGCGGCCGGATCCTCATCCACGAGGAGCACCCCGTCGTGAACATGTTCGAGCCGCGGGCGGAGCAGCCGCTTCTGGTCCGGCACTCCTATTTCCGCACGGCGCCGTTCGTTGGCGAGGACGCCATCGTGTACGGCGACGGGCCGGCCCCGCGGGTCGGACCGCATTACTGGTTCGCCCATCCCGTCGGGATGCTGATCGAGAGCCTGATCGGTGCCGGCCTCGCGATCGAGCGGTTCCGGGAGTTTCCTGACAACATCAGCAGCACGGCCTGCGACGTGCTCGCCGCCGACCGGCTCCTGCCGATGAGCTACCTGCTCCAGGCCCGGAAAGCCGCCTGACGGGCGCCGGACCTACGCCACCGTCACGACGGTCCGGCCTCGGACCTTGCCGGCCAGGATCTCCTCGCCGAGCCGGCCGACCTCCTCCAGGCGGACCGTGCTCGTCATGGCGGCGAGCTTGGCCAGGTCGAGTTCCCGAGCGAGGCGCGCCCAGGCCTCGCGGCGTTTCTTCTGCGGGGTGGTGACGCTGTTGATGCCGAGCAGCGAGACGCCGCGGAGGATGAAGGGCGCCACCGAGGTCGGCAGGTCCATGCCCTGCGCCAGCCCGCAGGCCGCGACGGCGCCGTCCGCCCGGGTCATGGCGAGCACGTTGGCGAGGGTCGTGGAGCCGACGGCGTCGACCCCCGCGGCCCAGCGCTCCTTGCCGAGGGGTTTGCCGGGCTTCGACAGCTCCGCCCGGTCGAGGATCTCGGCGGCCCCGAGGCCCTTCAGGTACTCGGACTCGCCGTCCCGGCCCGTGGAGGCGATCACGTGCCAGCCGGCCCGGGCGAGGAGCGCCACCGCCACCGAGCCGACGCCGCCCGAGGCGCCGGTGACGATGACCGGGCCGTGCTCGGGTTTCACACCGTGGGCGTCCAGCGCCATGCAGCACAGCATCGCCGTGTAGCCGGCAGTGCCCACCGCCATGGCCTGCTCGGCCGTGAGGCCCTGGGGCAGCGGAACCAGCCAGTCGCCCCGGACCCGGGCGCGCTGCGCGTAGGCGCCGAGATGTGTCTCGCCGACGCCCCAGCCGGTGAGCACGACCGCGTCGCCCGGCCTGTACTCCGGATGGTCCGAGGTCTCGACGATCCCCGAGAAGTCGATGCCGGGGATCATCGGGAAGCGGCGCACCACCGGCGACTTGCCGGTGAGCGCGAGGCCGTCCTTGTAGTTCAGGGTCGAGTGCGTCACCCGCACGGTGACGTCGCCGTCCATCAGGTCGGCGTCGTCGAAATCCCGGAAGGCGAGGCTCTGGCCGGCCTCGTTCTTCTCGACCACCCAGGCCTTGAACGTCCCCATCATCACCTCCCGTGCTGCGCGGTGAGGTGTGGCCGGGACGCCCGGAATCAAGGCGACGGCGGTCGTTACCGGCTCAGTATCCGTCGTACCGGCTGCCCGTGTAGAAGCCGAGACCGACGCCGATGTCCGAGGAGCTGGCCCCGGTGATGCCGAGGGCGTCCGGGATCGAGCCGACGAGCGGGCCGCCATAGGCCGCGGGCCGGTAGCCGTAACCGCCGCCGATCGGCGCCCAGCCGGCCCGGGCGGGCGCGACGAGGACGCGGCGGCTGACGCTGGCGTATTCCGGCGGGATCGTCTCGGGGATCGTCTGCGCCGGGCGGATCAGCACGGTCCGGGTGCGGACGGCGAAGCGCGGCGGCGTGGTCACCCAGCAGCCGATCAGCTCGCCGCCGGGGCCGCGGCTGGTCTGCCAGTAGCGGCCGCCGGGCGAGACCATCACGCGCTCCGACACCGTATCGTAGACCGGCGGCGTGGTCCGGTAGACCGTGCGGGGCGGGCGCACCAGCACGTTCTCCTGCACGGTGTCGTAGACCGGCGGCGTGACGACGCGGCGATAGCATTCGGAGCCGTAGCAGCCGCCGGCCTGGGCGGGTGCGGCGAGGAGCACGCCGCCGAGGGCGGCGGCGAGGAGAGCGGTGCGAGCGACCGGCGCGGTCATGGAAGTCCTCTGATACGCATTACTGCGAGACGCGGCGCGGACGCGGCGCTCGTCTCGACGTACCAGAGGCCAGACTCGTTGCCCGGCGCGCAAGCATTATCGGGAACGAAGGTAAAATTAACCCTTGGTTTCGACTGCTTAGGCGTCGCCTACCTAGGTAGGATTGTTCGGATCTTCGACAGTCTCTCTTATGAAGTCCGGTCCGGCCCGGGTCAGGTCTGGCCGGCCCGGAGCTGGTAGAAGATGTGCCGGCCGATCACGTCCATCTTGCGCAGACGGCGGGCCCAGCCCGGACGCACGTAGTCGGCGTGGTAGTGGGTCGCGGCGCCGACCTCCGCGAGGTAGGTCCGGCCCTCGATCACCGAGCGGGCGATGCGGGTGGCGGATTCCCAGGCGCCGGCATCGGTGATGCGCAGCGACTTGCCCTCGCAGGCGAAGGAGAACTGGCACCCCATGTAGTGGTGCCGGTTCTGGTAGACGACGCCGCAGACGCTCGCCGGGTAGAGGCCGCTCTTCACCCGGTTGAGCACCACCTGGGCGACGGCGGCCTGGCCGGCCTCGGGCTCGCTCCGGGCCTCGAAATAGACCGCCTCGGAGAGGCAGCGCTGCTCCTTGTCGAGGGCGTTCGGGTCGATCAGGTCGGCGTAGCGCCGGCGCGCGTCCTCGGGCACCGGCTGGGCGCTGTCGGGCCGCTCGGTGCGGAGCGCGAAATCGGGGAGCGCGAGGCTCGCCGCGGCGATCTCGACGGGGATGGCGTCGGCGGGTGCCGGCGTCGTGGAGGACAGCGCGATGGCCCGCGGCACCGGCGGGGTCGAGCCGTCGAAGCGCTCGGGGCCGCCATCCTCGGTGAGGTCGGCCGTCCCCGCGCCCGTGGAGGCGGCGGTGCCGCTGCCGGTGGTGAGGCCGAGATCCGGCACGGGGACGAAGGCGGCTTCCGGCTCGGATTCCGGGTCCCAGATCGCGGAGCCCTGCGTCAGCACGCCGGTGACGCTGCCGGTAACGTCGCCGAACACCAGGGCGCCGCCCGCCTCGCGCAGGTTCGCGGCCCGGCGCGCGAAGCTCTCGGCCGGCGGCCGGGCGGGGTCGCCCTTGCCGGCCCGCTGCACGACCGGGAAAACGTGCGCGCCGGTCTTGAAGGTCGCCTGGGGCGGCTCGTCGCCGAGGCGGCGGAGGGCCGATCCGATCAGCAGGGTGCCGGGCGGCAGCGGCGGGACCGTGTCGGCATCGATCACCCCGAGCCGGCTCGCCCCGATGGCGTTCTCCGTGCCGGCGTCGGCGGTGAACGACACCAGCAGGCCCAGACCGACCATCCAGGGCGTCAGGGCCGCCGAGAGCCAGCGCAGGCTCGATTCCCGTCCTCGTCTCGTGCCCACGACGCCAGACCCGCACTCACGCACCCGAACCGGCCCGATCCTCCCCGTTTCCAGGGTGTTTCTGCGGCCGCGCCGAATTTATCGCGCGGTATGGTTGAGCTGCCGTTAAGGCCGGACGGTCGCGCGCGTCTCGATACGGTTTCGGGGTTGCAGTCGACACTGCCCGGCCCGTCATCACGAGCGCAGCGAAGTGACCCAGGGCAGCGGGACGTCTTCCAGCGTGGCGCGACACTGGGTTGCTTCGCTGCGCTCGCAAAGACGGCGTTCGAGTTGGTGAGGGGACACGGCCGGACAAAGGCAGGCCGGAACGAGAAAGGGCGGCCCGAAGGCCGCCCTCTCGCGTCACGAACCTGCCGACGGCCTCACTCGGCGGCGGCGGGCGGAAGCTCCTCGACCGGCATGGCGCCGCTCTCGGCCTGCTTCTGCTGCAGGATCATCGCGTCGCGGCGGCGGGCGATGGAGCGGATATCCGCCACCATCGAGCCCGTGCCCGCCGGGATCAGCGACCCGACGATGACGTTCTCCTTCAGGCCCTCCAGGGTGTCGACCTTGCCGTTGACCGCCGCCTCGGTGAGGACGCGGGTGGTCTCCTGGAACGAGGCCGCCGAGATGAACGACTTGGTCTGCAGCGACGCCTTGGTGATGCCGAGCAGGACCGGAACGCCCTGGATCGGCTTCTTGCCCTCGGCGAGCAGCTTCTCGTTAAAGTCGGTCAACTCCGTCCGGTCGATCTGGTCACCCGAGAGGATGTCCGAGTCGCCGCCGTCGGTCACTTCGACCTTCTGCAGCATCTGACGGACGATCACCTCGATGTGCTTGTCGTTGATCGACACGCCCTGCAGCCGGTAGACCTCCTGGATCTCGTTGACGAGGTAGGCCGCGAGTTCCTCCACGCCCTTGATCGCCAGGATGTCGTGCGGGGCCGGGTTTCCGTCGACGATGTAATCGCCGAGCTCGACCACGTCCCCGTCCTGCAGGTGGATGTGCTTGCCCTTCGGGATCAGGTACTCGACCGCCTCCGAGCCGTCGTGCGGCGTCAGCGTGAGCCGACGCTTGTTCTTGTAGTCGCGGCCGAACGCGATGGTGCCCGACTTCTCGGCGATGATCGCCGCGTCCTTCGGGCGCCTTGCCTCGAACAACTCCG
Organism: Methylobacterium sp. 1030; assembly: GCF_040544715.1. NCBI lineage: Bacteria > Pseudomonadati > Pseudomonadota > Alphaproteobacteria > Hyphomicrobiales > Methylobacteriaceae > Methylobacterium > Methylobacterium sp. 1030. Next base: position 14,178 of record NZ_JBEPKM010000023.1, on the reverse strand, counting down.
CCACCCGCGGCAGACCGCCGGTGATGTCGCGGGTCTTGGCCGAGTCGGTCGAGACGCGGGCGAGAATGTCGCCGGCATTCACCTTCGCGCCGGGATCGAAGCCGATGATGGCGTCGACCGGCAGGAAGTAGCGGGCGTCCGAGCCGCGGGGCAGCTTGAGCGCCTTGCCGTCCCGATCGACCACGACCATCGCGGGCTTGAGGTCAGAGGTCCGGGCCGAGCCGCGCCAGTCGACGACGACGCGCTTGGCGATGCCGGTCGACTCGTCGGTGGTCTCGGTCATGGACTGGCCGTCGACCAAGTCCTCGTAGGCCACGATGCCGTCGACCTCGGTGAGGATCGGACGGGTGTAGGGATCCCACTCGGCGATGCGCTGCCCACGCTTGATCTTGTCACCCTCGTCGACTCGGAGCTTGGCGCCGTACTGCAGGCGGTGGACCGCCCGCTCGACCCCGTCCGACCCGACGACCACCACCGCCACGTTGCGGCCGGTGGCGATCAGATCGCCATCGGAGTTCTTGGCGATCGCGCGGTTGCGGATCTTGATCGTGCCCTCGAAGCTCGACTCGATGAACGACGAGTCGGCGATCTGGGCCGCACCGCCGATGTGGAAGGTGCGCATCGTGAGCTGCGTGCCCGGCTCGCCGATCGACTGCGCCGCGATGACGCCGACGGCCTCGCCCATGTTGACGGGCGTGCCGCGGGCGAGGTCGCGCCCATAGCAGGTGGCGCAGACGCCACTCTTGGTGGCGCAGACCAGCACCGAGCGGATCTTCACCTCCTGGATGCCGGCGGCGTTGATCGCCGGAAGGTGCCGCTCCTCGATGGTCTCGCCGGTCTTGACGATCACCGTGCCGTCCGCGGCCACCAGATCCTCGGCCGTGGCACGGCCCAGGATGCGGGTGGCGAGCGTCGCCACGACCTGGCCGGCATCCACGATGGCGCGCATCTTGATGCCGTTGGTCGTGCCGCAATCGACCTCGCGGATGACGGCGTCCTGGGCCACGTCGACGAGGCGGCGGGTCAGGTAGCCGGAATTCGCGGTCTTCAGGGCGGTGTCGGCCAGGCCCTTACGGGCACCGTGCGTGGAGTTGAAGTACTCCAGAACGTCCAGGCCTTCCTTGAAGTTCGAGATGATCGGGGTCTCGATGATCTCGCCCGACGGCTTGGCCATGAGGCCGCGCATCGCCGCAAGCTGCTTCATCTGGGCAGGCGAGCCGCGGGCACCCGAGTGGCTCATCATGTAGATCGAGTTGACCTGCTTGTCGGCCCCGTGCTCGTCCTTCTGGACGGCCGAGATCCGGCCCATCATCTCGGCGGCCAGCTTGTCCGAGCACTTGGCCCAGGCATCGACGACCTTGTTGTACTTCTCGCCCTGGGTGATCAGGCCGTCGTTGTACTGCTGCTCGTAATCCTTCACGAGCGCGCGGGTCGTGTCGACGATCGACCACTTGTTCTCCGGCACGACCATGTCGTCCTTGCCGAACGAGATGCCGGCCTTGAACGCGTGGTTGAAGCCGAGCGCCATGATCCGGTCGCAGAAGATCACCGACTCCTTCTGACCGCAGTGGCGGTAGACGGTGTCGATCATCGCCGAGATCTCCTTCTTGGTCATCAGCTTGTTGACGACGTCGAAGGGCACCTTGGCGTGCTTCGGCAGGGCGCCGGAGAGGATCACGCGGCCGGGGGTGGTCTCGTAGGTCTTGGTCAGGGGCTCACCGTCCGGGCCGATACCGGTCCAGCGCCACTTGATCTTCGAGTGCAGCGACACGGCCTTGGCGGCGAGAGCGTGCTCCAGCTCGCCCATGTCGCCGTAGACGCCCTGCATCGGGTTCTTGGTGTTGCCCGGCTTGAACTCGCCCGGCGCGCCCTCGGCCACGATCGACAGGTAGTAGAGGCCGAGAACGATGTCCTGCGACGGCACGATGATCGGCTGACCGTTGGCCGGGTGCAGGATGTTGTTGGTCGACATCATCAGGACGCGCGCTTCCAGCTGCGCCTCGAGCGACAGCGGGACGTGCACGGCCATCTGGTCGCCGTCGAAATCGGCGTTGAACGCGGCGCAGACCAGCGGGTGCAGCTGGATCGCCTTGCCCTCGATCAGCTTCGGCTCGAAGGCCTGGATGCCGAGGCGGTGCAGCGTCGGCGCGCGGTTCAGCATCACCGGGTGCTCGCGGATCACCTCATCGAGGATGTCCCAGACCTCCGGCTTCTCCTTCTCCACGAGCTTCTTGGCCTGCTTGACGGTGGCCGAGAAGCCCTTGGCGTCGAGGCGGGCGTAGATGAACGGCTTGAACAGCTCCAGCGCCATCTTCTTGGGCAGGCCGCACTGGTGCAGCTTCAGCTCCGGACCCACCACGATGACTGAGCGGCCCGAGTAGTCGACGCGCTTGCCGAGCAGGTTCTGGCGGAACCGGCCCTGCTTGCCCTTGAGCATGTCGGCGAGCGACTTCAGCGGGCGCTTGTTGGCACCCGTGATGACGCGGCCGCGGCGGCCGTTGTCGAACAGGGCGTCGACGGCCTCCTGCAGCATCCGCTTCTCGTTGCGGATGATGATGTCGGGCGCGCGCAGCTCGATCAGCCGCTTCAGGCGGTTGTTGCGGTTGATGACGCGGCGGTAGAGGTCGTTGAGGTCGGAGGTCGCGAAGCGGCCGCCGTCCAGCGGGACCAGCGGGCGCAGGTCCGGCGGGATCACCGGCACGACCGTGAGGATCATCCATTCCGGCTTGTTGCCGGACATCTGGAAGGCCTCGATGATCTTGAGCCGCTTCAGGAGCTTCTTGGGCTTCAGCTCCGAGGTGGTGACGGCGATCTCCTCGCGCAGATCGTTGGCGATCTTGTCGAGGTCCAGCTCCTGCAGGATGCGCCGGATGGCCTCGGCGCCGATCATGGCGGTGAACGAGTCCTCGCCGTACTCCTCCTGCGCGCGCAGGTACTCCTCCTCCGACAGGAGCTGACGCTCCTTCAGGGGGGTGAGGCCCGGCTCGATGACGCAGTACGACTCGAAGTACAGGATCCGCTCGAGGTCCTTGAGCGCCATGTCGAGCAGCAGGCCGATGCGGCTCGGCAGCGACTTCAGGAACCAGATATGCGCGACGGGGGCGGCCAGCTCGATGTGGCCCATGCGGTCGCGCCGGACGCGCGCGAGGGTGACCTCGACGCCGCACTTCTCGCAGATGACGCCCTTGTACTTCATGCGCTTGTACTTGCCGCACAAGCACTCGTAGTCCTTGATCGGCCCGAAGATGCGCGCGCAGAACAGGCCGTCGCGCTCGGGCTTGAAGGTCCGGTAGTTGATGGTCTCGGGCTTCTTGATCTCACCGTACGACCAGGAGAGGATCTTCTCCGGGGACGAGATCGAGATCTTGATCTGATCGAAGCTGACCGGCTGGGCCTGCTGGTTGAAAAGGTTCATGACCTCTTGGTTCATGATCCGCTCCTTGTTGACGCCGGCAGCCCCGCGCCGGGCCACCGCGTCCTGAAAAAGATCCGGCGCCGCGCCCCGCGCGGGCGCTGCTCACCGTCGTCGAACCCCGGAAGGCCCCTCCCCTTCCCGCTCGACCGTGGCGGCGGGCAACCGCCGCCACGGGAGGTGTGGTCTCTCTCTTACTCGGCCGCGTCGGCCGGGGGCTCAAGCTGGTCGTTGGCGGCCTTCTTGGAGGACGTCAGCTCGACGTTGAGGCCGAGCGAGCGCATCTCCTTGACGAGCACGTTGAACGACTCGGGGATGCCGGCCTCGAAGGTGTCGTCGCCGCGGACGATCGCCTCGTAGACCTTGGTGCGGCCGGCCACGTCGTCCGACTTCACCGTCAGCATCTCCTGCAGCGTGTAGGCCGCGCCGTAGGCCTCCAGCGCCCAGACCTCCATCTCGCCGAAGCGCTGGCCGCCGAACTGCGCCTTGCCGCCCAGCGGCTGCTGGGTGACGAGCGAGTACGGGCCGATCGAGCGCGCGTGGATCTTGTCGTCCACGAGGTGGTGGAGCTTCAGCATGTAGATGTAGCCCATCGTCACCTTGCGGTCGAAGGGCTCGCCGGTGCGCCCGTCGTAGAGCGTCGACTGCGCCGAGCGGTCGAGACCGGCCATCTCCAGCATCTGCTCGATATCGGCCTCCTTGGCGCCGTTGAAGACCGGCGTGGCCATCGGCACGCCGCGGCGGACGTTGTTGCCGGCCTCGGCCAGCTCCTCGTCCGTCAGGCCGTCGAGCTCGCCCGGGGAGTAGATCGCCTTCATCTCCTCTCGCAGCGGCGCGATGTCCTGCGACTTCAGATAGGCATCCACCGCCTTCGACACCTTGCGACCCAGGCCCGCAGCCGCCCAGCCGAGGTGCGTCTCCAGGATCTGGCCGACGTTCATGCGCGAGGGCACGCCCAGCGGGTTGAGCACGATGTCGGCATGCGTCCCGTCCTCTAGGAACGGCATGTCCTCGATCGGCACGATCCGCGACACGACACCCTTGTTGCCGTGACGGCCGGCCATCTTGTCGCCCGGCTGGATCTTGCGCTTCACCGCCACGAAGACCTTGACCATCTTCATGACGCCGGGGGGCAGCTCGTCGCCGCGCTGCAGCTTCTCGACCTTGTCGAGGAAGCGCTGCTCGAGGCGCTTCTTCGACTCGTCGTACTGCTTCTGCATCGCCTCCATCTCGGTCATGAGACGGTCCTCGATGACGGCGAACTGCCACCACTGCGAGCGCGGGTAATCGTTGATCAGCTCGCGGGTGAGCGTGGTGTCCTTCCGGAAGCCCTTCGGGCCGGCCACCGGCGCCTGACCGATCAGCACGTCCGCGAGGCGGGCGTAGGTGTTGCGGTCGAGGATCGCCTGCTCGTCGTCGCGGTCCTTGGCGAGGCGCTCGATCTCCTCGCGCTCGATCGCCTGGGCGCGCTCGTCCTTGTCGACGCCGTGGCGGTTGAACACGCGGACTTCCACGATGGTCCCGGTGACGCCCGGCGGCACCCGCAGGGAGGTGTCGCGCACGTCCGAGGCTTTCTCGCCGAAGATGGCGCGGAGCAGCTTCTCCTCGGGCGTCATCGGGCTCTCGCCCTTCGGGGTGATCTTGCCGACGAGGATGTCGCCGGCGTTCACCTCGGCACCGATGTAGACGATGCCGGCCTCGTCGAGGTTCTTGAGCGCTTCCTCGGAGACGTTCGGGATGTCGCGGGTGATCTCCTCCGGCCCGAGCTTGGTGTCGCGGGCCATCACCTCGAACTCCTCGATGTGGATCGAGGTGAACACGTCATCCTTCACGATCCGCTCGGAGAGCAGGATCGAGTCCTCGAAGTTGTAGCCGTTCCACGGCATGAACGCGACGAGCACGTTCCGGCCGAGGGCCAACTCGCCGAACTCGGTCGAGGGACCGTCGGCGATGATCTCGCCCTTCTTGACGAACTCGCCGACGCGGACCAGCGGCTTCTGCGTGATGCAGGTCGACTGGTTGGAGCGCTGGAACTTCTGCAGCCGGTAGATGTCGACGCCCGGCTTGTTGGCGTCGGCCTCCTCGGTGGCGCGGATGACGATGCGGGTGGCGTCCACCTGGTCGACGATGCCGGCCCGGCGGGCCGCGATGGCGGCGCCGGAATCCCGGGCGACCACCGCCTCCATGCCGGTGCCCACGAACGGGGCGTCGGCGCGGACCAGTGGCACCGCCTGGCGCTGCATGTTCGAGCCCATCAGCGCGCGGTTGGCGTCGTCGTTCTCGAGGAACGGGATCAGCGCCGCGGCCACCGAGACGAGCTGCTTCGGCGACACGTCCATGAGGTCGACGCGCTCGGGCCCGACGACGATCACCTCGCCGGCCCGGCGGCAGACCACGAGGTCCTCCGTGAGCTTGCGGTTCTCGTCCATCTGGGCGTTCGCCTGGGCGACGTAGTACTTCGCCTCCTCCATGGCCGAGAGGTAGGCGACCTCGTCGGTGACCACGCCGTCGCGCACGCGGCGGAACGGGGTCTCGATGAAGCCGTACTTGTTCACCCGCGCGAAGGTGGCGAGCGAGTTGATCAGGCCGATGTTCGGGCCTTCCGGCGTCTCGATCGGGCAGATGCGGCCGTAATGGGTCGGGTGCACGTCGCGCACCTCGAACCCGGCGCGCTCGCGGGTCAGACCGCCCGGGCCCAGCGCCGAGAGGCGGCGCTTGTGCGTCACCTCGGAGAGCGGGTTGGTCTGGTCCATGAACTGCGACAGCTGCGACGAGCCGAAGAACTCGCGCACGGCCGCGGCCGCGGGCTTCGCGTTGATCAGGTCCTGCGGCATGACCGTGTCGATGTCGACCTGACTCATGCGCTCGCGGATGGCGCGCTCCATGCGCAGGAGGCCCAGGCGGTACTGGTTCTCCATGAGCTCGCCCACCGAGCGGACGCGGCGGTTGCCGAGGTGGTCGATGTCGTCGACCTCACCCTTGCCGTCGCGCAGCTCCACGAGCGCCTTGACCACCGCCAGCATGTCCTCCTTGCGGAGCGTGCGCACGGTGTCGGCGGCGTCGAGGTCGAGGCGCATGTTCATCTTCACGCGGCCGACCGCCGAGAGGTCGTAGCGCTCGGAATCGAAGAACAGCGAGTGGAACATCGCCTCGGCGGTCTCGAGGGTCGGCGGCTCGCCCGGGCGCATGACCCGGTAGATGTCGAACAGCGCACCCTCGCGGTTGGAGTTCTTGTCCACCGCCAGCGTGTTGCGGATGTAGGGGCCGATGTTGACGTGGTCGATGTCGAGCACCGGCAGCTCGGTGATCCCGACCTCCTCCAGGCTCTTCAGGAGCTTGTCGGTGACCTCCTCGCCGGCCTCGGCCCAGATCTCGCCGGTCTGCACGTTGACGAGGTCTTCGGCGACGTACTGGCCGACGAGATCCTCGTCGGTCGCCTTGAGGGACTTGGTGCCCTTCTCGGTGATCTGGCGGGCGTTGCGGGCATTCAGCTTCTTGCCGGCCTCGAGCACGACCTCGCCGGAATCGGCGTCGATCAGGTCGACGGTGGCCTTCATGCCCTTCATGCGCTCGGCGTCGAACGGCACGCGCCAGTCGGCGCCGTCCCGGTCGTAGACGACCTTGTTGTAGAAGGTCGACAGGATCTCCTCGCCGTCGAGACCCAGGGCGTAGAGCAGCGACGTCGCCGGCAGCTTGCGCTTCCGGTCGATGCGGACGTGCACGATGTCCTTGGCGTCGAACTCGACGTCGAGCCAGGAGCCCCGGTACGGGATGATGCGGGCGGCGAACAGGAGCTTGCCCGAGGAGTGGGTCTTGCCCTTGTCGTGGTCGAAGAACACGCCCGGCGAGCGGTGCATCTGCGAGACGATGACGCGCTCGGTGCCGTTGACGATGAAGGTGCCGTTCTCCGTCATCAGGGGCATGTCGCCCATGTAGACGTCCTGCTCCTTGATGTCCTTGACGGACTTCGCCTGGGTGTCCGGATCGACATCGAACACGATGAGGCGCAGCGTGACCTTCAGCGGGGCCGCGAAGGTGATGCCGCGCTGGCGGCACTCGTCGACGTCGTATTTCGGGGCCTCGAAGGTGTAGCGCACGAACTCGAGCAGCGCCGTGGAGGCGAAGTCGGAGATCGGGAACACCGACTTGAACACGCTCTGCAGCCCCTCGTCGGCGCGCCCGCCCTCGGGCTCGTCGACCATCAGGAACTGGTCGTAGGACGCCTTCTGAACCTCGATGAGGTTCGGCATCTCGGCAACTTCCTTGATCTTGCCGAAGAACTTCCGAATGCGCTTGCGACCGACCAGCGTGTTGGCCATGTGACCTCGCTCCTACCCGCGTGCCTCGCGCCCGGGGAAGCGTTCCCGAAAGGGACCTCCCGCACCGGGCCGTGACGCGCGCCCCGCCGAGCCGCGCCACCGAACCGAATCTCTTGCCGGTCCCGTTCCGGGACCATCCGCCGAAGCGGCCTAAAGCCCGCGGGCGCTGACCCGCGGGCTCCGGTCACGACAGGCTCGCGCGGAGCCTTCGTGGGGTGATGGGCCGGGACCGGCCCATCGTCGACTTACTTGAGCTCGACCTTGGCGCCGGCCTTCTCGAGCTGGGCCTTGAGCTTCTCGGCCTCGTCCTTGGCGACGCCTTCCTTGATCGGCTTCGGCGCGCCCTCGACCAGGTCCTTGGCCTCCTTGAGGCCGAGGCCGGTGATCGCGCGGACCTCCTTGATGACCTCGATCTTCTTGTCGCCGGCGGAGGCGAGGACGACCGTGAACTCGGTCTGCTCCTCGGCAGCGGCGGCGGCGCCACCGGCGGCCGGGCCGGCGGCCACGGCGACGGCAGCGGCGGCCGAGACGCCCCACTTCTCCTCGAGCATCTTGGCCAGGTCAGCGGCCTCGAGCACGGTCAGCGAGGACAGGTCGTCGACGAGCTTGGCGAGATCAGCCATTTTGAATTCCTCTCAGATATCGGTTTGAACGGATGGATTTTGAAGGGCCTCAGGCGGCCTCGTCCTTGTTGGCATAGGCCCCGAACACGCGGGCGAGCTTCGCCGCCGGCGCGTTGACGACCTGAGCGATCTTGGTCGCGGGCGCCTGCACGAGGCCCACGATCTTGGCGCGCAGTTCGTCGAGGGACGGGAGCGAGGCGAGCGCCTTCACGCCGTCCGGGTTCAGGGCGGTCTTCCCCATCGCGCCGCCGAGGATCACGAGCTTGTCGTTGACCTTGGCGAAATCGACCGCGACCTTCGCGGCAGCGACCGGATCGCCGGAATAGGCGAGCAGGGTCGGGCCCTTCAGGAGCGGCTTGATGGAGGCGACGTCCGTGCCATCGAGTGCGATGCCGGCGAGGCTGTTCTTGGCGACCTTCACGGTGGCGCCGGCCTGCTTCATCTGCGCGCGCAGCTTCTGCATGTCGGCGACCGTGAGGCCCTTGTAGTGGGCCACGACGACGACGGCGCTCTGATTGAACACGCCGTTGAGCGTCGAGACGAGATCAGCTTTAGCTGTCCGGTCCACTGGGCTCTCTCCGGTTGGCGGAACCCGGTCTCGGGTCCGCCGGTTGCACATGCCGCCCGGACGTGGTCTCGGCCTTCAGGAAGACCGGGAACGTCCGAACGACGCTTCGCGGCCCTGTCCCCGCGCGTGCCCCTTCGGGCCGCCTCGGGCGAGTTGGTTCAAACCGACACCCCTCCGCGGCCGGGGCCGGGGCGAGGCTTTTCGAATTCGGTCTTCCCCGTCTGTGCAGGCTGGCGGATTAAGCCGGCGAACCGGCACCTGCAGTCTCGGACAGGACATGGCCGGACAAGGCTCCGCGGGACTCGTCGCCCCTGGGATCCTTCCGGCCAGTGCCACCCGGTTGCCCGGGCGACATTTCGAGCGGAAACCGGCCGATCGGCCGCTCTCCTTCCGTGAGGATGAAATGCGTGAGGCGCGGTGTATAGAGCCTAGCAAGCCGCCTGCCAAGGGCCGGAGCGCGACTTTTCCGCCGCAGGCAAGGACTTGCGCGGGTACCCTGCCGCCGCTGCATCGCTCGGAGCCCTTCCCGGGATCCCCGGCTAGGCCGCCTCGCGCTCCGGCACCAGCTTGCGCCGCGCGGTCTCCCACCAGCTGCGGTCGCGGGCGGCCTTCGCCTCCGCGGCCTTCGCGGCGTAGAACGAGGCGTTGTGCTCGCCGCGCAGGGCCTCGCGGGTGAAGCGGATCAGGTGGTGGGCCACGAAGCCCATGTTGAACACCGCCTCGATCTGCCCGCGCTTCAGCGCGTAGCCGGCCGCGCTCCAGAACGGCCTGCGGTAGTCGGAGAAGATCCCGACGCGGGTGATGATGTTGAAGCCCAGGATGAGGCCGCGGCGCAGGTTGGTGAACGTGAGCTTGCCGGCCGTCGGCGTGGTGATGCGGTTCGGGTAGGTCACCGCGCACTGGTGCTTGAAGCGCTCGAAGATCTTCTCCGGCTCGTAGGCGTGCGCGATCGCCCGGCGCCAGCTGCTCACCACCGAATCGTGGGGGCGCTTGAACAGGACGTTCGACTCGAGGCTGGCGTCGTGGAGGAGCCGGCCCTCGCGCTCCAGCCGGTCCCAGAGCGGGGTCTTGGGCAGGGCCTGGAGCAGGTTGATGGTCAGGACCGGGATCGCCGAGCGGTCGATGAAGTCGATCAGGTTCTGCTCGGATTTGTCGGTGTCCGAATCGAGGCCCAGGATGATGCCGGAGGTCACCTCGAGCCCGTAGGAATTGAGGGTCTCGATCGCCTCGTACATCGGCACGGCGGCGTTGTGGGTCTTGTCGATGCCCTTGAGGGCGTCCGCCTCCGGGGTCTCGATCCCGACGAACACCGTCATGAAGTTGGCCTGCCGCATCAGCTCCAGGATCTCGGGCTGCTTGGCCATGTTCAGCGTCGCCTCGCAGGCGAACTGGAGCGGGTAGCTGTTCCGCTTCTGCCATTCCACGAGGTGCGGCAGCATCTCGCGGGTCGCCTTGCGGTTGCCGATGAAGTTGTCGTCGACGAAGTAGACCACCGCCGGGTGGCCCGGCTGGCTGACGATGGCGTCGAGCTCGGCGCACATCTGCTCCGGGCTCTTCAGGCGCGGCTGGCGGCCGTAGAGCTGCGGGATGTCGCAGAACTCGCAGCGGTAGGGGCAGCCCGAGGAGAATTGCAGGGAGCCGATCAGGTAGCGCTTGAGCGGCGCCGCCTCGTAGGCCGGTGCCGGGAAGTCCGCGAGCGGGAGGCGATCCTTGGTCTCCAGCACCACCTGGGCGGGCGGCGGCGTGAGGTCCGCGTCGAGGCGGGCGACGAGCTGGTCGGTGGCGTCGCCGATCTCGCCGATATGGAGGTAGTCGAAGTCGCCGTACTTCTCAGGCGCGCCCGAGACCGAGGGGCCGCCCAGCACCGTCACCTTCCCGGCCGCGCGGGCGCGGTCGCGGATATCGTGGATCTGCGGCTCCTGGATGTGCATCCCGGAGACGAAGACCGCGTCGGCCCAGGCGAAGTCGGCCGGGCCCGCGCGGCGGATATTCTCATCGATGAACCGGCATTCCCAAGCCTCCGGCATGTAGGCCGCGATCAGCAGCAGCCCCTGCGGCGGCATGAACGCCTTCACCCCGCCCATCAGCGGGTAGGCGTGGGAGAATGTCCCGAAGGACGGCGTGTAGGCGGGAAAGACGCACAGGATGCGTCGCTTGGAGGTGACCGTCAGGGTGCATCGCATGCCGGCCTATCTAGCACAGCCGCGGCCGTTGGCGCCCCCCTCGGCGGTTAAGAATGGCGTGAGGGACGCAGGTTCGGGCCGGCCCATCGCGGCTTGTCTTCCTGTCGCGTCACCGACCGTATTCCGCGCCTGCCACGCGCCCTGGACAGGCCTGCGTCGGAGACAGGTCCGAGACAGGGACGAGCACCGATCCCGCGAACGCAGAGCGCCCGGCCGTTCCCGGCCGGGCGCTCCGCAGCGTCGACGATTCGTCGCGCCTCAGGCGGTCAGGACCGTGTTCGGCTCGACCTTCACGCCCGGGCCCATCGTCGAAGTGACGGCGATGCGCTGGACGTAGGTGCCCTTGGCGCCCGCGGGCTTCGCCTTGGCGACGGCGTCCGCGAAGGCCTTGATGTTCTCGACGAGCTTGTCGGCGTCGAACGAGACCTTGCCGACGCCGGCATGGACGATGCCGGCCTTCTCGACGCGGAACTCGACCGAGCCGCCCTTGGCGCCGGCGACGGCGCCCTTCACGTCCATGGTGACGGTGCCGACCTTCGGGTTCGGCATCAGGCCGCGCGGGCCCAGCACCTTACCGAGACGGCCGACCAGCGGCATCATGTCGGGGGTCGCGATGCAGCGATCGAACTCGATCTTGCCGCTCTGCACGATCTCGAGGAGATCCTCGGCGCCGACGATGTCGGCACCGGCGGCCTTGGCGTCGTCCGCCTTGGCGCCGCGGGCGAAGACCGCCACGCGCACCGTCCGGCCGGAGCCGTTCGGCAGGTTGCAGACGCCGCGGACCATCTGGTCGGCGTGGCGGGGATCGACGCCGAGATTCATCGAGACCTCGACGGTCTCGTCGAACTTCGCGGTCGCCCGCTCCTTGACCAGCTTGATCGCCTCGTCGAGCGCGTAGAGCTTGGTCGCCTCGATGCCCTCGCGGGCGGCGCGGATGCGCTTGCCTTCCTTAGCCATGCTGCCCTCCCTTACGCGACGACTTCGAGGCCCATGGCCCGCGCGGAGCCACGGATCATCGCGACGGCCGACTCGACCGTGTCGCAGTTGAGGTCGGGCATCTTCTTCTCGGCGATCTCGCGAAGCTGCGCCTCGGTGATCTTGCCGACGGTCGGGCCCTTGCCCGGGGTCTTGGAACCGGAGGCCGGCTTCTTGCCGAGCTTCAGGCCGACGGCCTTCTTCAGGAAGAAGGTGACCGGGGGCTGCTTCATCTCGAAGGTGAAGGAGCGGTCCTGATACGCGGTGATGATCACCGGGATCGGGGTGCCCTTCTCCATCTGCGCGGTCTTCGCGTTGAAGGCCTTGCAGAATTCCATGATGTTGAGGCCGCGCTGACCGAGCGCGGGGCCGATCGGCGGCGACGGGTTGGCGGCGCCGGCCGGGACCTGAAGCTTCACGTAGCCCGTGATCTTCTTCGCCATGGGACTGCTCCCAATGAAAATCCGCCCCCGTGCGGCCTGAAGCGCGGCGGGTCGGACGGTTGCAGGTCGCGGTGCGAGCCGTGGATCCCGGAGGCGAAGCCGGGCGGTTCTCCCGCGGATGGTGCCGCATCCGCGAACGGGATGCGGCGGCTTCGCGGCCGCCGCTCAGCGAGGGCCGGGAAAGATGGGCGGCCGGGCGGCCGCCGGACTCAGGAGGCTCAGGCCTTCTCGACCTGGGCGTATTCGAGCTCGACCGGCGTGGCGCGGCCGAAGATCGACACGGCCACCTTGAGGCGGGAGCGGGCGTCGTCGATCTCCTCGACGGTGCCGTTGAAGCTGGCGAACGGGCCGTCGGCGACCCGGACGGTCTCGCCGATCTCGAAGGAGATCGAGGGCTTCGGCCGGTCGACGCCCTCGGCGACCTGGCCCTTGATCCGCTCGGCCTCGGCGTCCGGGATCGGCACCGGCTTCGACTTGTCGGCCCCGAGGAAGCCCGTGACCTTCGGGGTGTTCTTGATCAGGTGGTAGACCTCGTCGGTGAGGTCGCACTTCACCAGCACGTAGCCGGGGAAGAACTTGCGCTCCGCGTCGACCTTCCGGCCGCGGCGGACCTCCACGACCTTCTCGGTCGGGACCATCACCTCGTCGAACAGCTCGGTCAGCCCGCGCTGGGCCGCCTGGTCCTTGATGGACTGGGCAACCTTGTTCTCGAAGTTCGAGTAGGCGTGGACGATGTACCAGCGCTTCGACACGGTTCCGTTCAACTCCGACAAGTCCCCGGGGTCACCCCCGATCGGCGGCGAGCCGCCCCCAGACGCCCAGGATTTCTCAGACGCCCAGGATCAGGCCGACCAAGAAGCGCAGGGCCTGATCCACGACCGTGAAGAACAGGCTCGCGGCGACGACCATCACGAACACCATGATGGTCGTGATCGTGGTCTCCCGGCGGGTCGGCCACGTGACCTTGCGGGCCTCGTCGCGCACCTGGGCGAAGAACTCGCCCGGCGTGGCGCGCTTCTGCGGCGCGCGGGCGGGGGTCGCGGGCCGGGCGGGCGGCGGATTCGCGGGACCGCGGGCCGCGCCGCGCACTAGGTCCACCTTCTTGGTCGCTTCGTTCGATGCCATGGCGCCAGTGTCTGTGCGTGTTCGGCCCCGAGGCAGAGACCGCATCCGGGAATGCGAATGTCGGCGCCGAGGACCCGGATGGGCCCGCACCGACGGTCGCTTCAGATCTCGGATTGCGCCCGCTCTAGCGCAAGTCCCCTGGCTTGTCGACCGGGCCGCCGCGCGGGATCGGGCTGAATGTCTGGCAGGAGTGGAGGGACTCGAACCCGCAACCTCCGGTTTTGGAGACCGGCGCTCTGACCAGTTGAGCTACACTCCTAGCGCACCGCCCAATGCCCCATCGCGGCGCGGCTTGCAAGGGGTCGCTTGCGGGAAGCAGACGGGAAGCGGCGCCGACAGGACCCCGCCCGCCCGAAACGACGACGCCGGCCCCGTCGAGACGGGAGCCGGCGTCGGAGAGGCGGGGCGGCGCGCGGCGCCGCCCCGGATCGATCGTCAGTCGTTGATGGCGGCGACGACGCCGGCGCCGACGGTGCGGCCGCCCTCGCGGATGGCGAAGCGCAGCTTCTCCTCCATGGCCACCGGCACGA
>NZ_JBEPKM010000022.1:0-100652 GCF_040544715.1 Methylobacterium sp. 1030 | reverse complement strand
CGGCTGAGAGCCACCGACGCGGGCGCCGCCCCGTCCCCGGACCCGCACGGTCAGCCACCGGGCGGGCCCCCGAAGGACGCCCCGGGATCGCTCCCGGGCCGCCGCGGACAGGTGCGGTCAGGAAGCACAAAATAGGAACATTGTCAAGGAAAACTGAGCCGCGCCCCGGTCGACGCCCCTCTCCGTCATCGCGAGCGCAGCGAAGCGACCCAGGGCCGCGCGACGTCGTTGAGCGGGGCGCGACCCTGGCCCGCTCCGCTCCGCTCGCAAGGACGTCGGTGCCGAGAAGCCATCGGCCGTAATTCCAGGGCCGGGGCTGGAAGACGGCCCCGTCCGGCGACATGCTGGCGCGGCGCCTCCCCCGCACGGACAGGGGGCGCCCGGACACTCGGAACAGGGACACCCGCATGGCCGCGCGCCTCGCCCTCCTCGGCCTCGGCGCGATGGGGCACCCCATCGCCCGCAACCTCGCGGCCAAGCGGGGCTCCGACGCCGAGACGCTCGTCGCGATCGACACCGACCCGGCGCGCCTCGCCGGCCTCGCCGCGCCGGGCCTCGTCGCCACCACCGATCCCGGGCAGGCCGCCGGCGCCGACGTGCTGTTCCTGTGCCTGCCGAACGGCGACGCCGTCGAGGCGGCCCTCCTCGGGGACGGCGCCCTGGCGGAGCGCCTCGCCCCGGGGGCGGTCGTGGTCGACCTCAGCACCATCGCGCACGCCAAGGCCCTCACGGTCGGCCGCGCCGTGGCGGCGACCGGGCGCGCCTTCGTCGACGCGCCCGTCTCCGGCGCGCCGGCCGGCGCCGAGGCCGGGACGCTCACCGTGATGTGCGGCGGCGCGGCCGGGGCGGTCGCGCGGGTGCGCCCGCTCCTGGAGCGGATCGGCACGACAATCCTGCACATGGGCCCGGCCGGGTCCGGCCAGCTCACCAAGACGATCAACAACGTGCTCTACGACATCAACATCGCGGCGCTGGCCGAGGTGCTGCCGATGGCCGTCGCCATGGGGCTCGACCCGGATCAGGTCGCCCAGGTGGTCACGACGGGCACGAGCCAGAGCTACGCGGCGCAGTACTTCGTGCCGCGGATCCTCCGGGGTCAGTTCGACGAGGGCTACCCGATGGGGGCGGCCTACAAGGACCTCGTCGCCGCCGCGGCGGTCGCGGCGGAGAACGGCTTCCCGATGCCGGTCACGGCGGCCGCCACCGCCACCTACCAGACCGCCCTGCGCCAGGGCCACGGCGACCGGGACAAGGGCGCCATGGTGCTGCCGTTCGAGGACCTGCTCGGGGTCCGTGTGCGGTCGCGGCCGTAGGGGCCGGCCGTAGCGGCCATCGGGCGGTCGATCCCGACCGGCCCGCCCGCGCCCTGGATCTTACGGCAGCTCGAGCACGTCCCTCAGCGGCACGACCGCCAGGACCTGCCCCGACGCGTCGGCGATCTCGAAGACCTGCCCGGCCAGCACCGCGCCGTCGACCCGCTGGATCTCCAAGAGCGCCCGGGCGGAGCGCTCGGCCTCGGTGCGGGCGGCGTCGAGGTCGGGCAGGTCGGCGCCGTCGAGATCCTCGACCAGCCACTGACCGTCCCGGATGTGCAGGTAGAAGTGCGGCATAACCGCAGAACCGCGCTTACCGCCTCCGGTTGCGTCCCGGCCGCGTTGCGCGGACCGCGTGTGGCCTTTCGGTCACTCCGCGGCCTCGGTCTCCGGCACGGCGGCGTGGCCCGTCCGGGGCGGGAGCACCGGCGCGTCGGCGCGCTGGAGCACCTCCAGGGCGGCGTCGGCCTCCCGCTGGCGGTCCCAGAGCGCCGCGTAGACGCCCCCGGCCTCCAGCAACGCGGCGTGGGTGCCGCGCTCGACGATGCGGCCCTGGTCGAGGACCAGGATCGCGTCGGCGTTGACCACCGTCGACAGCCGGTGGGCGATCACCAGGGTGGTCCGGCCGCGGCTGACCCGGTCGAGCGCCGCCTGGATCTCGGCCTCCGTGAAGGAGTCGAGCGCCGAGGTCGCCTCGTCGAGGACCAGGATCGGCGGCGCCTTGAGGATCGTGCGGGCGATGGCGACCCGCTGCTTCTCGCCGCCCGAGAGCTTCAGGCCGCGCTCGCCCACCGGGGTGTCGTAGCCCTCCGGCAGCCCCGAGACGAAGCGGTCGATCTGGGCGAGGCGGGCCGCCTCCCGCAGCTCCGCGTCGGTGGCGTCGGCCCGGCCGTAGCGGATGTTGTAGCCGATCGTGTCGTTGAACAGCACCGTGTCCTGCGGGACCATGCCGATCGCCGCCCGGAGCGACGCCTGCGTCACCGCGGCGATGTCCTGCCCGTCGACGCTGATCCGGCCCCCTTGCGGCTCGTAGAACCGGAACAGCAGGCGCGAGAGCGTCGACTTGCCGGCGCCCGAGGGCCCGACCACCGCCACCGTCTGGCCCGCCGGGATCTCGAAGGTGACGCCGCGCAGGATCGGCCGCTCGGGATTGTAGGCGAAGCGCACGTCCTCGAACCGCACCGTGCCGCCCGCGACCGCGAGCGGGGCGGCGCCCGGCCGGTCGGCGATCTCGGGGTTCTGCCCGAGGATGCGGAACATGTCGTCGATGTCGATCAGCGCCTGTTTGATCTCGCGGTAGATCATGCCCATGAAGTTGAGCGGCATCGCGAGCTGCACCAGCATGGTGTTGGCGAGCACGAAGCCGCCGATCGTGGTGCGCCCGGCCAGGATGTCGCGCGCCGCGAGCCACATCACCACGGTCATGCCGAGCGTGAAGATCACCGCCTGCCCGGCATTGAGCACCGCCAGCGACACGTAGGTCTGCGTCGAGGCCTTCTCGTACTTGGCCATCGACTCGTCGTAGCGGCCGGCCTCCCGGGCTTCCGCGCCGAAATACTTCACCGTCTCGTAGTTGAGCAGCGAGTCGACCGCCTTGGTGTTGGCGTCGGTGTCGGAGGCGTTCATCCGGCGGCGGATCGCGATCCGCCACTCGGTCGCCTTGTAGGTGAAGGCCAGGTAGGCGGCGACCGTCAGGAACGCGGTCAGCGCGTAGGTCCAGTTGAACTCGTAGGCCAGCACGCCGAGCACCAGCACGAACTCGACGATGGTCGGCACCAGGGTCAGCACCATCAGGCGCGACAGCTCCTCGATGCCGGCGCGTCCGCGCTCCAGCACCCGGGTCAGGCCGCCGGTCTTGCGCTCTAGGTGGAAGCGCAGGGACAGGCGGTGCATGTGCTCGAAGGTCTGGAGCGCCAGCCGCCGCACCGCGTGCATCGCCACCTTGGCGAACAGCCCGTCGCGCACCTGCGTCAGCGCCGACATGGCGATCCGCGAGAGGCCGTAGAGGGCGATCAGCAGCATCGGCGCGGCGAGGAGGCCGGTCGGCACGGCCTCGTCCTTGCCGCCGACCGCGGCGACCAGCGCGTCGGTGATCCACTTGAAGGTGAACGGCGTCACCATGGTCACCAGCTTGGCGGCGAGCAGCAGGCCGAAGGCCAGGAAGACCCGGCGCTGAAGGTCGGGCCGGCCGTGGGGCCAGAGATGCGGCCAGAGCCGCCGGTAGGTGGCGATCAGGCCGGGGCGCTCGGCCGGGATCGGCGTCCCGGCCGCGGGCGCGGTGTTGTCGGTCATGAAGGGTTCTGCGGGGCGGGATGTCCTGGTCCCGCATATAGGCCCGCTGCCGCGCCGGAGCACCCGCGCTGCGTGCAGGCCCCCGCCTCACGCCCGCCAGAACGGCTTCGCGACCTCGGCGCGCAGGACCCAGGGCTCGAGGCCGGCGTCCCGGGCCTGGTCGGGGTGGAGCGCCGCCAGGGCGCGGCGGGTGCGGATCCGCTGCAGCCACGTGCGGAGCAGGGACGGGCGCGCGGTCGGACGCGTGACGGCGGACGAGGAGGACAGGGTGACGGCTTGCATCGCAGACGATCCGGTGGCGGGAAGGCAGTCCGGCCGGGATTGCTGGCGGAGCATTGATCCGATACAAAGATCGGATCAATCGAAACATTGACCTCGGAGCAATTATGCGCCCCGCGGATTACCGCACCGTCGCCGACGCGATCGCGGCCGACATCGCGGTGGGCCGGCTGCGCCCCGGCGCGCGGCTGCCGCCGCAGCGCGACTTCGCCTACGCGCGGGGCATCGCGGTCTCGACGGCGAGCCGGGTCTACGCCGAGCTGGCCCGCCGGGGGCTGGTGACCGGCGAGGTCGGGCGCGGGACCTACGTCCGCAGCGAGCCGGGGCGCGCCGGGTTGCTCCGCCCGGAGCCGCCCCCGGCCGCCCTCGACCTGCAGCGGACCCACTCGCGCCTGCCCGAGCAGGAGGTGGTCCTGGCCGAGACCCTGGCGGCGCTCGCCCGCGACGACGGCCAGATCGGCTTCACCCAGTACGGGCCCGCGGGCACGCCCTCGGCGCAGGCGATCGCCGCCGGGTTCCTGGCGCGGGCGGGCTACGCCCCCGATCCCGCCGACATCCTGTTCACCGGCAACGGCCGGCAGGCGCTGGCCGCCGCCCTGGCGGCCCTGGCGGCGCCCGGCGAGCGGATCGGCTGCGAGCCCCTGACCTATCCCGGGGTGAAGGGCATCGCGGCGCGGCTCGGGATCACGCTGATCCCGCTCGCCATGGACGCGGAGGGCGTCTGCCCCGAGGCGCTGCTCCAGGCCCACCGCGCGACCCCGCTGAGCGGCGTCTATCTCCAGCCGACCCTGCACAACCCCCTCGGCGCCACGATGGGGCCGGCGCGCCGGGCCGCCCTGGCGGAGGTGCTGGAGCGGACCGGGCTCACCGCCGTCGAGGACGCGGTCTACAGCTTCCTCGCCGAGGCGCCGCCGCTCGCCGGCCTCGCGCCGGACCGGGTGATCTTCGTGGACAGCCTGTCGAAGCGGGTGATGCCGGCGCTGACCGTCGGCCTGATCGCCGCGCCGCCTGCCCTCACCGACCGGCTCGCCGCCTCCGTCCGCCAGGGCGCCTGGACGGTGCTCGGCCTGTCGCTCGCGGCCGGCATGCACTGGATGGCGGGGGGCTCGGCGGCGGCGCTGGCCGAGGCCAAGCGCCGGGACGCCGCGGCCCGGCAGGCCCTCGCCCGGGCCGCGCTCGCCGACCTGCGGGTCGTGGGCGATCCGCAGGCCTACCACCTCTGGCTGGAACTGCCCGAGACGTGGCGGGCCGAGGCCTACGCGGCCGCGGCCCTGCGCCAGGGCATCGCCCTCTTGCCGGCCTCGTCCTTCGCGGTCCATCCCGGCCACGCGCCGAACGCGGTGCGCCTCGCCCTGGCCTCGCCGTCGCGGGAGGAGCTCGACCGGGCGCTGCGCGGCCTGCGCCGGCTGGCTTTCGCGGGCGACGACCAAGTGGTGGAGTAGGCGGCGCCGCTCAGCCGCGCTTGTCTGTGGGCAGCACGAAGATCTGGCCCGGGTAGATCAGGTCCGGATCGCGGATCTGGTTCTGGTTGGCGTCGTAGATCACCGTGTAGCGCTCGCCGCGGCCGTAGGTGCGCTGGCTGATCCGCCAGAGGTTGTCGCCGCGGGTGATCCGGGCGGTGCTGATCTCCGGCACGAACACCGCGCCGACCCGGTCCGGCTCCGCCATGTCGGCCGCCTGGGGGTTCGAGACGGCGGCCGGCGGCGAGGCCGCGGCCGGCCGGTCCCGGTCGGCACCGTCGCGCGCGGCCTGATCGGGGCCGGCGCGATCCCGCGCGCCGCTCTGGGCGGGCGACGGTCCGGACTCGGCGGTCTCCCGGGCGGCGACCTGCGTCGGCTCCGGCACCGACAGGGGGACCGCGGCGCGGCTGGCGACCTTGCCGGTGGCCGGATCGACCTGGTCGATCCGCACCTGGTACTGCCCGGGCTTGATCCCGCGCCCGATCGTGAAGGTCGCCCGGCCGTCCGGCCCGATGCTGCCCGGGGCGATCATCGTGTCGTTGAGGTAGAGCTGGATCCGCGCCCCCGGCGTGCCGGTGGCCGTCACGAACAGGCGGCCGTTCCCCTGCACGTCCACGCTGGCGATCCGGGTCGGCCCCGCCCCGGACGCCGCGGCCTCGCGGGTCTCCCCGCTCCCGGCCGGCCGGCCGGCCCGCGCCGCGTCGGCGTCCCGGGTACCCGGCTCGGAAGCCGGACCGGAGGATCTGGCGCCGCCCTTCGCGTCGGCCGTCGCGCCCGGCGCGCCGGGCTGCGACAGCACGACGGTCGCGGCGTCCGGGGCGGTCAGGGCCACGAGGGGCTGGCGGTCCCGGCCGGGGGCCACGTCCACCGCGACGCTCTGCTGCGACTCGGACGCGCGCCCGTCCGCGCCGGTCATGCGCAGGCGGAGCGTGCTGGCGCCCGTCGGCAGGGCCGGCGGCACGATCGCGAACTGACCGTTGGAATCGGCCTTCGCCCGGGCCACGGGCTTGCCGTCGACCAGCATCTCGATCGCGGCGTCCGGCGCGCCGCGGCCGGCCACCACGGCGTCGCCGTTCGGCTCGACGCGGACGATGTCGAAGCGCGGCGCCTCAGCCGCATCCGGCAGGCGCGCGTCCTGGCCCGGACCGGCCTGCTGCGCCCCGGCGGTGCCGGCCTGCGGCGCCCCGGGGGTGCCGGCGCGGGGGGCCTGCGGGAGCGCCGCCACGGGGCCCTCCCCCGGCGCCGGGCTCGCCCGGCCCGGCTTGTCGTCGCGGAAGTCGATCGTCGGGTCGGCGCGGCCGGCCAGGGCGCCCGGATCGGCGAGGCTGCGCAGGCTGCCGCTCGGCGCCGACGACGCGGACGGCTCGGGACCACCGCGGCCGGTGAGCCGCCGCAAGGAGTCGCCGCCGAACAGCGCCAGCACGAGTCCCAGTCCGCCGAGAAGGCCGGCCAGCGCCAGGGCGAGACTGCGCCGCACCTGTCTCGACATCGCCACGAAGGCCTCCCCTCATCCTGCCGCCGCCCGGCGGGCGGCCGTCCGCCCGCGCGAAAAGCCGTCGACGGCGCCGCCCATAATACCGTACATGGTCCCCACACCAAGCCGTCCTGCCGCCCAGGCGGGTGAATCCCACGCGAATTCAGCAGTTTGGCACGTGGAGTGCTGGGCGCGGGGCGCGATCTGGACGGCTCGCAACGGACGCGCGAGGAGGACGCCGGATGGCTCCGGTGAGGACAGTCTGTGTCTATTGCGGCTCCGGCTTCGGCCGCGACCCGGCCTTCCGCGAGGCCGCCGAGATCCTCGGGACCGCGGTCGCGCAGGCCGGGATGGGCCTCGTCTACGGCGGCGGCGATGTCGGGCTGATGGGCACGGTGGCGCGGGCGGCGCTCGCCGCCGGCGGCCACGTCACCGGCATCATCCCGGACTTCCTCCAGGCGCGCGAGCACATGCTGGCGGACATCCAGGAGACCGTGGTGGTCTCCGACATGCACACCCGCAAGCGCCTGATGTTCGAGCGCTCGGACGCGTTCGTGACCCTGCCGGGCGGCATCGGCACCCTGGAGGAGCTGGTCGAGCAGCTGACCTGGGCGCAGCTCGGGCGCCACCGGAAGCCGGTGGTGCTGGTCTCGGTGGCGGAGTTCTGGGCGCCGCTGCTGGCCCTGTTCGAGCACATGCGCGGCCACGGCTTCATCCGCGAGGGCCTGGACCTGAGCTACCTCGTCGCGCGCGAGGCGGCCGAGGTGGTGCCGATGCTCCGCGCGGCCGGCCACGAGCCGGACCCCCAGGCCGAGAGCATCGTCCAGCAGCGCATGTAGGTGCGCGCGCCGCGCGGCGATGAGGATCACGAGGATGCGTGCGTCGATGCGTGCTTCACTGCTCGCGGCCCTGCCGCTCGCCGGCCTCGCCTCCGCGGCGGCGGCCGGCCCGTCGCCGGTCCTGCAGACCCTGGACTACGCCAACACCCGCTACTCGGCCCTCGACCAGATCGACGCCGGCAATGTCGGGCGCCTGAAGGTCGCCTGGACCTTCTCCACCGGCGTCCTGCGCGGCCACGAGGGTGCGCCGATCGTGGTCGGACACCTGATGTTCGTGCACACGCCGTTCCCCAACGTGGTCTACGGCCTCGACCTCGACCGGGGCGGGAGGATCCTGTGGCGCTACGCACCGCGGCAGGACGCGAGCGTCATCGCCGTGATGTGCTGCGACACGGTCTCCCGGGGGCTCGCCTACGCGGACGGGCGGTTGTTCCTCCAGCTGGCCGACACCACCGTGGTGGCGCTCGACCCCGAGACCGGCCGGGTGCTGTGGTCGGTGAGGAACGGCGACCCGGGCCGGGGCGAGACCAACACCGCCACGGTCCTGCCGGTGCGCGGCAAGCTCATCGTCGGGCTCGCGGGCGGCGAGTACGGGGCGCGCTGCCACGTGACGGCCTACGACCAGGCGACGGGCCGGCGGCTCTGGCGCGCCTACGCCACCGGGCCGGACGCCGACATGCTGGTCGATCCGGAGAGGACCACCGCGCTCGGGCGCCCGGTCGGCCGCGATTCCTCGCTCAAGAGCTGGGAGGGCGACCAGTGGCGGACCGGCGGCGCCTGCAGCTGGGGCTGGTTCTCCTACGATCCGGACCTGAACCTCGTCTATTACGGCACCGGCAATCCCTCGACCTGGAACCCGAACCAGCGCCCGGGCGACAACCGATGGGCGCAGGCGATCATCGCCCGCGACGCCGATACGGGCATCGCCCGCTGGGTCTACCAGATGACCCCCCACGACCAGTGGGACTACGACGGCGTCAACGAGATGATCCTCACCGAGCAGGTGATCGACGGCCGCGCCCGGAAGGTGCTGACTCATTTCGACCGCAACGGCTTCGGCTACACGCTGGACCGGGCCACCGGCGCGCTGCTGGTGGCGGAGAAGTTCGACCCCACGGTGAACTGGGCCAGCCGGATCAGCGTGGATCCCGCCGCGCCCGATTACGGAAAGCCGGTGGTCGACAAGCGCTACGCCCCCGGCGAGGCCGACGAGGACGAAGCAACCAAAAATATCTGTCCCGGGGCGCTCGGTGCCAAGAACCAGCAGCCGGCCGCCTACTCGGCCAAGACGCGGCTGTTCTACGTGCCGACCAACCACATGTGCATGGATTACGAGGCGTTCCGGGTCACCTACACGCCCGGCCAGCCCTATGTCGGCGCGACGCTCACCCTGCACCCGCCCGAGGGCTCGGACCGGACCGGGGCGTTCATCGCCTGGGACGGCGCGAAGGGCCGGATCGCCTGGACGATCCCGGAGCCGTTCTCGGTCTGGTCGGGGGCGCTCGCCACGGCGGGCAACGTGGTCTTCTACGGCACGCTGGAGGGCTACCTGAAGGCGGTCGATGCCCGGGACGGGCACGAGCTGTACCGGTTCAAGACCCCGTCCGGGATCGTCGGCAACGTCACCACCTACCTGCACGGCGGCAAGCAGTACGTCGCGGTGCTGTCCGGGGTCGGCGGCTGGGCCGGGATCGGCCTGGCGGCCGGGCTGACCGACCCCGCGGACGGTTCGGGGGCGGTGGGGGGCTACGCGGCCCTGTCGCAGTACACGGCGCCGGGCGGGCAGCTCACGGTGTTCGAACTGCCGCAGTGAGCCGCCCCGGCGGCGTCCGCACGCGCCGCCGGGCGATTCGCACGGCATCTCCCCGACCTTCCGAGGCGCTCCCGCGCCGGGTCTGGCTGGACGCATCCCGGGCCACCTCTCCTGTCCCGCATGACCCCGTCACCGGCGCCGGTGGCCGGCCTCGGGCGGGCCTATCCAGATGCGGCCGCGCCGCTCACGGCGATCGATGACCGGTCAGAAGTGCTGTTCGGGCAAATTCAGAAGTAAAAATTCCAATTTCTCAAACATAGCTATAAGAAATAAGCCGCCTCACAGAGTGTTGCTCAGAGGATACGAATCGAAAATGCGTCCGATTTTGAACGAACTATGACGATCTGACCTCGATGATCTTGGATATGGGGCGCGCGACCGGCCGGACGGGGCGGTGTCGGGGAGCGCGTCATGACACGAGGATATGGGGTCTCACTCGCCGCGCTGGCGGTCGTGCTGCTCGGTCCGGGCGCCCAGGCGCAGACGGCCGGCAACGGCGTCGACATCCTGTCGGGTTTCCGGCGGATCTGGATCCCCGGACGGACCTACGACACCGGATCGCCCACGGCGCTCGGGGCGCCCCTCCTGCTGCGCAACATCCAGATCGTCGCCGAGCGGGCGCGGGAGCGGACCGGCGCGCAGGAGATCGCCGCCTATTACGACGACCGCCGCAACCAGAGCTACAGCGTCATCGACGGCCTCGGGCCGCTGACGCGGGCCTATCTGGCGGGATCGGGGGCGACCACCACGATCCCGGCCTTCGACGCGACCACGTCGCGCGTGCAGTACGTTGACCAGGGGACCGGTGCCGGCGTGACGACGTCGCCCCTCGGGAAGGTCGTGCAGCTGGTCAACGCGTTCCGGACCAACGCCTCCACCGGCCCGGCCAAGGACGCCTACAGCTATCCGCGCCCCTGGCGGCAGAGCCTGGACGGCCAGAGCCTCGGCCTCGTCGTGCCGCCCTCCCTTGGGCCGGAGAAGAGCCCGACCCCCGCGACGGATGGCGGCTTCCCGAGCGGCCACACCAACGCCGCCTATCTCTCGGCCCTCGCCCTGGCCTACGCGGTCCCGCAGCGTTTCCAGGAACTGCTCACCCGCGCGAGCGAGCTCGGCGACAACCGGATCGAGGCGGGCATGCACTCGCCCACCGACGTGATCGGCGGCCGCGTGCTGGCGACCTACTTCGCCATCCGGGCACTCAACGATCCCGCGAACGCGGCCCTGCTGGGCGAGGCCTTCGCGCAGGCGCAGAGCTACCTGAGCCAGGCCTGCGGCGGCCCGCTGGAGCGGTGCGCCCACGCGCCCGTGGATCCGGCCACCGACCGGTTCTCCGATTACGCGCGCAACAAGGCCGCCTACACGGCGCGCCTGACCTACGGCCTGCCACCGGTCGGGCCCACGGACCGTCCGCCGGTGGTCCCGGCGGGTGCCGAGGCGCTGCTCGCGACCCGCTTTCCCTACCTCACGGCGGCGCAGCGCCGCGACGTGATCGCGACCACGGAGCTGCCCTCCGGCGGCTTCCTCGACAACGGGCTGGGCTACGACCGCATCAACCTGTTCGCCGCCGCCGACGGCTACGGCGCCTTCAACGGCACGGTCACCGTCACGATGGACGCGGCCCGGGGCGGGTTCTCGGCCTACGACGTCTGGCGCAACGGCATCGGCGGCGCGGGCGGCCTCGTGAAGCTCGGCAGCGGGACGCTGGTCCTGACCGGCGCCAACACCTACGCGGGCGGTACGACGATCGGCGGCGGGACGCTCGTCGGCCATGCCGGCGCCTTCGGCACGGGCGCCATCGTCGACGACGCGGCGCTCGTCGTGGATCAATCGACCGACGGGACGCTGGCCAACGCCGTCTCGGGCTCCGGGACCCTCACCAAGACCGGGGCGGGCACCCTCACGCTCACCGGGCTCAGCACGCTGACGGGCGCCACCGCGGTGCAGGCCGGTCGGCTCGTCGTGAACGGCGGCCTCGCCCACTCGGTCGTGTCGGTGCTGCCGGGGGCCGAGCTCGGCGGCTCGGGCACGCTGGGCGGGATCGTCGCGCTCGCGGGCGCCACGGTGGCGCCGGGCAATTCCATCGGCACGCTCACGGTCGCCGGCAACGTCGGCTTGGCGCCGGGGTCGACCTACCGGGTCGAGGCCGACGCCGCCGGCCGGGCCGACCGGATCGCCGCCACCGGCACCGCCACCCTGTCGGGCGGCACCGTCCAGGTGCGCGCCGCCTCCGGCGCCTACAACCCGCGCACCACCTACACGATCCTCTCCGCCGCCGGCGGCGTCTCCGGCCGGTTCGCCGGCGTGACCGCGAACCTCGCCTTCCTCACCCCGGGCCTGCGCTACCGGACCGACGCGGTCGACCTGACGCTCACCCGCAACGACGTGCCCTTCGCCGCCAGCGCTACCTCGCGCAACGGCGCGGCCGCCGCCAACGCGATCCAGGCGATCGGCGCCGGCCGGCTCTACGACGCGGCGGTCGCCTTCACGGCCAACGAGGCCGGCAGCGGCTTCCGGGCGCTGGCCGGCGACATCCACGCCGGCACCGTGTCCACCGCCTACGAGACCGCCTTCTTCGTGCGCGAGGCGGTGCTCGACCGCCTGCGCTGGGGCGATCCCGGTGCCGGGCTCGACGCCGGCGCCCTGCCGGCCGCCGACGCGGCCGACCGGCCCGGCCGGGCCCCGGTGGTGGCGACTGTGCCGGTGCGCACCCTCGACCCGCAGGTGTTCGGGCTCTGGGGCCAGGGCCTCGGCGCCCTCGGCACGGCCGATGGCGGCGGCAACGCGTTCGACCTCGACCGGCAGATCGCCGGCTTCGCGGCCGGCGCGGACGTGCGGCTCCCCAGCGGGCTGCGCTTCGGCGCGGTCGGGGGCTACACGGAGGCCTTCCTCGACAGCGCCGGCCGGGCGGGCGGCGCAAGCCGGGCGGAGAGCGCGACGCTCAGGAGCGGGTTCGGCGGCCTGTACGGCGGCTACGAGCTCGGCCCGCTGTCGCTGCGGCTCGGCGCGCTCTACGCCGACACGGACGCGCGCACCCGCCGCGCGGTGCAGTACGGCCTGGCCGACACGCTGAGCGGGCACGGCGGCGGCTCCACGGTGCAGGGCTTCGGCGAGATCGGCTGGAGGATCGCGCTGGGCACGCCGGCGGCGCGCTTCGTCGAGCCGTTCGCGGGCGGGGCCTATGTCGGCATCCGGCGCGGCGCCTTCGCGGAGGCCGGGGGCGCGGCGGCGCTGGCGAGCTTCGCGCGGGACTACGACCTCGGCGCGGCGACGGTGGGCGTGCGGGCGCAGGCGCGCCTGGACCTGGGCCTCGGCCTGCCGGTGACGCTGCGCGGTCTCGTCGGCTACCGGCGCGCGTTCGGCGACGTCGTGCCGACGGCTCTGCTGGCCTTCGGGGCGGGCGGCCCGGCCTTCCTGAGCGCGGGCGTGCCGATCGCCCGGGACGCGCTGGTGGCGCAGGTGGGCCTGGACCTGGCGGTGGCGCCGGACGCGAGCCTGGGCGTGGCCTACACGGGCCAGACCGGAGCCCGCGCCCAGGACCAGGCCGTGACGGGCCGCTTCACCCTCCGGTTCTAGCGCGCGACGCCTGCGCGCCGACGAAGTCCACGAAGGCGCGCAGCGGCGCCGGCAGGTGCCGCCGGCCGGGATAGTACAGGAACGGGCCGGAGAAGACCTGCCACCAGGGCTCCAGCACCGGCTCCAGGGCGCCGCTGTCGAGATGCGGCCGCAGCCAGTCCTCGAACAGGTGGACGATCCCGGTGCCGGCGACCGCCGCCTCGACCGCGAGGTCACTGGCGGCGACCCGCACGATCAGCGGGCCGGACGGGTCCACCCGGACGATGGTGCCGTCGCGCTCGAACTCCCACGGCGCCGTCAGGGCGCCGCTGGGGAAGCGCCCGAGCAGGCAGGCGTGCTCCAGGAGATCCCGCGGATGGTCCGGCCGGCCGCGCTTCTCGAGATAGGCCGGGGCCGCCGCGGTGGCGAAGCGCTGCCGCCGCGGGCCGATCGGCACGGCGATCATGTCCTGCTCCAGCCGCTCGTCGTAGCGGATGCCGGCGTCGCAGCCCGCCGCCAGCACGTCCACGAACCCGTCCTCGACCACCACTTCCAGGCGGATCTCCGGGTAGGCCGCCAGGAAGGGCGGCACGAGGGCCGGCAGCACCAGCCGGGCAGCGCTCAGCGGCACGTTGAGCCGGAGCGTGCCCGCGGGACGGTCGCGGAACCCGTTCACCACGTCGAGGGCGGATTCCACCTCGGCGAGCGCCGGCCCGAGCCGCTCCAGCAGGCGGGCCCCCGCCTCGGTCGGCGCGACGCTGCGGGTGGTGCGGTTCAGGAGGCGTACGCCGAGCCCCGCCTCCAGCCGGCGCACCGCCTCGCTGAGGCTCGACGCGCTCCCGCCGCTCGCCCGGGCGCCGTCGCGAAAACCGCCGGCCCGCGCCACGGTCACGAAGGCGGCGAGGTCCGTGAGATCCTGGGACATCGTTCGGGAATCCGCACAGGCCGTGCCGATTGTCACGGCTTATCGACGCAAAAACGGGCGTCTACATCCGGGCCACCAACAGGAGATTTGCCATGACCGATCTCGCGCAGGCCGAGACCTTCCAACTCGGCGACCGCACCGTGAAGCGCCTGGGCTACGGGGCCATGCAGCTCGCCGGGCCGGGCGTGTTCGGGCCGCCCAAGGACCGCGCGGCCGCGGTCGCGGTGCTGCGCGCGGCCGTGGCGGCGGGGGTCGACCACATCGACACGAGCGACTTCTACGGGCCGCACGTCACCAACCAGATCATCCGCGAGGCGCTGCACCCCTATCCGGACGGGCTCGTGATCGTCACCAAGGTCGGCGCCGAGCGCGGGGCCGACGCCTCGTGGAACCCGGCCTTCTCGGCCGAGGACCTCACCCGGGCGGTCCACGACAACCTGCGCAACCTCGGCGTCGACGCCCTCGACGTGGTCAACCTGCGCCTGATGTTCGACGTCCACGGCCCCGCGGAAGGCTCGATCGAGGCGCCGCTGACGGTGCTGGCGGATCTCCAGCGCCAGGGGCTGATCCGCCGGATCGGCCTGAGCAACGCGACGCCCCGGCAGGTCGCGGACGGGCGGCGGATCACCGACATCGTCTGCGTGCAGAACCAGTACAATCTCGCCCATCGGGGCGACGACGCCTTCGTCGACGATCTGGCGGCGGCCGGGATCGCCTACGTGCCGTTCTTCCCCCTGGGCGGGTTCAGCCCGCTGCAGTCGGACACCCTGTCGGCGGTGGCGGCCGGGCTGGGCGCGACGCCCATGCAGGTGGCGCTGGCGTGGCTGCTGCGCCGGTCGCCCAACATCCTGCTGATCCCGGGGACGTCGTCCCTCGGCCACCTCCGCGAGAACCTCGCGGCGGCCACGCTCGCGCTCCCGGATGAGGCGATGGCGGCGCTGGATCGGATCGGGGCGGCGTGAACGGTTTCCGTCCGGACGCTTCGGTTGGAGGCTCCCTCACCGTCACCACGAGCGCAGCGACGTGACCCAGGGCAGCGCGACGACGGTCGGCGTCGCGCCGTCTGGATCGCTTCGCTCCGCTCGCAAGGACGGCGGTGCGGAAAGGAGCGACCCGAGGCCTACTTCGCCGTCATGCCGGCCACCATCGGGCAGCCGCCCTCGCTCATCGGGCGGAAGGCCTGCTCGGCCGGGATCGTCTCCAGCACCTTGTAGAGATCCCACGCGCCCTTCGACTCGGACGGCGCCTTGGCCTCGAACAGGTACATCGGGTGGATCTTGCGCCCGTCCGGCCGGATCGTGCCCTTGCCGAACAGCGGGTCGTCGGTCGGCATCTCCTTCATCTTGGCGACCACGGCGGCGCCGTCCTTGGCCGAGTGCAGGGCCGCCACCGCCTTCAGGTAGTGCAGCGTGCTGGCGTAGACGCCCGCCTGGTACGAGGTCGGCTTCTTGCCGGGCATGCGCTTCTCGAACCGCTCCGCGAAGGCCCGGGTGCCGTCGTTGAGGTCCCAGTAGAACGAGGCGGTGAAGGCGAGGCCCTGCGCCACGTCCAGGCCCAGCGAGTGGATGTCGGTGATGGCGATCAGCAGGGCGGCGAGCGTCTGGCCGCCCTGGCGGATGCCGAACTCGTGCGCCTGCTTGATGGCGTTGGCGGCGTCGAGCCCGGCATCGGCGAGCCCGATCACCTGCGCGCCCGAGGCCTGGGCCTGGAGCAGGAACGAGGAGAAGTCCGGGTTCGGGAACGGCGTGCGCACGCCGCCGACGACCTTGCCGCCGTTCTTCTCCACCACCGCCTTGGTGTCGCGCTCCAGGGCGAGGCCGAAGGCGTAGTCGGCGGTGATGAAGTACCAGGACTTGCCGCCACGCTTGAGGATGGCCTTGCCGGTGCCGTTGGCCAGCGCCGCGGTGTCGTAGGTCCAGTGCACGGTGTTGGGCGTGCAGGCCGGGCCGGTGAGGTCGGCGGTGCCGCCGCCCGAGTTGATGAACGCCTTGTTCTTCTCCTTGGTGATCTGCGCGATGGCGAGCGCCACCGAGGAGGTCGGCACGTCGAACACCGCGTCGACGCCGTCGCGGTCGTACCATTGCCGGGTGATCGAGGCGCCGACATCGGGCTTGTTCTGGTGGTCGGCGGCGACGACCTCGACCTTCAGCCCGTGTTCCTCCGGCTTGAAGTCCTCGACCGCCATGCGGGCGGCCACCACCGAGCCCTCGCCGGTGGAGTCGAAGTAGACGCCGGAGCGGTCGTTCAGCACGCCGATCTTCACCGGCACGAGGTCGGCCGCGAGCGCCGCGCCGGCGCCGAGCGCGCACAAGCTCCCGAGCAGCGCCGCGGCGCGGTGGCGGAGCGTCATGTCTCTCTCCCTGTCGTGTCCACCCGGCGGCGTTGATCGCCGCTCGGAATGTTTCCGAAGGCAGAGTATCCGCGGCGGTCCGCGGCTGGAACGGGTGCGCGTGAGGATGCCGGCGATCCGTCAGGGGCAGCCCTCGCGAGGTGCTGCCCCCGTCTTTGCGAGCGGAGCGAAGCAATCCAGCAGCACCACGCTCGCCGAGGTCGCGCTGCCCTGGGTCGCTTCGCTGCGCTCGCGATGACGGGGAGCGGCGGCGATCGGCCTCTCAACCGCCCCGCGGCGTCAATCCAAACATCGCCCGCGCCTGATCGGGCGTGGCCGGCTCCCGGTCGATGTGGGCCAGCAGGCTCACCGCCTTCTCCACCAGGGCGGCGTTGCTCGGCGCGAGCGTGCCTCGGGACAGGTACAGGTTGTCCTCCAGCCCGACGCGGACGTTGCCGCCCATGCCGGCGGCGACCGCGAGGATCGGGAACTCCTCCCGGCCGATGCCGAAGGCTGACCAGACCGCGTCCTCCGGCAGTCGGGCGCGCATCGCCACGAGGGCCTCCGGCGTCGCGGGCGCCCCCCAGGGGATGCCGAGGCAGATCTGGAACAGCGGCGGGCGCGCCAGATGCCCCTCGGCGATCAGGTGCCGGGCCAGCTCGATCTGGCCGAGATCGAACACCTCGATCTCGGGCTTCACGCCCGCGTCGCGGATGTGGCCCGCCATCGCCCGCAGGTGGCCGGGGGTGTTGAGGAACAGGTGCTCGCCGAAATTCATCGTGGCGATGTCGAGGGTGCAGATCTCCGGCCGCAGCGCCCCGACATGCCGGGTGCGGGCCTCCGGTCCCACGAAGGTCGTGCCCGGGCCGGCGACCCACGGGTTGGGGTCGCCCGGCACGAACCGGCCTCCCGCCCCCGTGGTCAGGTTGAGGATCACGGCGTCGTTCTTCTCGCGGATCCGCTCCACCACCTCGCGGTAATGGGCGAGCTCCATGCTCGGCGCGGCCGTCTCGGGGTCGCGGACGTGGATGTGGACCACGGCCGCCCCGGCGGCGGCGGCCTCGAGGGCTGACTGCGCGATGGCCTCCGGGCTCACCGGCACGGCCGGGTTCTTCCGCGGCGTGTCGAAGGAGCCCGTGAGGGCGCAGGTGATGACGGTCGTGCTCGCCATGTTTGTGCTCCCCGAGCGTCAGATCGCTCCGCCGTCGACCGTGATGGTCTCGCCGGTGATGTAGGCCGCGCCCGCGCCCAGGAAGAAGATCGTCTCGGCGATGTCCTCCGGGCGGGCCATGCGGCCGAGCATCGTGCGCCCCACGGTCGAGGCCTTGCGCTCCTCCGACCAGGGCTCGGTCCAGGGCGTGGCGACGAGGCCGGGCGCCACCGCGTTGACGCGCACGTCCGGCGCCAGCGCCCGGGCGAGGCTGCGGGTCAGGTTGATCAGTCCGGCCTTGCTCGCCGAGTAGGCGACCGACGAGCCGCGCCGCCCGAGGCCGGCCACCGACGCGGTGTTGACGATGGCGCCGCGGCTCGCCTTGAGGGTCGCGGCCGCGGCCTTCGCGCAGCGGAACGGCCCGAGCAGGTTGGTCGCCAGGATCGTGGCCCAGAAATCCTCGGTCATCGCGTCGAGGTCCTCGAAGGCGATGGGCGTGGTCGTGCCCGACGTGCCGGCATTGTTGACGAGCACGTCGAGGCCACCGAGCCGGTCGATGCCGGCCGCCACCATCGCCTCGGCCTCGCCCGCCCGCGACACGTCGCCGGGCAGCGCGATCACCGAGAATCCGGCGCCGGCGAGCCGGGCGGCCTCTTCGGGGCCGCGGGGATCGTCCGGCAGGTGGTTCAGCGCCACGGTGGCGCCGTTGCGGGCGAAGATCGCGACGGTCGCGAGCCCGATCCCCGACGAGGCTCCGGTGACGAGGACGCGCCGTCCGGACAGGTCCGCTCCGATCATGATCCCTCCATCCGGCCGATCCCGGCCATCGCCGCCTTGAGCGCCAGGAGCTTGCGGTCGCGTTCGCGGAACAGCTCTTCCGGCGGCCGCCCGCCCCAGTCGAAATAGCCCTTGCCGGCCATCACCCCGGTCCGGCCCTCGGCGCAGAGGGCGTCGAGGGTCTCGGAGCGGGTGCGAGGCGGCGGCGGCGCGTAGCTGCCGTTGGCGAGCGCCCGCTGCGTCAGCTCCAGGCCGGTGAAGTCCGCCTTGGCGAGGTGGCCGAGGATCGGGATGCGCAAGGCGAGCCCGTGGATGATCGCGTCGTCGATGTCCTTCGGCGCGGCGACGTCCTCGTCGAGGAGCCGGAACACCTCGGCGCTGATCGCCTGCTGGATGCGGTTGGCGACGTAGCCCGGGATGAAGCGCTTCAGCACGATCGGGACCTGGCCCAGGCCGCGCACGAACTCGGCCATGGCGGCGACGACCGCCGGGTCCGTGCCGGGCCCCGGCACCACGTCGACGAGGTCGACGATGTAGGGCGGCGTGTACCAGTGCAGGATCAGCGCCCGCGCCTGCCGGGCTTCCGGGATCAGCGGGAAGACGTCGAGGTAGCTGGTGTTGCTGGCGAGGATCGCGTCGGCCGGGCAGAGCCGGTCCAGCTCGGAGAAGAGCGCGCGCTTGGCCTCCGGGTTCTCGGTGATCGCCTCGATCACGAGGCCGGCGCCCGAGACCGCCGCGTCGAGCGCCGCCTCGACCCGGACGGCCCGGGCGAGCCGCGCGGCATCCCAGCCCTCCGGGGCGGCGCCGGCCTCCCGCAGGGTCGCGAGGGCGGATTCCATCAGGCCGGGGATCCGCGCCCGGGTCTCGGGCCGCGTGTCGGTGATCCGCACGCCGTGGCCGGCGAGCGCCAGCACCAGGGCGATGCCGTGCCCCATCACGCCGCCGCCGACGATCGCGATCTCGCCCATGCCGCACGCTCCTGTCCCTGCCCCGGGCTCCTCTCGCGGGAATCCTCGGGTCGTCCGTCCGGCCTCAGCCGCCGCGCTGGTCCCGGCGCATCATGAAGGCCAGCTTCTCGAACAGGCTGACATCCTGCTCGTTCTTCAGGAGCGCCCCGTGCAGCGGCGGGATCAGCTTGCGGCCGTCCTGCTCGCGCAGGGTCTCGGGGGTGATGTCCTCGGAGACGAGGAGCTTCAGCCAGTCGAGCAGCTCCGAGGTCGAGGGCTTCTTCTTGAGGCCCGGGACCTCGCGCATCGCCAGGAAGGTCCGCAGGGCCTCCTCGACGAGGCGGTGCTTGATGCCCGGATAGTGGACGTCGACGATGCGCTGCAGCGTCTCGGAATCGGGGAACTTGATGTAGTGGAAGAAGCAGCGGCGCAGGAACGCGTCCGGCAACTCCTTCTCGTTGTTCGACGTGATGATCACGATCGGCCGGCGCACGGCCTTCACGGTCTCGCCGGTCTCGTAGACGTGGAACTCCATCCGGTCGAGTTCGGTCAGCAGGTCGTTGGGGAACTCGATATCGGCCTTGTCGATCTCGTCGATGAGCAGGACCGGGCGCTCGGGCGCGGTGAACGCCTCCCAGAGCTTGCCGCGCCGGATGTAGTTGGAGATGTCCGAGACCCGAGGGTCGCCGAGCTGGGAGTCGCGCAGGCGCGAGACCGCGTCGTACTCGTAGAGCCCCTGCTGCGCCTTGGTGGTCGACTTGATGTTCCAGACGATCAGCGGCGCGCCCAAGCCCTTGGCGATCTCTTCGGCCAGCACGGTCTTGCCGGTCCCGGGCTCGCCCTTCACGAGGAGCGGCCGCTCCAGGACCACGGCGGCGTTGACCGCCGCGGTGAGGTCGGGGGTCGCGACGTAGGTCTCGGTTCCGGAAAAGCGCATCGCGGTCTCGGAGAGAGGGGCTCGGGCCAAGGGGTAGCGCGCCGCGCCGCCGGGCCGCAAGCGCCGTCCCCGTCCGGCCGTCCCAGTCGGTGCCGGCTGATGCGCCCGCCCGATGGTCCACGCCGTCATCACGAGCGAAGCGAAGTGACCCAGAGCAGCGGGACGTTCGGAGGCGGGGCGCTACCCTGGATTGCTTCGCTTCGCTCGCAAGGACGGTGGCGCCGCGAGCGATCTCAGCCCTTCTCGTGCCAGACGCAGTTCCGGGCGAGGATCTCGAGGTTGACGTCCGACTTCTGCGGCTGCGGCAGGGTCTTGCCGTCCATGGCCAGGTCGATCTTGATCTCGACCTGGCCCTTCGCCTCGTTGGAGCGGCGGGAGAAGTAGCAGTACTGCTGGTAGGGCTGCTCGGCGCTGTCCTTGAAGTTCCAGCCGGTCACGATCTGCCCGTCGAGGTAGGGCACCTGCTTGAACACCGTGAAGGTCGTGTTCACCGCGGCCTTGGAGGCCGGGGCGGCGTCGTTGCCGAGCTGCGCCTTGGTGGGCGTCGGCGTCGCCGGCGCCTTGGGCAGGCCCTCGAGCTTGAGGGTGTTGTCGGTGAGCGTGACTTCGCCCTTGGTCTTCAGGGTCACGTCCGAGAGCGCCGCCTGCATGGCGGCGGCGATCTTCTCGGCGGCGGTGTCGAACTGGTTCAGGGTCGCCCAGCCGTAGGCCGCCGCGCCGACGCCGATGCCCGCGAGGCACGCGAAGGCGCCGAAGCCCAGCGCCCGGAACAGGAAGGCCCGGGCCGCGACGTAGCTCGAATCCGCCCGCAGGCGGGAATTCACCTGCTGGGCGAGGGCGATGTTCTCGGGGGTCCCGCTCGCGACGTAGTTCATGCGCCGGCTCCAGCGGCAGGGAGGGTCGGGCCCGGATGGGTCTGGTTCGGCAGCGCCTGCTGGCCCTGGGCCGGCCGGTTCATCGGGATCACCGCGCCCGACGCGTTGGCGGCGCGCGGCAGGATCGGCTCGGGGTGCGAGCGCAGGGCGTCGGCGATCGCGTCGAGCATGTAGGGGGCCGCCTCCGGGTTCACGGCGGCGCCGAGATCGTCCTCGTCCATGAAGGTCCGGCGGGTCGAG
Source organism: Methylobacterium sp. 1030 (assembly GCF_040544715.1). NCBI lineage: Bacteria > Pseudomonadati > Pseudomonadota > Alphaproteobacteria > Hyphomicrobiales > Methylobacteriaceae > Methylobacterium > Methylobacterium sp. 1030. The sequence goes on along the minus strand of NZ_JBEPKM010000022.1, from coordinate 79,450 downwards.
ACCGCGCAGAGCGCCAGGATCGTCGACGCGAAGGCGGCGCAGACCGCGGGCAGGAACACGAAGATCCGCAGGAAGGCGTGGACCTGGCTCTCGGTCACGTCGATCGGGTCGACGCCGTAGACCATGGCGGTGAAGGAGTGGAGCTGCGAGCGGTTGACCGCGTTGCGGTAGCCCTGCTCGGCATCGGCCACGCGGCGGTCGGCGGCGCCCGGATCGAGGGCGGCGCGCGCCTTGCGGGCCTCCTCCAGGTCCTTGATCATCCCGGCGCGGTCGGCGGACGCCTTGGCGACGCCCTGCGACAGGGCGGCGACGCGGGGATCGGCCACGCATTTCAGGTTCTGGTACTTCCGGCCCTTGCTGTTGGTGCCGAAGACCCGCTCGCAGCGCTGGGCCGGGAGGCCGGCGAGCTGCTGGGCGTTGTCGGCGGAGCGCTTCTCGATCTGGTCGAGCTCGGCCGTGTACTGCGCCACGCGCTCGTCGGCCGCCTTGATCCGGTCGCCGATCGTGGCGCGGTCGGCCTGGGCGTCCTTCAGGGCGGTCTTGGTCCGGGCCGCCTCCATCAGGCGGGGATGGAACATCATCTCGCCGAGCTGCGACACCGACTTGGTGGTCACGCCCGCCGCGAAGATGATGCCCAGCACGGCGAGGCCGCGCACGAAGTAGGAGCGCTGGGTCCGGGCCAGGATGCCGAGCGGCACGCGGCACAGCTCCACCGCGGCGTAGACCAGCGGCGCCAGCAGCATGAAGTAGAAGGCGTGCCAGTCGCCGTCGCTGTAGACGCCCGCGAACAGCCACGCGCCCCAGAGCGAGGCGCCGATCACCATGAACTCGACGAGGTACGCGATCGCCACGTAGCCCCACTTGATGCGGTAGCCCTTCTCGACGTGGCGCTGGTGCCGCCAGCGGTCCGACTCGAGCTTCCACTCGCGCTTCTCGCGCTCGAGGTCGCGGCTGGGGGGCGCTGCCGGACCGGCAAATATCGATTTGATGGAGATCATCGGCCTCGTCGCATCCATCCGGTCCAGTTCCGGGCCGAGCCCGGCCGAGCTTAACCCCCGGTTAACTCAGGCGTGTATGCGCGCATTGTGCCGATTTTGGGCCGCGTTGCACGCCTTCACCGCATGCCTCCTTTGGATGCCGTCCGCATCCCGCGTGCCGGTGACCGAAATGTCTCACCCGCGCCTGTATCCGGCTTGTGTCGGAACGCACGTCCGCGGGACCGGTCGCCGGCCGAATCCGGTTGCTCCGAGGGCGCCGCCGACCCATGATCGCGCGGCCGTGAGCGGCGCTCCCCACCCCCGAGAGACGAGGTTCGATCCGCCGCCGATGCCAGAGGTCCACGCCGGCTCCTACAAGGAAGCGATCCTGTTTCTCGTCACAGCGGGCATCGTGGTGCCGCTGTTCCACCGCCTGCGGATCTCGCCGGTGCTCGGCTTCATCGGCGCCGGGGCCCTGCTCGGACCCTTCGGCCTCGGCCGGCTGGCCGACACCTATCCCTCCGTGCACCTCTTCACCATCGGCAACCGGGCCGAGATCTCGCACCTCGCCGAGTTCGGCGTGATCTTCCTGATGTTCATGATCGGGATCGAGCTGTCGTGGGAGCGCCTGCGGGTGCTGCGCCGGCTGGTCTTCGGCCTCGGCTCCCTGCAGGTGGGCTGCTCCGCGCTGATCCTCGGGGCGATCCTCTACGGGCTCAACGTGCCGCTCACCGGCGCGGTGATCGTCGGCATCGGCCTCGCGCTGTCGTCGACCGCGGTGGTCCTGCCGGTCCTCGCCGAGCAGAAGCGGCTGAACGCGCCGACCGGGCGCACGAGCTTCGCGGTGCTGCTGTTCCAGGACCTAGCGGTGGCCCCGGCCCTGTTCGCGATCGCGGTGCTCGGCCGCGACGACGGCGGCGACAAGGGCTGGGCCCTCGCCCTGGCGCTGGGCCAAGCGGCGATCGCGCTGGCCCTGATCGTGGTGGCGGGCCGCCTCGCCCTGCGCCCGCTGTTCCAGCTCGTGGCGCGCACGCGCTCCACCGAGCTGTTCATGGCCGCCTGCCTGCTGGTCATCGTCGGCACGGCGCTGACCGCGGCGGCGAGCGGCCTGTCGATGACGCTGGGCGCCTTCGTGGCCGGCCTGCTGCTGGCCGAAACCGAGTACCGCCGGGCCATCGAGGCGACGATCGACCCGTTCAAGGGCCTGCTGCTCGGCGTGTTCTTCGTCTCGGTGGGCATGAACCTCGACCCGGCGCAGCTGATGGCGACGCCGGGGGCGATCATCGGCCTGTCGCTGGCGCTGGTCCTGATCAAGGCCGCCGTGGTGATGATGGCGGCCCCCGTGCTGAAGATCCCCCGGCCGGTGGCGCTGGAGACGGCGCTCCTCCTCGGTCCGGGCGGCGAGTTCGCCTACGTGCTGATCGGCGGCGCCATGGCCACCGGCCTGGTGCCGGAGGAGGTCGGCGCGGCGGCCCTCGTGGTGACCACGGTCACGATGATCATGATCCCGGCGCTCGCCGCCGTCGGCCGCCGGCTCAAGCTGCGGGCGACCGCCAGCGCCCAGGCCACCGCCAAGGCGGAGCCGGTGCCGGAGCGCGTGGGGAACCGGGTGATCGTCGCGGGGTTCGGCCGCGTCGGCCGGCAGGTCGGCGAGATGCTGGAGCGGCACAAGATCCCGTACATCGCCCTCGATTCCGACGCCGCGCGGGTGGCCGAGCAGCGCCGTGCCGGGGCGCCGGTCTATTTCGGCGACAGCGGCAACACCGAGATGCTGCGCCGCTGCGACATCGCCACGGCCCGGGCGCTGGTCGTCACCCTCGACAATCCCCGCGCCGTCGAGGCGGCGGTGGCGGCGGCCCGCGCCGAGCGGCCGGACCTGACCATCGTGGCCCGGGCCCGCGACGCCCGCCACGCCTCCTCGCTCTACGAGCTCGGCGTCGACGACGCGGTCCCGGAGACGATCGAGGCCTCGCTGCAGCTGTCGGAGGCCGTGCTGGTCGATGTCGGCGTGCCGATGGGGCTGGTGATCGCGTCGATCCACGAGCGGCGGGACGAGTACCGCGCCCTGCTGAAGAAGCGCGAGGGCGAGTCGAAGCCGATCTTCCGGGCCCGCCGGACCGTCGGGAAGGCACTCGGCAAGGCCCCGGTCAAGCGGGAGCCCGAGCGCCAGGAGGCGGCCGGCCAGGAGGCCTGAGGGGGCGGCCTAGAGGGGGCGGCCTGAGGGGGCGGCCTGAGGCGGGAGATCCGAGCGGAGGTCCCGGGGGCCCCGCTCAGATCAGGACCGGGTGCGCGTCCTCGTGCTTGGCCCGCCGCGCCGCGCGGCTGCGCGGCGCCGGCTCGAACCCGTCGGCGAAGCTGCACCGGTAGACCAGCTCGTCCGCCGGCCCGAGGCCGGTGACCAGGGGCACCGTCACGGTGTCGCCGGAGAAGCGCCAGCCGCGGGCGCCCTTGTCCCAGTAGAGCCAGACCGTCCCGGGATAGCCCCGCAGGGTGAAGACCGCGGCCTTGCGCGACAGGGCCTGCACCGCCCGCGGGGCGTACATGCCCTTGTCGCGGTAGGCGTCCCGGGTCGCCTCCGGCTGGCGGTCCATGAAGGTGTTGCGCACCAGCTGAATCGTCGCCCCCGGCTTCCCGAGAAACCGCTTGAATTCCGTCAGATTCCGCAGGATGACCGCCATCGCAGGTCTCCTCGCTAGCTCCGTGTCGGCCGCGCTGCCGCGTCCGCACACACTCGATGTCCCGAGTTGAGCGATTCCCATGACCGATTGAGTGACTGGGCGAGGCTTGTCCGGTCACATATCAACAGATTCGACGACTTATGCCCAGGTTATGAGTCCCATCGGGTCGGAGAGACTCGTTTGGGCGCCGGAATCGGCGCTGCCGACGGGGCTGAATCTTGTCGACCATCGGCGAAGACTCGGAAGTCCTTCGGAAAGGTCCTGCCACGCTCGGCGGCGCGCCGACCGATTCGCGCGGGCTTGACCCGGACGCCCGGCTGGCGCGTTCTCCCGGCATGCTGCTGCAGTTCTTCACGGCCCTCCGGGACGCCAAGGTCCCCGTCTCCCTGAAGGAGTACCTGACCCTGCTCGGCGCCCTGGACCGGGGCCTCGCGGAGCACGACGTCGAGGCGTTCTACTTCCTGTCGCGCACCGCGCTCGTGAAGGACGAGGCGCATCTCGACCGGTTCGACCGGGTGTTCGGCACGGTGTTCAAGGGGCTGGAGACCCTGGGCGAGGCGGTCGAGCCCGCCGCGATCCCGGAGGAATGGCTCAGGAAGCTCGCCGAGAAGTACCTGACCGAGGCCGAGAAGGCGGAGCTGAAGGCGCTCGGCTGGGACAAGCTGTTCGAGACCCTGAAGCAGCGCCTCGCCGAGCAGAAGGGGCGCCACCAGGGCGGCTCGAAATGGATCGGGACCGGCGGCACCTCGCCCTTCGGCGCCTACGGCTACAATCCCGAGGGGATCCGCATCGGCCAGGACGGCAACCGCAACTTCCGGGCGGTGAAGGTCTGGGACAAGCGCGAGTTCAAGGACCTCGACGACGACCGCGAGATCGGCGCGCGCAACATGCGCCTGGCGCTGCGGCGCCTGCGCCGCTTCGCCCGGACCGGCGCGGCGGAGGAGCTCGACCTCGACGGCACGATCCGCGCGAGCGCCCGCCAGGGCTACATCGACGTGAAGCTGCGGCCGGAGCGGCGCAACGCCGTGAAGGTGCTGCTGTTCCTGGACGTCGGCGGCTCGATGGACTGGCACATCGAGCAGGCGGAGGCCCTGTTCTCGGCGGCGCGCTCGGAGTTCAAGCACCTCGCGCACTACTACTTCCACAACTGCCCCTACGAGGCGGTCTGGACCGAGAACCGGCGGCGCCACGAGGCCAAGACGCCGCTCCTCGACGTGATCCGCACCTACGGCAGCGACTACCGGCTCGTCTTCGTGGGTGACGCCTCGATGAGCCCCTACGAGATCGCGACGCCCGGCGGCTCCGTGGAGCACTGGAACGAGGAGGCGGGCGCCACCTGGATGCAGCGGCTCCTCGACCATTTCCCGAAGGCGGCGTGGCTGAACCCGGTGCCCGAGACGCACTGGGGCTACACCCAGTCGATCGGCATGATGCAGCGGCTTGTCGCCGGTCGGATGTTCCCCCTCACCCTGGACGGGCTCGACGCCGCGGCGCGGGCGCTGGTGCGATGACAGGTGCCTTTACGGCCTCACAGCGCGACGCGACCGGAGGCGATGCCGTCCTCGCGAGCGCAGCGAAGCGATCCAGCAGCGCCGCATACGCGGACGTCGTGCCACCCTGGGTCGCTTCGCTGCGCTCGCGAGGACGGGCGGGGATCGCGCGACCGAGACGGTTTCCGTCTCAGCCCTGCTGGGACGGCGTCGTCACCACGAGGCCGTCCATCGCCGGCGTGATCTTGATCTGGCAGGAGAGGCGGGAATTCTCGCGGACGTCGCTGGCGAAATCCAGCATGTCCTGCTCCATGTCCTGCGCCTTGCCGACCGTGTCGATCCAGGCGTCGGCCACGTAGACGTGGCAGGTGGCGCAGGCGCAGGCGCCCCCGCACTCCGCGTCGATGCCCGGGACGTTGTTGCGCATAGCCGTCTCCATCACGGTCGCGCCGACGCTGCCTTCGACGGTCCGTTCCGTCCCGGCGTGGTCGACGTAGGTGATCTTGGGCATGCTGGGGGCTCCGGGCTCGCGTCGAGCGCAATCTGTCCGACGGGCGGCGTGCCTGCTTGGCGGCTGGAAACGCGGAATGCAAGCGCGGCATTAGACACCGGTCCCGGATCGATCGCCGCATTGGGCGACACCGTCAGGCGCGCGCCTCCGCGATCTCCGCCAGCGCCCGCGCGACCGCGGCCGCGAGGTCGTCGACCGGCACCGCCCCGGTGCCGGCGCGCAGGCGCGTCTCCGCGGCGTCCGCGAGCGCCCGCACGTGGATCGCCCCGACGCCCGCGGCCGAGCCCTTCAGGGTGTGGGCGAGGTCGGCGCGCTGCGCCCGCGGCAGGGCCGGGTCGGCGAGGCGCGGCAGGATCGACCGGCACTGGCCGGCGAACAGCTCCAGAACCTCACGGGCCAGATCGGCGTCGCCGCCGGTCTGGGCCTCGAGTTCCGCGGGGTCGATGGCCTGCATGCTCGGGCTCCCGGCATCCGGATTCGTCGGGGATTGCGGATCTGATCCACACAATTCACCCCCTGATTCGCCGGGTGGGGATCGCGCCCGACCCCTCCCCTGCGGCAGGATGGTGGAGGCGGCGAGCGACGGGCCCGGTAACCATTCGGTTAACCTTTTCTGGGGCCGGTCGAGGGCTCGGGTATCGGCAGTCGCTGCCCGAGTTTAGTCTTGTAATGGTAAACGGGGCGTTGCGTCTCCGGCTCAAGCCTCTCCAGGCGCCGGTGAACCCGTGTAACGAGGCGTTGTATGGCGACCGAGAAGAAGCTGAAGGACCCGGCCGAGGCCGCGCTCTCTGCGATCGAGCAGGCGCTGAACCTCGACGCCCTGACGCCGAACGGCACCGACGGCCGCGCCGAGCCGCGCCTGCCCGATGTCGGTGACGCCGACCCGCTGCGCGACGGCGGTCTCGACGCCGGCCGGACCATGCCGCCGCGCCTCGACCTCGACCCGCCGCTCGCCTCCGACCTGCCGCCGCCGGGCCTGGACCGCCCCCGCCGCGAGGGCGGCCTCCTGCCCCCCGACCGCTCGCTCGTGGCCAACGACGACCGGCGCAACATCGGCATCCTGCAGCAGACCCTGCGGGTGCGCTCCTCGCCCAAGCCCTACCTGCTCGCCCTCGCGGCCGGCGCCGTCTGGATCGGCGCCCTGGTGCTGGTCGCGTGGTCGAAGTCCGACGGCGACCTGCGCGCCGTCCTGTCGGGCCTCTCGGCCCTCCAGGCGAGCGTCGGCGCCGCGGCCCTGTTCGGTCCGGTGGTGCTGTTCGTGATCGCCGCCATGCTGGCGGTGCGCGCCCAGGAGATGCGCCTCGTCGCCCGCGCGGTCGGCGAGGTCGCAGTGCGCCTGGCCGAGCCCGAGAGCTTCTCCACCGACGCGGTCCTGACCATGTCGCAGACCGTGCGCCGCGAGGTGGCGGCGGTGGGCGACGGCGTCGAGCGGGCGCTCGCCCGGGCCGGCGAGCTGGAGACCCTGGTGCGCGGCGAGATCGCCACCCTGGAGCGGGCCTATTCCGACAACGAGATCCGGATCCGCTCCCTCGTGGACGAGCTGGTGGCCCAGCGCGAGGCGATCGTCACCAACGCCGAGCGGGTGCGCAGCGCCATCACCGGGTCGCACCAGAGCCTGAGCCAGGACCTGGAGGGTGCCTCCGACCGGATCGTCTCCGCGGTGACCGGCGCGGGCGAGCGCGTGACCGGCGCGCTGGAGACCCGCGGCGCCGCGATCACCGCCTCCCTGGGCGAGGCCGGCGACCGGGTGGTCAACCTGATGACCGCCCGCGGCAGCGACCTGATCGACACGCTGGCGGCCACCAGCCAGGAGGTGCGCGGCAGCTTCCAGGAGGTCGGCGAGACCCTGACCCGCAGCTTCGAGGACCGCGCCGGCACGGCGACCGGCGCCTTCCAGGCCGCCGGCACCGCCCTGGCCGAGCGCCTGTCGGAGAATGCCGGCGCCCTCACCCGGACCCTGGAGGAGACCGGCAGCCGCGTGAGCGACGCGCTGGAGCGCCAGGCCGGCACGGTGCGCGAGACCTTCGAGCGCTCCGTGACGGGGCTCGAATCCGCCTTCCTGTCGCGCGGCTCGGAGCTGACCGAGCGCTTCGGCGCGATGGGCGCCGAGATCACCGCCCGCTTCGCCGAGACCGGCTCGGCCCTGACCCAGGACATCGCCGGCCGCGGCCTCGCGCTGCGCGCCGAGATCGAGAGCGCCGGCCTGTCGGTCGCCGAGACGATCGAGGGCCGCGGGCGCGACGCCCAGGCCGCCCTGGCGCTCGCCGCCAGCGGCGCCGGCGAGACCCTGGCGGCCCGCGCGGGCGCCGTGCGCGACGACCTCGTCGGCACCGCCGAGCGGATCGCCGAGGCCCTGTCGGAGCGCGGCGGCGCCCTCGCCGAGCGGATGGACGGCATCGCGGCGCGCCTCGACGAGACCGTGACGGTCCGGGCCGCGGACCTGGAGCACCGGGTCGCGGCGGCGGCCGAGCAGGCCGGCGGCAGCATCGCGCACCGGACCGAGACGGTCGCGGCCAACCTCGAGGCCGCCTTCGCGGCCCTGGGCCGGGGCTTCGAGACGGGGGCCTCCTCCGCGGTCCAGTCGCTGCGGGGCACCGTCGAGGGCCTGTCGGGCGAGATCGACGGCCGCACCGCCGAGGCGGTCGCGGCGCTCCGGCGCGGGGCCGAGGCGGCCACCGATGCCCTGCGCGGCACGGCCGAGGACGCCACCGGCGCGGTCGAGGCCCGGACCCTCGAGGCCGTGCGGGTGTTCGAGCGCCGGGTCGCGGATTCCGCCGCCGCCCTGTCGGCGCGGACCGAGGAGGCGGCCGCCGCGCTGCGGGCCGCCGCCGATCAGGCGAGCCAAGCCGCCGAGACGCAGACGCGGGACGCCGCCGCCCGGCTCGCCGCGGCCCTGGACACCCTGCGCAACGCCTCCGGCGAGGTCACCGGCGCGGTCGAGGCCGAGACCGCGATCCTCACCGCCCGGTTCCGCGACGCCGCCGACCGGGCCGGCACCGAGCTCGGCGCCCGCGGCACGGACGCCGTCGCGGCGGTCCGCGCCGCCCTGGACGATCTCAACCGCGAGCTCGCCGCCCGGACCGGCGACGCCACCGGCAGCCTCGCCGAGGCCGCCCGCGCGATCTCGGCCGACCTCGCCGCCCGGATCGGCGAGATGGAGGCGGCCTTCGGCGAGCACGGCCGGAGCGTCGCCGAGCTGCTCGCCGGCCACGCCGACGAGACCCAGGCCCGGATCAGCGGCACCGGCCGCGACATCGTGCTCGCCGTGGCGAGCCAGGGCGCCCGCATCGCCGACACCCTCAGCCAGACCGGCGCGAGCTTCGCCGAGACCGCCGACGGCCGGGTCCGGGCGATCGACGAGACGCTGGGCAACCGCCTCGCCGCCCTGCAGGAGACCATCGCCCGCGGCGACATCCTGGCCGACCGAATCAACCGCGACACCGCCGCGCTGGGCGAGACTGTCGGCGCCCGGCTGGAGGAGATGGACCGCCTCCTCACCGGCAAGGGCGAGGCCGTCGCCGAGACGATCGCCACCCGGGCCCGCGAGGCCGGCAGCCTGATCGAGACCCATCTCGGCGGCCTGGAGACGCGCTCGGCCGAGCGGGCCGCCGCCATCGCGGCCGCCGTGGCGGCGCTGGTCGGCCAGATCGACGACCATCTCGGCAGCCGCGCGAACGCCGTGGACGACGCGCTGCGCGCCCGGACCGACGAGATGGCCCGCGTCATGGCCGAGGGCCATCGCGGTCTGATGGAGATGCTGGAGGGCCGCACCTCCGGGCTCGGCCAGGACATCGCCCGCCACACGGGCGAGATCGCCCGGCGGATCGAGGAGAGCGCCGGCCATTTCGACACCGGCGTCATCGGCCGCCTGCAGGCGATCGCCGAGACCCTGGACCAGCGCGCCCGCCTCGTGGACGAGAGCTTCGGCGTCCAGGCCTTCGAGGCGATCCGCCTGATCGAGGCGCGCACCCGCGCGGTGGACGAGGAGCTGGCCGGCCGGACCCGCGACCTCGTGGCGATGATCGCCGACCGGACCGGCGGCCTCGACGGCGCCATGGCCGAGCGCGTCCGCGCCCTCACCGGCACCATCGAGGAGGCCACCCGCGGCCTCGAGGCCGCGCTGGCGAACCGCGCGGATTCGATGATCCGCCTGGTGGACGAGCGCACCGAGAACGCCGACGCGGCGCTGGCCGCCCGCACCGAGGCCGTGCACGCGGCCTTCGCGGAGCGCGCCGACCTCATCGGCCGCCTGATCGACGAGCGCATCGCCGCCATGTCGGGCGAGCTCGACGAGAAGGGCCGCGCCGTGTTCGGGGCGATCGGCGGCCGGATCACCGAGCTCGCCCGCCTGCTCGACCGCGGCGGCACCTCGCTGGCCGAACTCATCGACCAGCGCGGCGAGAGCGTGCTCGCCAAGCTCCAGCAGACCATCGCGGACGCCGAGCGGATGCTCGATGCCGGCGAGGGCCGCCTGGGCCACACCCTGTCGAGCCGCACGGCCGACATCAGCGGCCTCCTCGACGAGGGCGTCCGCTCGGTCCACACCCTGCTGGACGACCGGACCAACCAGATCCGCGTCCTGCTGGACGACCATGCCGGCACCCTGGCCGCCACCCTGGACGGCCGGATGGGCCCGATCCACGAGGCGCTGGACGGCCGCGGGCAGGCGATGGTCGCCGCCCTGGAGGGCGCGTTCGGCTCCGCCACCGGCGCCCTCGACGACCGCACCCGCCAGCTCGGCAGCCTGTTCGACGAGCGGCTGGGCCACCTCGAGAGCTTGGTCGACGGCCGCGGCACCCGCCTCGCCGACACCCTCACCGCCCGGGCCCAGGCCCTGCGCACCCTGTTCGAGGAGGCTCAGTCGGCCCTCGACGGCGTGGTCGAGGGCGGCGGCGGCCGCTTCGCCGCCGCGGTCGACGCCCGCATTCAGTCCCTCCGCGCGGTGCTGGAGGAGGCGCCCGCCGCCGTCTCCGCGCTGGTGGAGACCCGCGAGCGCCAGCTCGCCGCCACCCTCGACGCCCGCACGCAGCGCCTCCACACCCTGTTCGAGGAGGCCCAGGCCGGCCTGCGCGACCTCGTGGACGGGCGCGGCCAGGAGGTCGCCGACGCCATCGCGGCCCGGACCGAGGGCCTGCGCACGACCCTCGACGCGGCGCCCGCCCAGATGGCGGATCTGCTGGACACCCGCCTGTCCGACCTTCAGGGCCTGTTCGAGCGGGCGCAGGGCGAGATCGACCGCCTCGTGGACACCCGCGGCCGCCAGATCGCCGGCACGATCGAGCACCGCACCCAGGCGCTCCAGACCACGATCGAGGGCGTGAACCCGGCGATCGCCGGCCTGCTCGAGGAGCGCGAGAACCGCCTCGCCGAGACCCTCAAGGAGCGGACGGGCGAGCTGCAGACTCTGTTCGACCGGGTGCAGAACCGCCTCGGCGCCCTTGTCGAGGGCACCGGCCGCGACGTGTCCGAGCGGGTCGACGCGCGCGTCGAGACCCTGCGGGCGACCTTCGAGCAGGCGCGCGCCGCGATCGAGGGCCTGCTGGAGGACCGCGGCCAGGCCCTGGTGGCGGCCGCCGAGGGCCGGACCGGCGCCCTGGTGGAGGTGTTCGACGCCCGCCTGCGCGCCCTCGACGGTGCCGTCGAGGGCCGGACCGGCGCCCTGGTCGAGACCTTCGACGCCCGCCTGCGCGCCCTGGACGGCGCCGTCGAGGGCCGGACCGGCGCCCTGGTCGAGACCTTCGACGCCCGGCTGCGGGAGCTGGACGGCGTGGTCGAGGGCCGCACCGCGGCCCTGGCGCAGGCCGTCGAGGCGCAGAGCGAGGCCCTGGCCCGCGGCGTCGACGCCCGCGCCGACGCCTTCACGCAGCGCATCGACAGCCGCATGCGGCTGTTCGCGACCCTGGTGGCGCAGCGCGCCGACACCCTGGCCACCGCCTTCGACGACCGCCACGAGGCCTTCGCGGGCCTCATGGACGAGCGCACGGCGTCCCTGGTCGCCGCCCTCGACGAGCGGGCCCGCGCCCATGCCGAGCAGGTCGAGGCCCACAACGCGGCCCTGGCCGAGACGCTCAGCCGCCGCGAGGCCGCGCTCGCCGGCCTGATCGACGCCCGCACCGAGGCCCTCGGGGCCGGGTTCGAGCGCCGCGCCACGGCGCTCGGTGCCCTGGTCGACGCCCGCGGCGAGGCCCTGTCCCGCCGCCTCGCCGAGAGCGCCGAGACCCTGGTGCGCGCCATCGAGGAGCGCGGCGGCGCGCTGCTCGCCAGCGTCGAGGGCAGTGGCCGCGCCGTCGGCGACAGCCTGGAGGGCCATGTCGAGCGCCTGCGCAGCGCCATCGACGGGCCGATGATGGACCTGTCGCGGGCCCTGTCGGACCGGGCCGAGGCGATCGAGCGGACGCTCGCCGAAACCGGAATGCCGCTCGCCGAGAGCCTGCGGGAGCGGACCGAGGAGCTGGCCGTGCAGTCGCGGGCCTCGGCCGAGCTGCTGCGCGCCGCCGTCGAGGACGGCGCGGGCCGCACGCTCTCGGAGCTGTTCGAGACCAACGACCGGATGGGCCGCGAGCTCGGCGCGCTGCTGCAGCGGATCGAGGCCGCCAACACGGCGCTGACCGACCTCGTGGCCGGCGCCGACACCAACCTCGGCGCGATCGAGCAGGGTCTCGCCGGCCGGATCGAGCAGGTCCAGGGGGCGCTGGAGCGCATCGCCGCCGAGACCGGCCGGGCCAGCGCCGGCGTCTCGGCCCAGGTCGAGGCCCTGCGCGGCGCCGCCGACGGGGCGCTCAGCGAGGCCTCGCGCCTCGCCGAGACCCTCGACGGCCGCGGCCGCTCCCTCGGCGAGCAGACCGCCGCGCACGTGGCGGCCCTCGACCGGGCCGCGGCCTCGCTGGCGGCCATCGAGGAGCGCCTGGACTCGGCCCTGTCGGGCCGCGAGACCAAGCTGACCGAGGCTCTGGCCGCGTTCGAGGCCCGGGCCGCCGCCCTGGAGCAGAACGGCACCGCCCTGGCCCAGACCATCGAGCAGACCCTGCGCGCCGCCGAGGAGCGTGCCCGCAGCGTCGGCGAGTCCCTGGCCCAGTCGGCCCAGGGCGCCGGGGCCTCGGTGACGAGCGCCTTCGCCGACCTGAAGGACAGCGCCAGCGCCGAGGGCGAGAAGGCCGCCCAGGGCGTCCGGCAGGTCATCGAGGAGGCGGCCCGCGAGATGCGCAGCGGCTTCCAGGAGGCCCAGGCCAGCTTCGGCGACTCCTTCTCGGCCCTGCGCGAGATGGCGGGCTCGATCCGCGGCGAACTCGACGCGACCCGCGCCGAGCTCGCCAAGGGCGTCCTCGAGCTGCCGCGCGAGACGCAGGACGCAACCGGCGAGATGCGCCGGGTGGTAGCGGACCAGATCAAGGCCCTCAACGAGCTGTCGTCCCTGGTCTCCCGCTCCGGCCGCTCGGTCGACGTCGCCCAGCCGCAGGCGCAGCCCCAGCGCCGGGTCGCGGAGAGCGGCGGCCGCGCCGTCGCGGCGGCGGCGCCCGCCGCGGCCCCGGTCGCACCGGCGATGCCGACGGCGGCCCCCGCGGCTCCGGCCCTGCCGGCGCCCGCGGCGACGCCGCGGCCCGCCGCGGCCAAGATCGAGGCGCCGCGCCCGTCCGCGACCGCCCGCCCGGCGCAGGCCGGCGACAAGCGCGGCTGGCTGTCCGACCTGCTGACCCGCGCCTCGCTGGACGACGACGAGGAGCCGGCGGCCGACGCGCCGGCCGCCGCCCCGGCGCCCGCGCCGGCGGCCCGCCGCCCCGCGGTGGCGGCCGCCGAGACCGGGCGGATCGCCCTCGACACGATCTCGACCGACATCGCCAAGATGATCGAGCACCGGACCGCGGTCGACCTGTGGGAGCGGTACCGCCGGGGCGAGCCGAACCTGTTCGACCCGCGGATCTACACGCCGCAGGGCCGGGCCACCTTCGCGGAGATCCAGCGCCGGTACAGGACCGACGCGGAGTTCCGCCGCAGCGTCGACCGCTACGTCAGCGAGTTCGAGCGCCTGCTCGGCGACGTGGTCAAGAACGACAGCGACGCCAAGCGCACCGACGCCTACCTGACCTCGGAGACCGGCAAGGTCTACACCATGCTGGCCCATGCCAGCGGGCGCTTCGACGGGGCGTAGGACCGATCCCGCCGGGGCCGCTCGCGGCGCCGGCGGGCGCCTGACCGGGGGCGACGAGACCCGTCGCGCCCTCACAGCAGGCCGAGGCCGACCAGCTCGCGCCGCAGGGCCTCGGGCATCTCGGCGAGGTCTCCCGAGGCCTCGGCCCCGAGATCGGCCGGCGCGTCGCTGGCCGTCAGGTAGCGCCAGCCCTGGAACGGCCGGTAGGGCCGGGGCGCCACCGGGACGAGCCGGGGATCGAAGACCAGCCGGCAGCGCGGGATGCCGTCCGCGTCGGTGAGCGGCTCGATCGCGGTGATCGCCTGCCGGCAGGACAGCGTCCCGCGGATCACCCAGTAGATCGAGCCCTGACCGGTGATCTCCCGGTGGCGCTTGGGCAGGGTGCGGGTGACGTGGAACGGCGCCGCTTGCCGGCCGTCCCGGAGCGCCTCCGCGCGGAAGCGGGCCTGCCGGGCCTCGAGATCGGCGATGGTGGCGGGGCCGACGCAGAGCTTGATCAGGTGCAGGGCCACGGATGCGCGTGCTCGGGGGTGCCGGGGGCGCCCCTGATAGCAGGGTCCGCGCCGGCGCGCGCCTGTCGAACTGCGCCGGAGCGCCGGCGCCGGGCCGGACCCGTCAGGCGAAGAGCGCGAGCCGCTGCTCCGGCGTCAGCGCGTCGATCTCGGCGAAGCTCAGGGCCGGCTCCTCCGGCGGCATCGCCGGCTGGGGCGCCGCCGCGACGGTCTCGCCCCAGGTGAGGTCGACCACGTCCGGCGCGATGTCCTCCTCGACGTCCGCCTCGACGTCCGCCTCGAACGCCTCCTCGATCGCGGTGGCGGGCTCCGGCGCGTCCGCGGCGGACGGATCGGCGACGGGAAGGGAGGCGACCTCCGGAGCCGGCTCCGGCTCCGGGGCGGCCTCGAGATCGACCGCCCAGTCCGCTTCCAGATCGGCCTCCGAGCCGGCCTCCAAGCCGGCCTCTAAGTCGGCCGCGGGTGCGGCCTCCGACCCGTCCCCCGGCGCGGCGAGGTCCGGCTCCGGGGCGAATGCCAGCGCGGCCACTCCCCCCGGCTCGGACACGGCGTCCGGCTCGGCCTCTGCCACCGGCTCCGGCGCGGCCGGCGCTTCGGCCGCGACCTCTGTCTCCGGCTCGGCCTCCGGCGCCCGGGCCTCCGCCTGGACCGGCAGGAACACCAGATCCTCGTGCAGCGCCGGGCTGCCGGGGCGGGCCACGAGGGCCGCCACCGTGACGGCCGGCACGTCCATGGCGATGTAGCGGTCGATGTCGCTCTGGTTCAGATCGGCCGGCTCGCCGGCCGGCCGCGCGCCCCGGTGGGGCGGCACCCGGACCGCGTCCTCGCCCCAGATGGCGATCATCGCGGAGACCCGGTCCTCCAGGTAGCGCAGGGTGTAGACGATCCGGGCGGTGCGCTGCGCGGTCAGGTCCTGGAAGGAGCAGGCGGTGTAGATCGCGGTCGCGTGGCGGTCGAGGGCGTCGCAGGCCTGCGCTTCGGCCCCGTGCTCGCGCAGGGTCCAGGCCGCCTCCTGGATCGACTCGGCGGCGCTGAGGATGTCGGAGGTGGCCTGCTCGGTCTCGCGCACGATGGCGTCGAGGGCGAGGGACGCCTGCGTCAGCCGGGTC
Source organism: Methylobacterium sp. 1030 (assembly GCF_040544715.1). Lineage (NCBI taxonomy): Bacteria > Pseudomonadati > Pseudomonadota > Alphaproteobacteria > Hyphomicrobiales > Methylobacteriaceae > Methylobacterium > Methylobacterium sp. 1030. The sequence goes on along the minus strand of NZ_JBEPKM010000022.1, from coordinate 64,027 downwards.
TCGTCGCCGTTCGGGGTGTTGAGCGCCGCGATCTCGCCCTTGGTCCGGCTGATCGCGTCGGCCATATCGAGGAGATTGCCGCGCAGGTGCCCGAAGGCCTCCTGCCCGCGGTCGGCGGTGACGCTCCGCTCCAGCCGCGCGATCGCCCCGAGCAGCACCTCGGTCTCGGCGCCCCGGTTGCGCCGGGCGTACTCGGCGAGGAACCAGCGGCCGCGCTCGCTGGCGCTGATCGTCGCCTCGATCGCCTCGTACTCGGCCGAAGCGTGCGCGCTCGGGTTGACGGAACCGAACATGGGCCTCTCTGGACGCTGAATGCGGGCGCGGCGGCGGCCCCGATGCGCGCCAATCGCGGCGAATTTGACAGAGGGCCTTTAACGGGCGCTTACGGACGCCGTCCCGGTCCCACCTCCCTGCTCACCCCGCTCGTCGAGACCCGCCTTGCCCCGCCCGTCCGGCCCGGCGCGCCTGTCGCTGCTCTACGCCGTGGTGTTCACCGAGATCGGCATCGCGATGCCGTTCATGCCCCTGTGGCTCGACGCCCTGGGGCTCGATGCCCGGGTGATCGGTCTCCTCCTCGCCCTGCCGATCGCCACGCGGATCGCCGCCACGGCGCCGCTGATGAGCCTCCTCGACCGCGGCCTCGGGCCCCGGCGGCTGATCCTGCTCGGCAGCCTCGCCCTGAGCCTGACCTACGCGCTGATGCCCGCCGCGGCCGGGATCGGGTGGCCGCTGCTGGCCGGGCTGATCGTGCTCAACGCGGTCGCCGGCGCGCCGCTCGTGCCCTGCATCGACTACCTGACGCTCGCGGCCGTGCGCCAAGACGCCCGCCTGACCTACGCGCGGATCCGGATGGCGGGCTCCATCGCGTTCCTGCTGGCGAACCTCGCGGGCGGGCTGCTGCTGACGGCGCTCGGCGGCCGGCTCGCCGTGCCGCTGCTCCTGACCGGCCTCGCCCTCGGCGCGGGTCTGGTGGCGTGGCGCAGCCGCGCGGTGGCGGCCCTGCCGCCGTCGGCGGCGGGCGACGGCCGGACGCGGCTGCCGCGGCGGCTCTGGCTGTGCATCGGCGCGGCGGCCGCGATCCAGGCGAGCCACGGGGCGATCTACGGGTTCGGCAGCATCTACTGGACCGGCCAGGGCATCCCGCCGACCTGGGTCGGCGCGCTCTGGGCGACCGGGGTGCTGGCCGAGATCGCCCTGTTCGCCGGCCTCCCCGCCCTGCCCGCCGCCTGGCGCGGCCCGGTGCGGCTCCTCGGCGCCGGGGCCGTCGCGGCGATCCTGCGGGCGATCGGCATGTACCTCCTCGGCGACCATCTCGCCGCGCTGGTGCCGCTCCAGTGCCTCCACGGCCTGACCTTCGGGGCGACCCAGCTCGGCGCCATGGCGGCGGTCTCGGCCTACGCCCCCGACGGCGCGCGGGGCCGGGCGCAGGGCACGCTCAGCGCGGTCAATGCCGGGATCTCGGTGGTCGCGACCCTGGGGAGCGGCGTCGCCTACCGGGCCGGCGGCCCCCTCGCCTTCCTGCTGATGGCGCCGCTCGCCGCCGCCGGCCTGGGCCTCGCCCTGGCGTCCCGCCGCGCGCGGGGGGTGAGGTTGGAGACGGATCGTCAACCGTAATGTCGTCATAACCGCCGGGCAGGGTGGTGCCTCGATCGAGGAGTATGGGTGTTGCTGAGCGAGGGCACTGTTCCCGGCGCCTTGGCCGGCGCCGCGCTGCGGGACCGGTCGGCCGACGGCCGCCTGGCGCTCGACGGCCGCTGGACCGCCGACCAGGCCCCGACCGTCGAGGCCGCGGCCGCGCGCATCGCGGCGGCCGGCCGCGCCGGGCCGGTGGCGGTCGACCTGTCGGGGATCGAGCGCCTCGACACGCTCGGCGCCTGGGTCCTGGAGCGGACCCGCGCCGAGATCGAGCAGGCGGGCAGCGCCCTCACCTATCTCGGCGCCCGCCCGGAGCACCGCACCCTGCTGGGCGAGGTCCGGCTGCGCGAGCCGGACGCGCCGCCGCCGCGGCGGCACGGCCCGGTCGTCGGCCTGCTCGACTCCACCGGGCGCCGGACCGTGCAGGGCGGCCGCGAGTTCGTCACCGCCCTCGCGTTCCTGGGCGAGCTGATCGCCGCCTGCGGGCGCGTCGCCCTGCGGCCCGGCACGTTCCGCGGCAACGCCCTGATCAACCAGATCCAGCAGGTGGCGCTCAACGGCACGCCGATCATCGTGCTGATCTCGTTCCTCGTGGGCGGCATCGTCGCCCAGCAGGGCATCTTCCAGCTCCAGCGCTTCGGCGCCCAGACCTTCGTGGTCAACCTGATCGGCCTCCTGATCCTGCGCGAGATGGGCGTGCTGCTCACCTCGATCATGGTCGCCGGCCGCTCCGGCTCGGCGATCACCGCCGAGATCGGCTCCATGCGCATGCGCGAGGAGGTCGACGCGCTCCGGGTCATGGGCCTCGACCCCGTCGAGATCCTGATCGTGCCCCGGGTGCTCGCGCTGATGATCGGCCTGCCGATGCTGACGCTGATCGGCGACCTCGCGGCGCTCGCCGGCGGCGGCCTCACCGCGATGCTCTACGGCGGCCTGACCCTCGACCAGTTCCTGGTCCGGCTCCAGGCGGCGGTGGGCGTCCACCACGTCATGGTCGGCCTGATCAAGGCGCCGTTCATGGCGCTGACGATCGGGGTGATCGCCACGATCGAGGGCTTCGCGGTCGAGGGCTCCGCGGAATCGCTCGGCCGTCACGTCACCGCGTCGGTGGTGAAGTCCATCTTCATGGTCATCGTCCTCGACGGCCTGTTCGCGGTGTTCTTCGCCGCGATCGATTTCTGAGGCCGCCGCGATGAATGCCCCGATGACCGCCTCGCCGAATGGCCCCGCCCCGATCATCCGCGTGCGCGACCTCGTGGTCGGCTTCCGCGACCGCAACATCCTGAAGGGCCTGAGCCTCGACATCCGCGCCGGCGAGATCCTGGGCTTCGTCGGGCCCTCGGGCCAGGGCAAGTCGGTGCTCACCCGGACGATCCTCGGCCTCAACCCGAAGCGGGCCGGGACCATCGAGGTGTTCGGCCGCGACGTCGACGCGCTCACCTACGCGGAGCGGCGCCGGATGGAGCAGCGCTGGGGCGTGCTGTTCCAGCAGGGCGCCCTGTTCTCGGCTCTCACCGTCAAGCAGAACATCCAGGTGCCGATGCGCGAGCACCTGAACCTGTCCGAGCGCCTGCTCGACGAGTTCGCCCGGCTGAAGATCGAGATGGTCGGCCTGAAGCCCGACGCCGCCGACAAGCTGCCCTCGGAATTGTCGGGCGGCATGATCAAGCGCGCGGCGCTCGCCCGCTCCCTGGCGCTCGATCCCGAGATCCTGTTCCTCGACGAGCCGACCTCGGGCCTCGACCCGATCGGCGCGGGCGAGTTCGACGACCTCGTCTCGACCCTCAAGGAGACGCTGGGGCTGACCGTCTTCATGGTCACCCACGACCTCGACAGCCTCTACACCGCCTGCGACCGCATCGCGGCGCTCGGCGACGGCCAGATCATCGCCGCCGGCACGATCGACGAGATGCTGGCGAGCGACCATCCCTGGCTGCGCTCGTACTTCCACGGCAAGCGCGCCCGGACCATCGCGACGGGGGGCGCCTCGGCCCATGCCTGATCCCATGCCTGATCCCGTGCCTGCTCCCGTGCCTGACCCGATGCCCGATCGCCGCCGTCCCACCCAGATCCCGCCCTGCTCCCCTCCGGGAGCCGGGGCTCCAGGCCCGGCCGGATCTCCGCCGGCCAGAACCGCAGGTTGAGCGCATGGAAACCCGCGCGAACTACGCCCTGATCGGGGCCTTCACGATCGCCGTCATCCTGGCGGGCTTCGGCACCGTGCTGTGGCTCTCCGGCGGCTCCTCGCGGCAGGTCAGCCAGCTCGTCCGCATCGTCTTCTCCGGCTCGGTCGGGGGCTTGTCGCGCGGCTCGAGCGTGAACTTCAACGGCATCAAGGTCGGCGAGGTCACCGACATCCGCCTCGCCCCGCAGGATCCCCGCCGGGTGCTCGCCACGATCAAAGTCGATCCCGCGACCCCGCTCCGGGCCGACACCCGCGCCCGCCTCGACTCGGCGATGCTCACCGGCGTCTCGGTGATCTCCCTGTCGGGCGGCAATGCCGACGCGCCGGTGCTGACCCCGATGGCCAACGGCGAGCCGCCGACGATCTTCGCCGATTCCTCCGACATGCAGGACATGATGGCGCTGGCGCGCCAGGTGGCGCAGCGGGCCGACGACATGCTGGCCCGCCTCGACCGGCTGGTCTCCGCCAACGAGGGGGCGATCAACCGGTCGCTGACCAATGTCGAGACCTTCTCGAAGACGCTGGCCGATGCCGGCCCGAACATCTCGGCGCTGGTGAAGGCCGTGGACGGGGCCAAGCTCGGCCGGGTGATCGACAACGCCGACCGCTTCTCGGCCGCCCTGTCCAAGGCCAGCCCCGACATCGAGGCCGGCCTGCACGACGCCCGGCTGCTCGCCGGCAAGCTCAGCGCCTCGGCCGACAAGATCGACGCGGTGCTGAACGGCGCCCAGAGCTTCCTGGGCTCGGCCTCCGGCCAGGAGGGCTCCAGCACCTTCACGGAGATCCGCGCGGCGGCGATCTCGGTGCGCGACGCCGGCAAGGCGTTCCGGACCATGTCGGAGAACCTCGACAAGCGCACCGCCAGCATCTCGGCCAATTTCGGCCGGCTGAGCGGCACCGGCCGCCGGGAGGTCGAGGCCCTGTCGGGCGACGGGCAGCGGACGCTGAGCACCCTCAACCGCACGGTGCGCAGCCTGGAGCGCGACCCGAGCCAGGTGATCTTCGGCGGCAAGCCTTCGTTGCCTGAATACAACGGTGGCCGGTGAAATGCCGCGTCGCCGGGCGGATGTGTCCCGGCGCACGGCACGGATGCCGCAGCGGATTAGTTTTAACCGCATAGCTTATACAGCTCCGCCGTTCGCCGGCGGGGTCCTTCAGGTCATGCGTATGGTCCGCTCGTCCCACATCGCCGCCGCCGCGCTGCTCGCCGCCCTCTTGGGCGGCTGCGGCGGCGCGGCGCCCCTCACCTTCGACCTCGCGGCGCTGCCGGCCGCGGGGCGGCCGATCGCGGCCGGCCGCTCGATCGCGGTCTCGGAGCCGGTGAGCATCCAGCCCTTCGAGGCCGACCGGATCATCGTCCGCGAGAACGGCGGCGCCCTGTCGTTCCTGGGCGGCGGCCAGTGGGCCGACCGGCTGCCGCGCCTGATCCAGACGCGGCTCATCCAGAGCCTGGAGAATTCCGGGCGGCTCCGCTCGGTGAGCCGGCCCGGCGACAAGGTCGTGGCCGACTACCAGCTGATCAGCGAGATCCGCGCCTTCGACGTGCAGTCCGGGACCGGCGAGGCGGTGGTCGACCTGTCGCTGAAGCTCGTGGCCGACGGCACCGGCAGGGTTGCGGCGGCGCGGATCTTCACGGCCCGCGTGCCGGTGTCCAAGATCGATGCCGGCAGCGGCGCCCGCGCCCTCGATCAGGCGCTGAGCATCGTGCTGGCCGACGTGGTGCGCTGGGTGAACAGCGGGCGCTGACGGCCCCGCGGCCGGGCCGCGCCGACGCCCCCGCCGGGGCGGGGCGCTCGCGACGGAACGTCCTCCGAATGCCAGCCGCGCGGATCCGCTCCACGGCCCGACAGGCGCCACGGGTGATGGGACGGGCCCGACGGTGCATCGTGGGCGCGCGGGATTTCCTGCCGATCAATCCGTGTCCCGCGGCGCCGCGGCGGCGTGCGTGGACGGGGCGCGGTTGCGGTTCGCAGCAATCGCGGTCATACGGCTGCCGCGATGCAGACTCTGTTCTCAACTGAAGGTGTATTGGAGAAGGACAAGTTTCGCCTTTGGCGAGATATCTGCGAAGATCGCCTGGTTCCGATGGCGCAGACTTGTCTCAACGACGAGCCCTTTCACGCGACGATCGAGGGGGCCAGTATCGGCGGCCTGGTCTTCACGAAATTCGCGCTGCGCAACCTGCGGGCGGCCACGACGCCGCGCACGCTTCGCCATGAAAACCACAAGACCGACCACCTGTTCATGAGCATCGTGCTCTCGGGACAGGTCCGCGCGGATCAGTACGATCGGTCGAGCACGGATCGGGTCGGCGACTTCTCGATCCGGGATACGAATACACCCTGGACGATCGAGCACAGCGGCTACAGCGAGGTGCTGGCCATCGGGATCCCGCGGGAGCGGCTGGAGAGGGCTCTGGGCTCCGCACGCCTGTTCGCCGGCGTGACTGTCGGCGGCGATCTGCCGACCGCGACCCTGACCCGGTCGTTCCTGGGCAACCTGCTCAGCCTGGGCGACCGGCTGACGCCCCAGGTGGCCGAGAGCATGGTTTCCACGGGGCTCGACCTCATCGTCGCCAGCCTCGCGGAGCGGCTCGCGCGGGAGGCGCAGCGGCCCGTCCAGGACAGCGTCGTGGTGCAGCGCGCCCGGGCCTATCTCGAGGCCCATCTCCACGATCCGACCCTGGACCCGCCCCGGCTCGCGGCCGCGGCCGGCGTGTCCCTGCGCCGGCTGCAGGCCTTGTTCCGCGCGCAGGACCGGCACGTCTCCGACTGGATCTGGCACCGCAGGCTCGAGGCGGCCGCCAAGCGCTTGGCCGATCCGGGCTGCCTCCACATGCCGCTGGGGACCTTGGCGTATGGCTGCGGCTTCCTCAGCCAGTCCCACTTCTCCCGCCGCTTCAAGGAGCGCTACGGCCTGAGCCCCCGCGACTACCGCGTGCGCGCCCTCGCGCGGGGCGCCGAGGGTGGGCCGGAGGGCCGACCGGGCCGCCTCACTCCATCACGGCGGCCTTCATGATCACCACCATGGTGGCCCGGGCCGGACCGTCCGTGCAGCGCACGAGGTGGGGCCGGTCGCAGCGGTAGCGCAGGGTCTCGCCGGCCCGCGCCCGCTGCACGACGCCGCCGATCTCGACCTCGAACGCCCCCTCGGTGACCGAGAGCGACTCCACCGAGCCGCGCTGGTGCGGGTCCGAGTCGAGGACGCCGCCCGGGTCGGCCGTGACCTCGTACCATTGCAGCCACTCGATCGTCTTGAGCCAGCCGATGATCGCCAGCCGCACCTTCCCGTCCTCGGAGACGAGGATCGGCGTGTCGGCCCGGGAGGTCTTCTCGATGAACGGCTCCTCGTCGCCGGCCGCCAACACCCGCTCGATCGACACGTCGAGGGCCTGGGACAGGCGCCAGATCGTCGCCAGCGTCGGGTTGGTCTCGTTGCGCTCGATCTGGCTGATGATCGACTTGGCCACGCCGGACTGCTCGGCGAGTTCCGAGAGCGACAGGTTGTAGGCCTTGCGCAGCCGCTGGATGGTCTTGCCGAGCTGGCCGGAGAGCACCTGCGCGCCGGTCAGCAGGTCGCGCCCGCGCGCCCGGTCGGGCCGTTCCGCCTGATCCTGCATCGTCCCCGATCCGCCTGCACCGTTCCATTATCCGAACGATCGTGCGCTTCTTCAAACGCAATCGACGCCCGGTTGCAAGGCGGCGGGCGGCGTGCGCGGCGGCGTGCGCACCGGAAAGCGGCGGCCGGATCGGCCTCTAAGTCCAGACGGCGTGGAAGTGGTGGACCGGCCCGTGCCCCGTCCCGACCGCGAGGCTGTCCGCCGCCGCGAGGGCGGCCGTGAGGTAGGCCTTGGCCTCCGCCACCGCCTCCGGCAGGGCCAAGCCCTGGGCGAGGCCCGCCGCCACCGCCGCCGAGAGGGTGCAGCCGGTGCCGTGGGTGTTGCGCGTCGCGATCCGCGGCGCCGACAGGGTCCGCAGGGTGCCGTCCGCCGTGACGAGGTGGTCGATGCTCTCGCGCCCCGCGCCGTGGCCGCCCTTGATCAGCACCGCCCGGGCGCCGAGGGCGACCAGCCGCCGCGCCTGGGCCACGATCGCTGCCGCGTCCGCGGCGACGGGCTCGCCGAGGAGCACCGCCGCCTCCGGCAGGTTGGGGGTGATCAGGTCGGCCCGCGGGAGCAGCCGCTCGCGGAGCGTCGCCACGGCGTCGTCGGTGATCAGCCGGTCGCCGCTGGTGGCGACCATCACCGGGTCGAGGACGACCGGGATCGACCCGGCGTGGCGCGCCAGGCCGTCGGCGACCGCCGCGATCACCGCGGTCTGCGACAGCATGCCGATCTTCACCGCCCTCACGGCGAGGTCGGAGAACACGCTGTCGATCTGCCGGGCGACGAACTCCGCCGGCACGTCGTGGATACCCTGGACCCCCGTCGTGTTCTGCGCGGTCAGCGCCGTGATCACGCTGGCGCCGTAGACGCCCAGCGCCGAGAAGGTCTTGAGATCCGCCTGGATGCCGGCGCCGCCGCCGGAATCCGAGCCCGCGATCGTGACCGCGATGGGCGCGGGGCCGCTCATCGGGCGCCGGCCCGCTCCGCCAGGGCGCCGTCGATCCGCGCGCGCAGGTCGCGGGCGCGCTGGCGCACCGACTCCGCGCCGAACAGCGCGGTGATCACCGCGACCCCGTCCGCCCCCGCGGCGACCACCGCGGCGGCGTTGTCGAGCCCGATCCCCGCGATGGCGCCGAGCGGCAGGCCGGCTCCGCGGGCGAGGCGGGCGCGGAAGGCGATGCTGGCGAAGCCGTCGAGGCCCACCGGCGGGTCGGGATTGTCCTTGCTGGTGGTGGCGAACACGCCGCCGATGCAGGCGTAGTCGACGGGCAGCCGGTACAATTCGTCGGCCTGGGCGGGCTTCTTCAGGGTGAGGCCGATGATCGCGCCCTCCCCCAGCAGCCGGCGGGCGTCGGCCGGGTGGAGGTCGCCCTGGCCGAGATGCACCCCGTCGGCTCCGGCCGCGAGGGCGAGGTCGACGCGGTCGTTGACGAGGACCGGGACGCGGCCGCCCACCGCCGCCAGGATCGCCCGGATCCGCGCCAGGGCGGCGCGGGCATCGGCGATGTACTTCTCGCGGTACTGGAGCAGGGTGCAGCCCCCCGCCACCGCCTCGGCGCCGAGCTCCGCCAGCCGCGCCCCGTCGGCGCCGCAGACGCCGACATCGAGGAGCCCGTAGAGCCGCAGGTCGACGGCCCGGCTGCCGGTCGGGGTCGAGGGGGAAGCTGCGGGGGAAGTCGCGCTCGCTGGCATCGCTGTCGTCGCTCGGTCCGCCTCGGCCGGTCCCGTGCCAGCCTACCCGGACCCCTGTTTGGGCAGGGCTCGCGGCGTTGGCAAGCGGCGGGTGGACAGCGGTGCGTCGACGGGCCCCCCCCGCTCCGTCATACGGCGGCGTTGACGCGCGGCGATCCTGTCCCCCTATAGGTGGGATCCGCTACGGCGCATCCCGGGGGACGGACGGTCGAGGAACGATGACGGGTGCCGCGGCGCAGACGGACGCGCGCGGGGGGCAGGCCCCGCCGGAGCGCTCCTCCGTAGGCCTCGTCGCGGTGATCGTCGCCGCGACCAAGGGGGAGCCGCGCGCCCTGACGATCCGGGTCCCCGACCAGGCGCCCGGCCGCGGCGACGGCCTGCCGGCCGGCCCCCTCGTCCCCGAGCACGCCACGCTGGAGCGGGGCCTGCGCGCCTGGGTGGAGCGGCAGACGCACCAGCGCCTCGGCTACGTGGAGCAGCTCTACACCTTCGGCGACCGCGACCGCTCCGGCACGGCGACCCTGTCGGGGGTGCACTCGCTCTCGGTGGCCTATCTGGCGCTCGTCCGCGAGGAGCGGCCGGCGGGGCTCGCCGAGGCCGCGTGGCAGAACTGGTACCGCTACCTGCCCTACGAGGATTTCCGGCAGGGGCGCCCGCGCCAGCTCGACGCCATCGAGGCGCGGCTCGCCGAATGGGCGTCCGAGCCCGCGGACTGCGCCACCCGGACCCGCCGCCTCGACCGCCTCGGCCTGACCTTCGGCATGAACGGCGGTACGTGGAACGAGGAGCGCGTCCTGGAGCGCTACGAGCTGCTGTTCGAGGCCGGGCTGATCCCGGAGGCGCGGGGCAATCCCGGCCCGGCCCTGCCGAACGACCCGACCGGCGTCCCCATGGCGTTCGACCACCGGCGGGTGCTCGCGACCGCGATCGGCCGGCTCCGGGGCAAGATCAAGTACCGCCCGGTGGTGTTCGAGCTGATGCCGCCGGAATTCACCCTGCTGCAGCTGCAGAAGACCGTGGAGGCCCTGTCGGGGACGCAGCTGCACAAGCAGAACTTCCGGCGCCTCGTGGCCCAGCAGGGGCTGGTGGAGGAGACCGAGAGCGTGACCAGCGGCGCCGCCGGCCGGCCGGCGCGGCTGGTGCGCTTCCGCCGGGAGGTGCTGCTGGAGCGCCCGGCCCCGGGCCTGCGGCTGCCGTCGCGGCGGGCGGGGTGACGGCGGTCAGTCTCGCCGCGCCAGGGTGCCGAGCCCGCTCGCGTCGAGCGCGTCCACCGTCACGGCGGCGGCCCGGCCGTCGCTGCCGATGGCGAAGCGGACGGCGGAGGGGCGGTCGGGCGCCTCGGCGTCCGGGAAGCTGAGGAAGAGGTCGCGGTCGAAGTGCCGGAGGGGGTAGCGGCGCGCCCCCGCGGGGCCGACCGTCAGCGTCAGGGCGCCGTCCGCCTCCGCCACCACGGCCTCGCCGACATAGGCGTTGGCGTAGCGTCCGGCATAGGCCGAGAGCGCCAGGGGCGCGGCGGGCGGCGCCGGCGGTGTGCCGTAGGCCGCCTTGTCGGCGGCGATGCCCGGCGCGAACAGGCTCTCGTAGGCCGCGCCCCAGGCCGTCACCCAGTCCCGGCCGACGCGGCCGTCGAAGACGAGGTCGGCGAAGCTGTCGGCCAGCCCCTCCGGCACGCCGGACGGGAAGGCGTTGGTCAGGACGAGGATCCCGAGACCGGCCTCCGGATGGATCGAGACGAGCGTCTGCGCGCCGACGCTGAAGGCGCCCGCGTGGCCCCAGACGAGGCCGTGCCGGCCGTACTCGACGTTCCAGCCGAGGCCGTAGAAGGACGCGCCGCCGGTCACGGGGTTGCGGCCGCGGGCCATGAGCGGGGCGTGCGTCTGCGCCAGGGCCGGGGCCGCGACGCGCTGCGCGCCCTCGAAACGGCCCTTGCCGATCACGAGCCGCAGCCATCGGGAGAGGTCGCGGACATCGCTGCTGACGCCGCCGGCCGGTGCCTGCGCGTCGGGATCGCGCTCGATCTTGGCGGTCCAGACGCCGCCGGCCCGGACGTGGAGCGCCGCGCGGTCGGGCCGGCTGAGGAAATCCGCGTGGGTCGTGCCGGTGGCGGCCATCCCGAGCGGCCGGAACAGCCGGTCCCGGGCCACCGCCTCCCAGGGCTGGCCGGTCGGCTTCGCGGCGGCGACCGCGCCCTCGGTGAAGCCGAAATTGCTGTAGGCGTAGCCGGCGCGGAAGCTGGAGGCGGGCGGCGCGAGGCGCAGCCGGTGCAGGATCGCGTCGCGGCCGAAGCCGATCGCCTCCAGATCGTCGCCGGCGGTCCCCGGCAGGCCGCTGCGATGGTTGAGGAAGTCGCGCACCGTGACCTGCGCGGTCGGGTAGGGCTCGTGCAGCTGGAAGGCGGGATCGAGATCCGCGACGCGCGAATCCCAGTCGACCACCCCGTCGCCCACCAGGGCGGCCACGATCGTCGCGGTGACGGGCTTGGACAGCGAGGCGATCTGGAAGACCGTGTCGGGGCCGACCGGCTCGGGCTTCCCGGCCTGCCTGAGGCCGTATCCCTTCAGGAGGAGCGTCTCGTCGCCGAGGACGACCGCGACCGCGAGGCCCGGCACCGCGCCCGCGTCGACGGCCCGCCGCGCCAGCGCCTCCAGCGCCGGCAGCTGCGCCTCGACCTGCGCCCGCGTCAGCGTCCCGGCGGATCCGGCTCCGGGCCCGGCCGCGATCAGGCCGAGGGCGAGGCACGCGCCGACGAGGCGCCGGCGCGATCGGGCCCGCTGCATGAGTCGTCGATCCCGCCTGAGAGAGCTCGGACCTCGAGAGTGGCATCGTCGGGCCGCCGAAATCAATCGCGCCGCCCCGGGCCGCGCCGCGAATGCGCGGGCCGGCCTGACGGACACGGACGAAGACTGTTCGGGAACCGGGCCGGGCTAGCGGAACGGGTCGGCGCCGGGTGCCGGCTTCACGCCGCGGAGCATCCGGTACAGCGTCCATTCCTCGACGATCTTCCGCCCCGGAAGGGCGCAGAGCCCGATCGTGCCGCCATCGGGCAGCTTCGCGAGGATCGTCTGCCCGCCCATCGTCGCGCAGAAGGCCGAGGCCGGATTCTCCAGCGCGCGGGCCGGCCCGGATCCGGCAAGGGCGGCGCAGACCGCGAGCGCGCGGACAGGCCACGCGGCGGGCGCCCTCCACGGTCCGATCATGCGCGTCATGGGCCGCCCTGCCCTAACCGTAGGTGTGGTCGTCGGCCGGGAACCGGCCGGCCCGGACCTCGTCCGCGTAGGCTTTCACGGCGTCCTCGATGTGGGTCCGCAGGCTCCCGAACTGGCGCACGAATTTCGGCGTGCGCTCGGACAGGCCGAGCATGTCCTCCAGCACCAGGATCTGGCCGTCGCAGACCGCCGAGGCGCCGATGCCGATCGTGGCGGCGGTGACCTGGGGGGAGGTCGCGATCGCCCGCGCCACCGGCTCGACGATGCCCTCGAGCACGATCGCGAAGGCGCCGGCCTCCGAGATGGCGCGGGCATCCTCCAGGAGGCGGCGCTCGTCGTCGGGGGCCCGGCCCTGGACCTTGAAGCCGCCCATCGTGTTCACCGCCTGCGGGGTGAGGCCGATATGGCCCATCACCGGCACGCCGCGCTGGACGAGGAACGCCACCGTCTCGGCGAAATGGGCGCCGCCCTCCATCTTGATCGCGCCGGCGCCGGTCTCCTTGAGAACCCGGGAGGCGCTGAGGAAGGCCTGCTCCCGGCTCGCCTCGTAGGAGCCGAACGGCATGTCGACCACGACCAGCGCCTTCTGCGTGCCGCGGATCACCGCCTGGGCCTGGAGGATCATCATCTCCAGGGTCACGGGGATCGTCGATTCCATCCCGTGCATCACCATGCCGAGGGAATCGCCCACGAGGATGAAGTCGCAATAGGGATCGACGATGCCGGCCGTGTGGGCGTGGTAGGCGGTGAGCGCGATGATCTTGCGCCCCTCGGCCTTGCGCTTGCCGATATCGACCGCCCGGAGCCGTCGGGACTGCACGACCTGCGACATGGTTCAGACCTCATTCCGGCCACTCGGGACGCGGCGCGGGCCCCCTCTCCCGCCCGGGAGAGGGCGCGCCCCGCCACGCGAGCCTTGTTCCGCGGCGTCTCTTACAATGCCCGGCGATGCGGGTCAGCGCCCCGCCTGCGGCTCGGCGCCCGCCTTCCAGTCCGGATCGACCGTCAGGTTCGCGGTCTCGTGCATCTCCTGCCAGCCCTCGACGCCCTCGGGGAACCAGCGCACGCCGGTATAGCCCTTCAGCACCAGCCGCTTGGCGGCGTTCCAGCTGCCCCAGCACTCGACGTGGCAGAACACCACGACGGGCTTCGCCTTGTCGCCCCCGGTCAGCGCCGCGACGCGGGCGTAGAAGAGCGCCTCGCGCGCCGGCGCCAGGGGCTCGGCGCCGGCCTCCGGCATCCAGACGGCGCCGGGGATCGACGGATGCACCGGCAGCCAGAGGCGGCCCTCCGGGAAGTTCGACGGCTTGCGGTCCGGCGCCGCCACGTCGAGCAGCACCGGCTTGTCGGGGCCGGCGATCAGGGCGGCGACGGCGTCGGCGTCGACCACCGCGGCGCCCTTGAGGGTCTGCGGCGTGTAGCCCTTCGGAGGGCCGGCGTAGAGCCCCTCCGGCTCGGGCACGTTCACCGGCGAATCGGCCGGCGCCGCGGCGAGGCAGAGGAGCGCGGCGCAGGCCGCCGCGGCCCGGCCGGTCAGGAGGAGGCGCCGCATGGTCAGTTCGTCGGGCTCGGCGCGGTGAAGCTGTGCTGCCACTGGCCGCCCTGGTTGTCGGAGGCCGCCACCTGGATCGGCTTGCCGTCCGGCTTGAACGCGAAGTTGATCACCGGGTTCGACGCGATCGAGATGTCGCCCGTCATGGTGAAGACCTTCCGGTCGCCCGCCGAGACGGTGAGCTTGTCGATGTAGCGCGCCGGCGTGTAGTCGCGGGTCACCTGGTTCATCTGCATGCCGGAGAAGTTCGGGTGGCGGATCATCAGCGTCGCCTCCACGGGCTTGCCGGCCGCCGTCTCGGCGAACTTCATGCGCATGTCGCCCATGCCCTTCATGGCCTCCTCGTCGCTCATCCCCATCGGGGCCGAGCAGCCGCCGGAGGCCTTCACGAACTGCTTGGCCTCGTAGAGCTTGCCGTCCGTGGTCTCCACCACGGCGTGCATGTCGGTGTAGTTGTTGACCCGCACGCGCAGCTTCAGCTCGGCCGGGTCGGCGGCCGGCCCGAACTCGAACTTGGCCGCGTAGGGCGCCGGGTTGTCGTCGATGATCAGCGAGACCGCCTTGATCTGCCCGTCCTTGGGCATGGTCAGGGTGATCGGAACCAGGGCGGCGTCGAGCGCCCGGGCGGGCGCCTCGATCTTCACGAGGCTGTCGGTCGGGGCGATCTGGCGGTCGCCGAAGATCGACTTGGCGATCTCCTGCCAGCGGGCCGCCCGCTCCTGATCGGTGTCGGAGGCGCCGGCCGCCCGCGCGGCGCCGGCGAGCGGTCCCGACAGCGCCGTCGTCGCCAGGACGAGGCCGAGGGCGAGGCTGGAGAAGGTCTGTCCGATGAAGGTCTGTCCGATCCTGTGCGTCATGGCGTGCCTCCCGATTGGCTTGGATATGGGGATTCTGAAACCTATTCCCACTCGAGTTCCTGGTAGGCCACGGTGACGTTGCGGCCGTTGTAGGTGTCGAACAGGGCCCACTTGTCGCGCTGGTCCGCCGCGACGCTGGTCACGGCCTTCTCGATGGGCACGTCCTTGGCGATCGCCGCCCGGGTGCCGTCGCGCAGGGCGGCCAGGTAGCCGGAGAGGTCGGCGAGCGCCGGGGCGAGGTCGACCGCGACGGGGCCGTGGCCCGGGACGGCCCGGGCGGGACCCATGGCCTTCAGCCGCTCGATCTCGGCGAGCCAGCCCTTGAGGCTGCCGTCGAGGGAGGGGATCCGGTTCACGAACAGCAGGTCGGCGGGGAACAGCAGGCCGCTGCCGGAATCGATCATCGACAGGTCCGAGGTGGTGTGCGCCGGACCGTGCGCCGTGAAGGTCAGGCGGCGGTCGCCGAGGTCGATCTCGGCCGTGTCGGCGACGGTCATGGTCGGGTAGACCACAGGCCCGGTCCGGTCCTCGCCGAGCAGGTCGATCAGCCGCTTGCGGTAGAACTCGCCCCGGGCCGCCAGGGCCTCGGTGAGCTTGGCGTGGCCGATGAAGACCGGCTTGTCCTGGACGAAGGCCCCCGCCCCGAAGACGTGGTCCGGGTGGACGTGGGTCAGAACCACGTGAGTGATCGGCTTGTCCGTGCGCTTGGCGATCTCGGCGCGCAGCCACTGGCCGTCGGCGAGGCTGCCGCCGGACTCGGTCACCACCACGCCGGTCCTGCCGACGAGGAAGCCGATATTGGCGATGGCGTCGGCGTTGTCGGGGGTGGCGTCGGCGATCAGGCCCTTGCGCACGTACAGGCCCGGCCCGACCTCCTCCATCGTGAAGCTCTCGGCGGCGCGGCCCAGCGTCGGCAGGCAGCACAGGCAGAGCCCCGCGAAGAGGGCGTGCCGTCGCGTCGGCCCGGCGGTCTGCACCCGCGGATGGACGGCGCGTGCCGTCATGCCGAAACCTCCCGATCTTGCCCGTTCTTGATTGTCTACCATTAAGTAGGTAGATTGATCGTCCGTCAAGGGGTCGCCGGGAGCCGGTCCCCGCCGCGGCCGCACGTTCGCGTGACTTCGTGCGATGACGGGGGTGAGTTTTGGAGCGACGTTCGCCGCGATGAGGGATACCCGCGCCGAGTTGCTGATGCAGGCCGAGACCCTGGTGCGGGGCCGCGGCTTCGCCGGCTTCAGCTACGCCGACCTCGCGGCGGCGGTGGGCATCCGCAAGGCGAGCATCCACCACCACTTCCCCACCAAGGTCGATCTCGGCGCCGCCCTGGTGGCGGCCTACGCGGCGCGCTACGCCGCGGCCCTGGAGGCGATCCGCCGGGACGTGCCGGACGGGCCGGGCCGGGTCGAGGCCTACGGGCGGCTCTATCTCGGCGGCGTCGAGCAGGGGCTCGGCTGCCTCTGCGCGGCGCTGGCCATCGAGGGCGAGGCCCTGCCCGAGCGCCTGCGCCGGGACGTCGCGGCCTTCTTCGCGGACCATCTCGCGTGGCTGGAAGGCATCCTGCGCGCGGGCCAGGTGGATGGCAGCGTGCGCGGCGGCGCGGATCCGGCGGCGCTCGCCCGCTACGTCGTCGCCACCCTGGAGGGGGCGCTCCTGATGGAGCGCCTGTTCGCGAGCCCCGACGCCTTCCGGGGGACGCTGGCGGTGCTGGTCGACGGCCTCAGGCCGCAGTGAACCGGGCGTAGCCGTCCGCCCGCAGCCGGCAGGCCGGGCAGGTGCCGCAGCCGTAGCCCCAGGGATGCCGCTGCCCGCGCTCGCCGAGGTAGCAGGTGTGGCTCTCCTCGACGATCAGGTCGACCAGCGCCCGCCCGCCGAGGCTCTCGGCCAGCTCCCAGGTCTGCGCCTTGTCGAGCCACATCAGCGGCGTGTGCAGCACGAAGCGCCGCTCCATGCCGAGATTGAGCGCCACCTGCAGGGCCTTGATCGTGTCGTCGCGGCAATCCGGGTAGCCGGAATAGTCGGTCTCGCACATGCCGCCGACCACGTGCCGGAGCCCGCGCCGGTAGGCGAGCGCCGCCGCGAAGGTCAGGAACACGAGGTTGCGGCCGGGCACGAAGGTGTTGGGCAGGCCCGACGCCTCGTAGCCGATCGCGGCCTCCCGGGTCAGCGCCGTCTCGGAGACCTGCCCGAGGGCGTCGAGGGCGAGCGTGTGGTCCTCGCCGAGGCGGGCCGCCCAGGCGGGATCGAGGGCGGTCGTGCCCGCCCGCAGGGCCGCGCGGCGGTCGAGCTCGACCCGGTGACGCTGGCCGTAGTCGAAGCCGAGGGTCTCGACGTGGTCGAATTGGTCGAGCGCCCAGGCCAGGCAGGTGGCCGAATCCTGGCCCCCGGAGAACAGCACCAGCGCGGCGCGGTCCCCCGGGATGGCGGCGTCACTCGCCATCGTACTCGGCCCAGGACATCGGGGTCTCGGCGACCCGCACGAGCGCGAGGCCCGGCAGGTCCGGCCGGAGGCGCTGCCAGATCCAGGCCGCGATGTTCTCGGCGGTCGGGTTCTCCAGCCCCTCGATCTCGTTGAGGCAGTGGTGGTCGAGCCGGGCGAGCAGCGGCCCGAAGATCGACTCGATGTCGTAGAAGTCGATCACCCAGCCGGTGTGGGGATCGACCGGGCCGGCGACCGTCAGCTCGACCCGGTAGGAATGCCCGTGCATCCGGTGGCAGCGGTGGGTCTCGGGCACGTTCGGCAGCCGGTGGGCCGCCTCGAAGGTGAAGGCTTGGGTGATCTTCATGGACGGTTCGCGGGTGTGGCCGATCTCGCCCCCGCCATAGCGCCGACGGGCGGTCCCGCGCAAAGGCGGGCTGCCCTGCGTTCGGCGGCGCGGCCGGGGATCAGGCCCCGGCGCCGGCTTCCGACCACTGCGCGTACCACGCCTTGAACAGGCGCAGCTGCGTCTCCGCGTAGTGGCGCTGACCGGCGCTGAGCGCGTCGGTGGCGTTGAAGTGCAGCGCGTATTCCGGGTTCCCCTCCAGCACCATCAGGTGCTTGTAGTAGAGGACGAGGTCGGTCCCCTCGTCGAAGCTCGACAGGATCGCCAGCGCGGCGTCGAGTTCCTCGGCCCGGCGCCGGGCCCGGACGTCGCCCGCGGCGGCCTTCTCGCACAGGGCGACGAGGTGGAGCACCTCCCGCGGCAGGACGTTGCCGATGCCCGTGATGGCGCCCCGGGCGCCGCAATTGACGTAGCCGTGCACCACCTGGGTATCCACCCCGACCATCAGGGTGATGTCGGGGGACTGGCCGGTGATGTGCTCGGCCGCGTAGGTGAGCGAGGCCGCGCCGCCGAATTCCTTGAAGCCGACGAGGTGCGGGTGGCGGGCGCGCAGGCGGAAGAACAGGTCCGCCCGGGTCTCGAACCCGTAATAGGGGCTGTTGTAGATCACCGACGGCAGGTCGACGGCCGCCTCCAGGATGCCGCCGAAATGCGCCTCCTGGGCCGCGGCCGAACTGCCGCGCGACAGGACCCGCGGGATGATCATCAGGCCGTGGGCGCCGGCCGCCTTGGCGTGCGCCGCGAGCGCCGCCGCCCGCTTCGGGTTCTGCGCGCCGGTCCCGACGATCACCGGGACGCCGGCGGCGAGCAGCCGCTCGACGCCCGCCATCCGCTCCTCGTCGGTGAGTAGCGGCCAGTCGCCCATCGAGCCGCAGTAGACGACCGCCGACATGCCGGCACCGACGAGCTCCCGCCCCTTGCGCGCCAGGGCGTCGAGGTCGGGCGTCCGGTCCGGCCGGCAGGGCGTCATCAGGGCCGGGATCGTGCCGGAGAAGATGTGTCGATCGAAGGCCATCGCCGGCTCGCCTGCTGGGAGGTGGGATCGTCCCGGCCGGCCCCGCGGGCCTCGCGGGGCGGCACGCCTCTCCATGGCAGCGCCGCGCGAGTCTGGCAAGGATTTTATACAATCTCTGTCGCGCGGGCCGGGACCGGCGCGGCGCCGAGGAAGGCCATCAGCGCGGCGGCGACGTGGTCGATATGGTCGGTCAGGAGGGCGCAGGCGGCCGAGACGTGGCCGTTCCGGCAGAGCCGGACGATCTCGCGGTGCTCGCGGTCGGCCCGCTCCAGCTCGGCGCTGTCGGTGGAGAGCTGGAGGCGGGTGTAGCGGTCGCACTCGGCCAGCAGGGAGCCGACCAGTCCGAGGGCGCGGGGACGATCCGCCCGGCCGTAGAGGAGGAGGTGCAGCTCCGTGTTGAGGGCGCCCCAGCGCGCCGTCGCGCCCGCCCGCAGGGCCGCGGCGTACTCCTCCAAGAGGGTGTCGGCCCGGGCGTAGTCGTCGGCGGTCAGGCGGGGCGCCGAGAGGGCCAGGAGGCGCGGCTCGAGGGCGCCCCGGAGCTCGAGGGCCTCGGCGGCGTCGGCAGCCGAGAGTGGCGCCACCATGGCCCCGCGATGCGGCAGGATCCGCACGAGGCCCTCGGCCTCCAGCTGAAACAGGGCCTCCCGCACCGGGATCCGGCTGGCGCCGAACTCCGCCGCGAGGCCATCCTGGCGGAGCTGCGAGCCGGCCGGATAGCGGCCGTCGAGGATGCGCCGCCGGATCTCGGTCCCGATCGAGCTCGCGATGGTCCGGTTCTTCATCGTCTCGCTCCCGGTCGATCCCGGATGCCCCGCAGGACCCTTGACGGCGGAGCTCCGGTGTTGAAATTGTATAAAATCAATCGGGCAACGGGCTCGATCAGGACAAGGGTGCCCGCGATGACGCTCTCCCGTCGCCAGATTCTGGCCGGAACCGCCGGCGCGGCCGCCGGCCTCGGCCTCCCGCACCTGGTCCGGGCCCAGCCCGGCGGCGGCAGCGTGCTGCGCTTCATCCCGTCGACGCCCCTGCCGTCCCTCGATCCGATCGTCGCCACGAGCTACGTCATCCGCAATCACGGCTATCTCGTCTACGACACGCTGTTCGCCACCGACGAGAATTTCCGCATCCAGCCGCAGATGGTGAGCGAGTGGCAGACCGCGCCCGACGGCCTGCGCTGGACCTTCCATCTCCGCGACGGCCTCACGTTCCACGACGGCTCCCCCGTCGAGGCCAAGGACTGCATCGCGTCCATCGCGCGCTGGTCCAAGCGGGACGCGTTCGGCCAGACCCTGGCGGGCTTCGTGGAGGGGTACGGCCAGGAGGACGCGCGGACCTTCACGGTCGCGCTGAAGAAGCCGTTCCCCCTGCTCCCGGCGGCGCTCGGCAAGCTGTCCTCGAACGTGCCCTTCATCATGCCGGAGCGCGTCGCCCTCCAGGACGCGTCCAAGCCGATCGCCGACGCCACGGGCTCCGGGCCGTGGCGCTTCGAGGCGCGGGAATGGATCCCCGGCCAGAACGCGATCTACACCCGGCACGCCGGCTACCGCCCCCGCGAGGAAGCGCCCTCCTGGGCGGCCGGCGGCAAGGTCGCCAAGGTCGACCGGATCGAGTGGCTCGCCATCACCGAGGCCTCGGCGGCGGTGGGCGCGATGATCCAGGGCGCGGTCGACTGGTACGAGCAGCCGGCGATCGACCTGATCCCCGTCCTCAAGGGCAAGCCGGGGATCGAGATCCGCAACGTGCCGCTCGGGCTGATCCTGCTGATGCGGTTCAACCACACGCAGCCGCCGTTCAACAATCCCGAGATCCGCCGGGCCGTGATGATGGCCATGAAGCAGGACGACTACATGCAGGCGGTGGTCGGCAGCCCCGAATACTACCGGGAGGCCAAGACCTTCTTCACGCCGGGCTCGCCGATGTCGACCGGGGCCGGCGGGGCCGCGGCCATGCAGGCGGACCTCGCCAAGGCCAAGGCGATGCTGGCCAAGGCCGGCTACAAGGGCGAGCGCGTGGTGCTGCTGGCCCCGGCCGACCAGCCGATCGCCTACAACCAGTCGCTGGTGACCCAGGACCTGCTCAAGCAGCTCGGCATGAACGTCGATCTGGTCTCGACCGACTGGGGCAGCTTCATCGCCCGCCGCGGCAACCGCGGGCCGGTCGATGCCGGCGGCTGGTCGCTGTTCCACACCCTCTGGTCGGGGGCCGACGTGCTGAACCCGGCGCTCCACCCACTGATCCGCGCCAACGGTCAGGCGGCGTGGTTCGGCTGGCCGGACGACCCGACCCTGGAGGGCCTGCGCAGCGAGTGGATCGCCACCAGCGACGAGGCGCAGCAGAAGGCGCTCGCCGCACGCATCGAGGAGCGGGCCTTCGCGGTCGTGCCCTACGCCCCGGCAGGCCTCGTGCAGCAGCCGATGGCGGTCAGCGCGAAGCTCAAGGGCATGGTCATGGCCCCGGTGCAGTTCTTCTGGAACATCGAGAAGACCGCCTGAGTCCGGGCGCTCCCGAGGAAGGTTCGTCTTTGCGAGCGCAGCGAAGCAACCCAGGGCAGCGGGCCGCTGATGGGCGTGGCGCCGCTGGATTGCTTCGCTCCGCTCGCAAAGACGCGAGGGCGCAGGTGCCCGCGCGTCTTCAGCCCGCGCCCTTCCCCGACACGCCGGCCTGCGCGAAGGTCGCCATGCCGGTGTGGCAGGCGAGCGCGCCCTTCAGCAGGCCCATCGCCATGCCGGCGCCCGAGGCCTCGCCGAGGCGCATGCCGAGCGCCAGCAGCGGCACCAGCCCGAGCCGCTCCAGAACCTCCGCGTGGGCGCCCTCCGCCGAGACGTGGCCGGCGAGGCAGTGATCGAGGGCATTTGGGTCGGCGGCGTGCAGCACGGCCGCGGCGGCGGTCGCCACGTAGCCGTCGATCACCACCGGGATGCGCTGCAGCCGCGCGGCCAGGATCGCCCCCGCCATGGCGGCGATCTCCCGGCCGCCGAGGCGCGCCAGGACCTGGAGCGGGTCGTCGAGGTGGCCGGCATGGTGCGCGAGCGCCGCCTCCACGGCCGCGACCTTCCGGGACAGGCCGTCCCGGTCGACGCCCGTGCCGCGCCCGACCCAGTGGGCGGGATCGCCGCCGAACAGGGCGGCGTAGAGGGCGGCCGCCACCGTGGTGTTGCCGATGCCCATCTCGCCGATGCCGAGGCAGTCGGTGCCGGCGGCCACCGCCTCCATGCCGAACGCCATGGTGGCGACCGTGGCGCGCTCGTCGAGGGCCGGCCCCTCCGCGATGTCGCCGGTGGGCATGTCGAGGGCGAGGTCGAACACCTTGAAGCCGAGGCCGTAGGCCGCGCAGATCTGGTTGATCGCCCCGCCCCCGGCGGCGAAGTTGTCGAGCATCTGGCGGTTGACCGCGTCCGGGAAGGCCGAGACGCCGCGGCGCGTGACCCCGTGGCTGCCGGCGAAGACGCAGACCAGCGGCCGGTCGAAGGTCGGCGGCGCCTTGCCCTGCCACGCCGCCAGCCACGTCACGAGGCTCTCGAGGCGCCCCAGCGAACCGGCGGGCTTCGTCAGGGTCGCGTCCCGGGCCGCGACGGCTTCCTTCGCCTCCGCGTCGGGGCCCGGCATCGCCTTCAGCAGGTTGCGGATGTCGTCGAAGGGGCCGGGTTCGGGAGCGGTCGTCGAATCGGTCATGGCGGCGATGATTTCCTGTGGGCGCCTCCGGACGGGGAGACTATACGGGAGCGGCGCGCGGTGGCGGGCGGATGCGAGAGGCCGCGATGGACAGGCAGACCGGCGGGGAGGCCGACTGGCCCGGGCGCGGCGCCCTCTACGACCTCGCCGGGTGCCTGCGCTTCTACTCCCGCCTGCCGGTGCCGCAACTGCCCGGCGAGCCGGACCCGCACCGGAGCCCCGACTTCACCACCCTGCCGCGGATGCTGCCGCTGGCCGGCCTGATCCTGGCGCTGCCCGCCGCCCTGGTGCTGGCGGCCGGCTGGGCCGTCGGGCTCGGGCCGTTCCTGGCCGCGACCCTCGCGGTGGCGGTCGCCGTGGTGGCGACCGGTGCCCTCCACGAGGACGGGCTCGCGGACGTCGCCGACGGGTTCGGCGGCGGCGCCACGCGGGAGCGCCGCCTGGAGATCATGCGCGACAGCCGGATCGGGGCCTACGGCGGCGCCGCCCTGGTCCTGGCGCTGGCCCTGCGGATCGGCGCCCTGGCGACGCTCCTCGACCGGATCGGCCACGCGGCCGTGGCCGGCCTGATCCTGGCGGCCGCCCTGTCGCGGGTCGCCGCCCTCGCCCCGATGGCGCTGCTCGCGCCGGCGCGGCCGGGCGGCCTCTCCGCCTCGGTCGGCCGCCCGGGCCGGGCGAGTCTCGCCACCGCGCTCGGCCTCGGCGCGGTGCTGGCGCTCGGCGCCGTGCCCCTCGGCCTGCCCCTCGGCGGCGTCGCGCTGATGATCCTGTGCGCCGGCCTCGCGGCCCTGGGCCTGACCCGGCTGGCGCGCGCCAGGATCGGCGGCCAGACCGGCGACGTCATCGGCGCCTGCCAGCAGGTCGCGGAGATCGCCGCCCTGCTGGCCCTGGTGGCGGCGACGGCGGGCGTGGCGGATTGAGGGAGGCCGCCGCGTCTTGACCCGGCCACGATCCCCCGGCCAAGGATCACCGATGCCGCCCGCGCCGAAACCCTCCTCGCCCTGCACCAAGGTCTGCGTCCTCGACGCCGCGACCGGCCTGTGCTGCGGCTGCGGCCGGACCCGCGACGAGATCGCCGCCTGGGGCTCGCTGTCGGAGGACCGGCGCCGCGCCGTGATGGCGGGGCTCGGCGCCCGGATGCGGGCCGCCGGCCTCACCCCCCTGGAAGCGCCGCTGCCGTCATGATCTATCTCGGCCTCGCGGCCCTCGCCCTGGTTCTCGTCGCCCTGGTCCTCAGCGACGGCAGCGACAGCGTCGGCGGCGTGATCGAGCCCGACCAGTTGGCGAACCTCGCCTGGACCGGCACGATCCTGCTCCTGGTGGTGGCCGGGTTCTGGCGGCAGTTCACGGCCCGGCTCGGCGCGAACCTGCAGGCGCTCCTGGCCTGGGCGCTGATCGGCCTCGCCCTGGTGATCGGCTACAGCTACCGCGACCGGATCCAGGATGTCGGCGCCCGGGTGCTCGGCGATCTCCGGCCGGGGAGCGCGACCTCGAGCGGCGACGGTTCCGTCACCGTCACAAGGCGGGCGGACGGCGATTTCCGGGTCGACGCCTCGGTCAACGGCCGGGTGCAGCCCTTCCTGTTCGACACCGGGGCGAGCAGCGTCGTGCTCACCGCCGAGAACGCCGCCGCGCTGGGGCTCACGCCCGCGCCTGCCGAGTTCACCGCCCGCGTCTCCACCGCCAACGGCATCACCTACGCGGCGCCGACCCAGCTCGACTCGCTCAGCGTCGGGACGATCACCGAGCGGCGCGTCAACGCCATGGTGGCCAAGCCGGGCGCGCTCTCGGCGAACCTCCTCGGCCAGACCTTCCTGTCGCGGCTCTCCGGCTACGAGGTCCGGGGCGACCGCCTGATCCTGCGCCGGCCCTGACCGGGCCGCCGCGCAAGACGCTCAGGCGGCGTGGGCCTCGGGGGCGGCGCGGGAGACCAGCGCCACCGCCTCCCGCAGGGTCGCGAGGTCGGCCTCCGGGCGCATGCCGTGTGTCGAGAGGTGGCGCCGGAAGGCCCGCGCGCCCGGCCGGCCGTTGAACAGGCCGAGCATGTGCCGGGTGACCGCGTGGAGGCGCTCGCCCCGGGCGAGGCACGCGGCGATGTAGGGCTCGAACGCCGCGACCGCCGCGAAGGCGTCGGGGGCCGGCGCCGGCACGCCGAACAGGTCGGGATCGACCCCGAGCAGGAGCGCCGGCTCGGTGTAGGCGGCGCGGCCGACCATGACGCCGTCGACCTCGGCGAGCCGCGCCCGCGCGGAATCCAGGTCGCGCAGGCCGCCGTTGACCGCGATCGGCAGGCCGGGAAGCCGCCGCTTCAGCCGCGCGGCGCGGCCGTAATCGAGGGGCGGCACGTCCCGGTTCTCCTTGGGCGAGAGCCCCTGAAGCCAGGCCTTGCGGGCGTGGACGATCAGCCCGTCGACGCCCGCCGCCACCACGGCGTCGGCCAGGGTGTCGAGCGCCGCCTCGGGGTCCTGGTCGTCGACGCCGATCCGGCACTTCACCGTCACCGGCACGGAGACCGCGGCCTTCATGGCGGCGACGCAGTCGCCGACCAGGGCCGGCTCGCGCATCAGGCAGGCGCCGAAGCGGCCCTCCTGCACCCGGTCCGAGGGGCAGCCGACGTTGAGATTGACCTCGTCGTAGCCGAGATCCGCGGCGATCCGGGCGGCCCGCGCCAGGTCCGCCGGGTCCGAGCCGCCGAGCTGGACCGCCACCGGGTGCTCGATCTCCGCGAAGCCGAGCAGGCGCTCCCGCGGCCCGTGCAGCACCGCGCCGGTCGTCACCATCTCGGTGTAGAGGCGGGCGCGCGCCGAGAGGGACCGGTGGAACGCCCGGCAGTGGCGGTCCGTCCAGTCCATCATCGGGGCGACGGAGAAGCGCCATCCACTGAGAGTTCCGGGTTCTTCCGTTGCGGCAATCACTTGCTGTCGCTCTCGTGCTGTACCTCGGCGATGCCCCATCGGGCGTCGGACTGCTCGGAATCCGGCTGTGGCGTGCCCGCTCGGCCCCGTCCGGTCCCACCGCGGGGGCGCGATGGGGCGCATCGTCGAGTCCGCCGGGAAGCACGGGACGACGGGGTATCACGCCCGGACCGTCGTCAAAAGAGACGGCACGGTCCACCGCGGGGCCCGGACCGTCGACCGGCGCGCCCGCCGCGGCTCTAAACGCGCCGTTAACCAAGATCAGTGATTTCCCAGGTCATTGGTAGCGTCGCGCGGGCTGTACCTGCCGCCGCGCAAGGATGGCACATCATGCGGCTGATCGTCGGCACAGTGATCGTCTTCGCCTGCGTCTTCGGCAGCTACGCGGCGATGGGCGGCCATCTGCTGGTCCTGTGGCAGCCGTTCGAGTTCGTCATCATCCTGGGTGCGGCGATCGGCGCCTTCGTCATCGGCAACACCGGGCCGGTGCTCAAGGCCGTGCCCGCCATGCTGGGCACGCTGATCAAGGGCCCCAAGTACAACCAGCAATCCTATGTCGAACTGCTGGGAATGCAGTATTCGTTGTTCAAGCTCGCGAAGCAGAAGGGTGCGATGGCGCTCGAGCCGCACATCGAGGATCCGGGCGAGTCGACGCTGTTCAACGCCTTCCCGACCTTCGCGGCGAACCACCACGCGGTCGAGTTCGTCTGCGACTACATGCGCATGGTGACGCTGGGCGCCAACAACGTCCACGAGATCGACGCGCTCATGGATGAGGAGCTGGAGACGCACCATCAGGAGCAGGAGCGCGTCGTCTCGGCCATGCAGTCGCTCGCCGACGGGACGCCGGCGCTCGGCATCGTCGCCGCCGTGCTCGGCGTGATCAAGACGATGGGGGCGATCAAGGAGCCGCCGGAGGTGCTGGGACACCTGATCGGCGGCGCGCTCGTCGGCACCTTCTTCGGCGTCTTCGTGGCCTACGGCTTCTTCGGGCCCATGGCGCAGTCGCTCAAGAGCCTCTTCGAGGCCGAGTCCAAGTACTATCTCTCGCTCAAGGCGGGGCTGCTCGCCCACATCGCCGGCCAGCCGCCGGTGATGGCGGTCGAGTTCGCCCGCAAGTCCCTGATGAGCGACGTCCGCCCGACCTTCAACGAAGTGGAAGCGGCGACCGCCGCTCTGCCCGCCCAGAGCTGATCCGACATCCGGGAGGGAGTCCATGGCGACGATCATCATCAAGAAGGTCAAGAAGGCCGCCCACGCCCACCACGGCGGGGCCTGGAAGATCGCCTACGCGGACTTCGTGACCGCCATGATGGCGTTCTTCCTGCTGATGTGGCTGATCAGCATGACGACGCAGGAGCAGAAGATCGGCCTGGCGGAGTACTTCTCGCCGGCGGCTCTGAGCCCTGCGACCAGCGGCGCCGGCGGAATCCTGTACGGGACCGCCCTCGACACGTCCGGCAACAAGCCGTCCACGCCCCGCGACGCGGAGCGGGGCTCCGCCGAGCGGGAGGAGATCACGCGCCCGACCAGCCCGGGGCGCGTCAGCGACGTCGATGCCAGCCGCCCGGTCGCCAACGTGGAGGCCAATTTCAGCGCCATAGCCAGCCTCCGGCAGGCGCTCCAGACGATGCCCGACATCGCCGAACTGTCGAAGAACATCGTGATCGAGCAGACCAAGGAGGGCGTGAACGTCTCCCTCGTGGACCAGGACGGCCGCGCCATGTTCCGCGAGGGGTCCGTCGAGCCCTACGACCGCACCCGTCGCGTGCTGGAGGCCCTCGCGCCCGCCATCCGGCGGCTGCCCAACCGCCTGTCGATCACCGGCTACACGGCCGTCGCGCGCCCGGGCTCGACGCGGGCCGGCGAGCCCTGGAACCTCTCCGCCGGGCGTGCCCTCGCCGTGCGCGAGGTCCTGTCGGGTGCCGGGGTTCCCAACGACAACTTCTCCTCCGTGTCGGGACGCGGCGACACGGAGCCGGTTTTCCCGGACAATCCCTACCTCGCGCCGAACCGGCGGGTGACGATCACGCTGCTCAACGCGAGCCCGCCGGTGCCCCCGAACCTTCTCCGCTGACGCCGGAGCGGCGCGTCGCGTCGGACCGCGACGCGGCGCGCCGTCGATGCCGCCTCACGTCACCGCGGCGCGTCACGCGCTCCGCGCGGGACCGCGCGCCGCCGCGTCGCTTCCGGCGCGCGGTGTCGAGGCGGCGCGGGTGGCCGGCGACCGGGCCGAGCGCCCGCGCCGCGCCGAGGCGGTAGGCTGACGGCGCGGCGGCGCGCGCACGTCGCCCGCGAGCGGCACCGCGATCCCTGAGCCCGCCGCGCTCGGAGCCTCCGGGTTCGAGGCCGCACCGTCGCGATCCGGGTCAGCCCCGGGCATCCTCTCGGCCGGGATGCCGGAAATCGATGTCGCGGTCGGGCCGCGCGCCGCGCGCTCCACGGGGCGCGACAGCGTCCGACGATTCACCGCCGGGACCTGCGCGCAACCCGCCTCCCCCGCCCTGACTCCCGGAAGCGGACCGGCGGCAGTCCGCCCGGAGCAGCCGGTCGAGCGCGGCCGACGGGCGGGCGTGGACGACCGGCGGCTCGCTGACCCGCCGCGTGTCGCGCGGCGTGAACCTCTCGAACGTCGTGTCCCTGCCTAGCCCGCTCCGGCAGCGCGGTGGGCGCGTCCGGCCCGCCGATCGGCGCCCGCGGGCCGTGCGACGGCGGCACGAGACCGTCCGCGACGAGGTCGATCGTCCCGGCCGACCGCTCCGCCGGGAGCGCGATGAAGCATATCTCACATGTGTGGCCGGAATGGAATTATTCCAATGTTCGGCAGATGATCGGCGGGCGCGGCGCCGAAGGGCAGTTGATTCGATCTGCGAGCTTCGCGGTGTAGCTTTATTTATAGTTAGGAATATTTGATATGACGATCGGTAGAAAGATATTTTGTCTTATCAGTAGCATCCTTCTGGCATTCATATCGATCGTGGGCGTCCAGGTCTCGTCCGTCGGCGCGGTGATGATGGAGGGGCGCAAGGCCGCCATCCGCGCCCAGGTCGAGTCGGCGCACGGCATCGTGGCGGCGTTCGCCCGGCAGGCGGAGGCCGGCGCCGTCTCGGCCGACGAGGCGCGGCGGCGCGCGGCGGAGGCGCTGCGGGCCATGCGCTACAACGGCGGCGACTACGTCTTCGTCTACAGCTCGGAGCCGGGCAACATCGGCCGCAACGTCGTGCATCCCGATCCCAAGATCGAGGGCACGCGGTCCCGCGACGACGCGGCGATGAAGAAGACCTTCGTCTGGACGATGATCCAGCACGCCCGGGAGGGCGGCGGCTTCACCGAGTACCGCTGGGCCCGCCTCGGCGAGACCGAGCCCGCCCCGAAGGTCGCCTACTCGCTCGCCTACGAGCCCTGGCAATGGGTCATCAATTCGGCCCTGTACGTGGACGACATCCACGCCCTGGACCGGGCGCGGATGGTCACCACCCTGCTCTGGCTGATCCCCCTCGCGATCGGGATCGGGCTGGTCGGGTTCCTGCTGGCGCGCAGCATCACCCGCCCCCTGAGCGCCTTCACGGCCGCCCTGCGCCGCCTCGCCGGCGGCGCGACGGACGTCGCCATCCCGGGTCTCGGCCGGCGCGACGAGATCGGCCAGATGGCCGAGGCCGCCGGCGTGTTCCGGGACAGCATGATCGAGGCGCGGACCCTGTCGACCGAGCAGCGCGCCGAGCAGGAGCGTCGGCAGGAGCGGGCCCAGTGGATGGAGGCGGTGACCCGCAGCTTCGACACCGAGGCGAGCCAGCTCCTGGCACGGGTCGACACCGCCGCGGCCGGCATGCGGGAGGCCTGTCGGGCGATGGCCGACACCGCCGCGCAGGCGTCGCGGCAGGCCGGCTCGGCCGCCGGGGCGGCGCAGCAGGCCGCCGCCAACGTGCAGACGGTGGCGGCGGCGACCGAGGAGCTGTCCGCCTCGATCGGCGAGATCGGCGGGCAGGTCACCAAGTCGGCCGCGATCGCCGGTCAGGCGGTGAGCGAGGCGGAGCGGACCGACCGGCAGATCCGCGGCCTCGCCGGGGCGGCGGAGCGGATCGGGGAGGTCGTGCGGATCATCTCGGCGATCGCCGAGCAGACCAACCTCCTGGCGCTGAACGCCACGATCGAGGCGGCGCGGGCGGGCGAGTCGGGGCGCGGCTTCGCGGTGGTCGCCGCCGAGGTGAAGGGCTTGGCCGGGCAGACCGCGAAGGCCACGGAGGAGATCACCGCGCAGATCGCGGCGATCCAGGGCGAGACGACGGAGGCGGTCGGCGCGGTCCACTCGATCGGGAGGACCGTCGACACGATGAACGCGATCGCCAGCGCGATCGCGGCGGCGGTCGAGCAGCAGCGGTTCGCCACCGGGCACATCTCTCAGAACATCGACGAGGCCGCCCGGGGGACCGACGCGGTGAGCGCGAACGTGGTCTCGGCCTCGTCGGCGGCGGAGGCGACGCACCGCGTGGCCGGGGAGGTCGGTGCCGCGGCCGGCGACGTCTGCCGCAGCGCCGAGGCCCTGCGCGCCGAGGTGATGCGCTTCCTCGTCGAGATGCGCGCCGCCTGAGCGCGCCGACGCCCCGGACGGGCGCCGCTGGCGCGGGGCACATCCGTGACGTGCGTGGGAGAGGCGCGTCAGAACACCGGCATGGCCCCGGCCACCGTGACGAGCGCGCCCGACGTGTAGCTGCTCTCGTCGGAGGCCAACATCACGTAGGCTGAGGCGAGTTCGGCCGGTTGTCCGGGCCGACCGAACGGAACCTGACTGCCGAAGGATTTCACCGAATCCTGGCTCATCCCGGAGGGGATGAACGGGGTCCAGATCGGCCCGGGCAGCACGCCGTTCACGCGCACGCCCTTCTCGGCGAGGAGCTGGGCCAAGCTGAGCACCATGTTGCTCAGGGCGCCCTTGGTGGCGCTGTAGGCCATGAGCGACGGCATCGGGTGCTTGGAATTCACCGAGGAGGTGAAGATCACCGAGGCGCCGGGCTTGAGATGGGCGAGCGCCGCCTTGGTCACGTAGAACGCGCCGAACACGTTGGTGCGGAAATGGTCCTCGAACACGGCGTCGTCGATCGCGGCGAGGTCCTCGTTCGGCTGCTGGAACGCGCCGTTGTTGACCAGCACGTCGAGGCGCCCGAACGTCTCGACGGTGCGGGCGACGATCTGGCGCCCGTAGGCGGCGTCCTTGAGGTCGCCCGGCAGGAGCAGCGCCCGCCGACCCGCCTTCTCGACCCACTGGGCGACCGCCTCCGCGTCGGCCTGCTCGTCCGGCAGGTAGGAGATGGCGATGTCGGCCCCCTCCCGGGCGAAGGCGATGGCGACCGCGCGGCCGATGCCGGAATCGCCGCCGGTGATCAGCGCGGCCTGGCCGGTCAGCTTGCCCGAGCCCTTGTAGCTCGCCTCGCCGTGGTCGGGTTCGGGCTCCATGCGGCCGGTCTTGCCGGGGAAGCTCTGGGGCTGCGCCGCGAAGGGCGGGCGGGGATACTTGTGCAGCGGATCCGTGGTCACGCGTCGTCTCCGATGGGGATGCCGGTCCAACCGCACGGCATCCCGGGTGTTCCGGTGCCCTGGCGCCGCGCCCCGCCGGCACAGCCCTGTTCGAGGCCGCCCGCCGCCCTTCCCCCCTCGCGGACAACACGAACCCGTGTGCCGGCGAGGGGCCGACACAGGTCAGCAACAGCCGCTCGTCACTCTGGCCGCGAGGAGGTCCCGCCATGATCGACGTTCAGCCGGAGGATCGGGCCGCCCGCGTGATCGACCGGGTCCTGATCTGCGCAGCGATGCTCTCGCTCACCTTCGGACTGGCGACGGGCCTGTGGGGTCTGCTGCAGTGAGCCGGCCCGGTCGCGCGCCCGCGCGGCGGTCCGGACGCGACTACACCGCCGTGACGCTGATCGGAGCGGGACTCACGGTGCTCGCGCTCGCGCTGCTGCTGGTCGGGATCCCGTGAGCGGTCGCCGGCGATGCTGCTGAACCGCGTCCTCGTCGCCGCGCTGGTCGTCGCGGTCGCGGCGTTCCTGCTGTACCTAGCGGCCCTCGCCCGCGCGGCGCTGTCGCCCAACGAGCCCTACGCGGCCAGCATCGGCCTCACCCTCGACCAGTGCGTGGCCGCCCAGGACAGCCTGTCCGCCGAGGCGTCGCGCCTCTACTGCCTCAGGCCCGTCCCGAAGCGCCTGTGACCGGCAAGGATCTCGGCCCGCCGGAGACCCTGCGTGAGTTTTCCTGACACATCGTGTGAGGACATGGTGATTGTCCGCACGGTGCCGGAAACTTACGGTTCGAGGTGCCGGCTGGCTCCGCCACCGCGCTCGATCACAGGAAAACGCACGGAAGACCCGGCATCATGACGGATGACGCGACGATCCGGTCCGGACGCTGCCACTGCGGGGCGGTGCGCTTGGAGGCGGCCCTCGACGACGATCTCGCGTCGATCCGTCGATGCACCTGCTCCTACTGCCGCATGCGCGGCGCCGTCGTCGTCATGGCGCGGCCGGGCGGGGTGAGGATCCTGGAGGGGTCGGAGGCGCTGACGACCTACCGGTTCCATACCGGGGCGGCGCAGCACTTCTTCTGCTCCCGCTGCGGCGTCTACACGCACCATCAGCGGCGGTCGGACCCGAACGTCCACGCCGTCAACGTGGCCTGCCTGGACGGGGTCAGCCCCTTCGACTTTCCGGAGGTCCCGGTGATGGACGGCGTCAATCACACGAACGACACCGGCCAGCCCACGCGGCGCGCCGGCACGCTGCGCTTCGTCTCGGCAGAGTGACGGCCGCGTAGGGCTGCGTGAGGGTCGCGTGACGGCGGCGGACCGTCCGCGGTCGGGGCCCGGTGCGGGATCCCCGATCGGGCCCGGCTCAACCGCTAGTGATCGTGGCCGCAGCCGCAGCCGGGACCGTGCACGTGGCCGTGCTTCTGGTGCCCGTGCTCGTGATCATGGCCGTGATCATGGCTGTGACCGTGGGCATGATCGTGGCCGTGCTTCTCGTGCCCGTGATCGTGGCTGTGCCCATGATCGTGCGCGTGGGCGTGGTCATGCCCGTGGTCATGGCCGTGCTCATGGCCGTGCTCATTCCCGTGGTCGTGATGATGGTGGGCGTGATGGTCGTGCCCGTGATCGTGCCCGCAGGTGCTGTGATCGTGGGCGGCCTGCTCGGGACGGAAGGCACGGGAGACCGGGGTCGCGACGCAGCCCTGCCCGCGCACCAGCTCGGCCGCGGCGGGCGTCGCCGGCACGTAGAGCACGTCCGCGCCGATCTCGGCGTCCACGTGGCTGCCGCCGAGCTGCCAGGCCAGGCGCAGCAGGCGGGCCGGATTCTCGGCGCGCACCTCCAGGAGATCCTCGGCGGCCGCCCGCACCGCGACGAGCCGGCCGTCGTCGAGGCGCAGGGCGTCGCCGTCCTCGAGCGCCGCGGCCTTGGTGAGCGCGACGTCGAAGCCGAGGCCGCCCTCGGCGACCAGGGATCCGGCGACGGCAGCCCGGCCCGCGCGGTCGAGGGTCACCGTGTCGGCGACGCGGTCGGCGCGGACCGCGGCCCGGCGGACGATCGTGGTGGCTGTCGGCATGGGACCCTCGGACATGTGCCGGACTGGTGCCGGGCGTGGTGCCGGATAGGGCGTCGCGGCACCGCGGCCGGAGCGCCTCCGAACGTGGCATAGGGCGAGACGGGAACCGGGCGCAACTCGTCTCGCAACGCGTCTCGCGGCCGATGGAACCTTAGCCGTATGGCCGACATTCCTTTCCTGCTAAGCTCGACCCGATCCGCAACGATCACGGCCACCGGCCGGACCGGATTCACAAGGGAGTTCTGGGGACCATGAAGAAGCTGACGGCCGCCGCCATCGCCACCATCGCCGCCCTCTCGCTCGCCGGCTGCAACACCCCGGAGGACCGGGCTCTGGGCGGCGCCGGCCTCGGCGCCCTGACCGGTGCCGCGATCGGCGCGGCGGCCACCGGCCGCGCGGGCGGTGCCCTGGCGGGTGCCGCGATCGGCGGCGCCGGCGGCGCCATCGTGGGCGCCTCGACCGCGCCGCGCTGCCCCTACGGCACCTATCGCGACGCCTACGGCAACGTGTACTGCCGCTGAGCTGAAGGGGAAGGGCCGGGCGCGTCCCGGCCCTTCCTCGCGGCGTGCGGAGCGGCTATCCCGTCGCTCGGCCGGGCCCGTCCCGGTGCCGGAACCCCGCCGCCGCCGATGACAGAGCCGAGCCGAGGATCAGCGCCGGGACCGGTCGTCCCATGACTCAGGCGACCAAAACTCAGGGCGTCTGGGGCAAGCTCGGCGGCGCGGGATTCGGCCTCGCGATCGGCGGCCCCCTCGGGGCGCTGATCGGCGGGGTCGCCGGTCATTTCCTGCTCGACCGCGTCGGCGCGCCCTTCGGGCGGACGCCGCGCGACGTCGTGTTCACCACCGGACTCGTGGCGCTCGCCGCCAAGATGGCCAAGTCCGACGGCGTCGTGCTGCCCTCGGAGGTCGAGGCGTTCGGCCGGGTCGTGCAGGTGGAGCCGTCCGCGCGGGCGGGCGTCGAGCGCCTGTTCGACCTCGCCAAGAAAACCACGAACGGCTTCGAGGCCTACGCCCAGCAACTGGCGACCACCTTCGGCGACGAGCCGGCCCTCCTCGAGGACGTGCTCGACGGCCTGTTCCAGATCGCCGGCGCCGACGGGGCGCTGCACGAGGCCGAGGAGCGCTACCTGCGCGCGGTCTCGGGCATCTTCGGCTTCGACGAGGCGGCGTTCCGGCGCATCGCCGCCCGCCACGTGCGGTTGCCGGACGATCCCTACGGCGTCCTCGGGCTCGACCGCGAGGCGGACGACGCCGCCGTGAAGGCCCGCCACCGGGCGCTGGTGGCCGAGCACCACCCGGACCGGGCGCTCGCCCGCGGCCTGCCGACGGAGGCGGTGGCCATCGCCACGCGGCGGCTCGCCGCGATCAACGCCGCCTATGACCGGATCGCGCAGGAGCGCGGGCTGCGGTGAGCCTGACCCCCGACAGCCCCCTCGCCCGCCGCGTCGCGCCCTCGCCGAACCACGGCGCCCGCCGCGCGGGGCCGCTCGACATGCTGATCCTGCACTACACCGGGATGGACAGCGGGGCCGCCGCCCTCGCGCGCCTGCGCGACCCGCTGAGCGAGGTCTCGGCGCACTACCTCGTGTTCGAGGATGGCGGGATCGTCCAGATGGTGCCGGAGGCCCGCCGGGCCTGGCACGCCGGCGCCGGCGCCTGGAAGGGCGAGACCGACGTCAATTCCCGGTCGATCGGGATCGAGATCGTGAACCCGGGCCATGCCGGCGGCCTGCCGCCCTACCCGGAGCCCCAGGTCGAGGCGGTGATCGCGCTGGCCCGGGACATCCTCGCCCGCTGGCCGATCCCGCCGGAGCGGGTGCTCGCCCATTCCGACGTCGCGCCCGAGCGCAAGGAGGATCCGGGGGAGATCTTCCCGTGGGACCGTCTGGCGGCGGCGGGGGTGGGGCACCGCGTGCCCCCCGCGCGCCTCCAGGACGGCCGGTTCTTCGCGCGGGGCGATGCCGGCCAGCCCGTCGAGGCGCTGCAGGCGATGTTCGCGCTCTACGGCTACGACCTGCCGGTGACCGGTCTGTTCGACGCGCGCACCCACGCGGTGGTCACCGCGTTCCAGCGCCATTTCCGCCCGGCGCGGGTGGACGGCGTGGCCGACGCCTCCACCATCACCACCCTGCGCGACCTGATCGCGGCGCTGCCGCCGGCCTGAGGGCCAGGCGCCCGCCGGGCCCCCTCAGGCGCGGTGGGCCCGGGCCTCGCGGGGGTGTCCGGCCTCCGGGGCCGGCGCGACCGGCGCGTCGGTCCGGGTCCGCCAGAGGCTGTAGAAGACGCCGGCCGCCAGCAGCGTCAGGGTCACCACCAGGGAGACCCAGGGCTGCACGTGGATGAGCCCGAACGTGTCAGCGACCACGATCTTGGCGCCGATGAAGATCAGGATGAAGGCCAGCGCCGTCTTCAGGTAGGCGAACCGGTCGACCATCGCGGCGAGCGCGAAGTAGAGGGCGCGCAGGCCCAGGATCGCGAAGATGTTGGAGGTGTAGACCACGAACGTGTCGGTGGTGATCGCGAAGATCGCCGGCACGCTGTCGACCGCGAAGATCACGTCGGCGCCGTTCACCAGCACCAGGGCGAGCGCCAGCGGGGTGAAGTACAGGGCGACCTTGCCGGTCCTCGGGTCGGTCTTGCGCACGGTGAAGCGCTGGCCGTGCAGGTCGGGCGTGACCCGGAAGGTCGTCTTGAACCAGCGCACGACGGCGCTGTTCTGGAAGTCGCCTTCCTCCTCGTCGCCCGAGAGCAGGATCTTCAGGCCGGCGTAGATCAGGAAGGCGGCGAACAGGGAGAGCACCCAGTGCACCTCGTGCACCAGGGCGGCGCCGAGCCCGATCATCAGCCCGCGCAGCACCACGGCCGCCAGGATGCCCCAGAGGAGAACCCGGTGCTGGGCCGCCCGCGGGATGCCCAGGGCCGTGAGGATCATGGCGATGACGAAGACGTTGTCCATCGACAGCGACTTCTCGACCACGAGGCCGGTGACGTACTCCTCGGCGGAAGACGGCCCGAGATACCACCAGATCCAGCCGCCGAAGGCGAGGCCGAGGGCGAGGTAGAAGCCAGTGAGAGCCAAGCTCTCCCGGACGCCGATCTCGTGCTCCTTGTCGCGGTGGAGGAGCCCGAGGTCGAAGGCGAGCAGGCAGGCGATCAGGACGTGGAACCCGAGCCACATCCACAACGGCTTGCCGAGCCATTCGACGGTGAGGACGTCCATCATGTGCGGGGACCTGATGCTGATTCCAGATGGAAAGCATCGGCTCCGACATCACGGGCGCTGAGGAGCGCCCGCCAGAGGGGCCCGCAGCCGATGGGGCCGACGTAAGCGGTGATCCGGGCGAATCAAGGGCAGAGCGCCCGGCCGGCGCGCGGTCCGGTGACGCTGTCCGCTCCCCGTGGCCCCGCCGCGACGCGGGCGCGCGCGTCGGGGCGGCCTCCTGTCCTGGAACAGGAGCGCGCGCGGGGTGAGGGACCGCGTCCGGTTCCGCGCCGCCGTCAGGCGGAGGCGTCCGGCGTCTCGGCGGCCATCTTGGGGGATGTGCGCTCGCGCAGGGGCCGCTCCTCCATCAGCGCCAGGAACGTGAAGGCTCCGAGCAGGCCGAGGCAGGCGGCCAGGAAGACGTGGCGGAAGGTTAGGGCGAGCTGGGCCGGGTCCGCGCCGCGGATTAGGCTCTCCACGTCGTGGGCCCCTCCCCCCGCCCCGCCCGCGGCGCCGCCGAGCACGATCGTGCCGAAGGCCGCCACGATCAGCGCCCCGCCGAGGGAGCGGAAGAAGTTCATCGCGGCGGTGGCGATGCCGAGCTGGTGCGTCTCCACCGCGTTCTGGATCGAGATGGTCGAGAGCGGCAGGATCGTCCCGATCCCCATGGAGAGCAGCGCGAACAGCACCTCCATGAGCCAGAAGGGCAGCGCCCGGCCCTGCCAGGCGATGGTGGCGCAGCAGGCGAGGCTGACGCACATCATCGCCAGGGGCACGCGCTTGTAGTGCCGGAAATGGAGCATCGACCGGCCCGACAGGGTCGCACCCGTGACGGTGCCGATCATCAGCGGCACCAGGGCCACTCCGGACTCGCTCGCCGAGAGCCCGATCACCCCTTCGAGGAAGATCGGCACGTAGATGGTGAGCCCGATGAAGGTGCCCATGGCGAAGCACGCCGCCAGCGTCGCGCTGTAGACCACCCGGTCCTTGAGCACCTCCGTGGGGATCAGCGGCTCGGCCGCCGTGGCGAGCCGCGCCGCGAAGCCGCCGCCCAGCACGGCCGCCCCGGCCAGGAGGGCGAGGACCGGCGCCGAGTCCCAGGGATAGCGCACCCCGCCCCAGCTCAGGGCCAGCAGGAGGGTGACGGAGCCCGCCACCATCAGGGCGGCGCCGGGATAGTCCAGCCGGTGGCGGCGCTCGTGGCGGGGCAGGCGCTTGAGGTTGGCGTTGGTGAGCGCGAAGGCGAGGACGCCGATCGGCAGGTTGATCCAGAAGATCAGGGACCAGTGCAGGTGCTGGGCGAAGAGGCCGCCGAGCAGCGGCCCCGCCACCGAGGCCGTCACGAACACGCCCGCGATCACCACCTGGTAGCGCGCCCGCTCCTTGGGCGACATGATGTCGGCCAGGATGGTCTGCGCCAGGGCGATCAGACCGCCGCCGCCGACACCCTGGAGACCCCGGGCGAGCGCCAGCGCCACCATCGTGGGCGCGAGCGCGCAGGCGAGCGAGCCGACCACGAAGGTCGCGATGGCGATCAGCAGCATGACCCGCCGGCCGTGGATGTCGCTGAGCTTGCCGTAGAGCGGGGTCACCGCCGTGGAGGCCAGCAGGTAGGCGGTGACGATCCAGGGCAGGTTCGCGGCGTCGCCGAGGTCGAGGCCGATGGTCGGCATGGCGGTCGCCACGATGGTCTGGTCGAGGGCCGCGAGCAGCATCGCGGTCATCAGCCCGTAGACGATGGCGCGGATCTCGCCGGGGCTGAGCGCGGCCTGCGGGGCGGGCCGCGCCTGGGCCTGCGGCTGGATCTCGGTGACGGCGACGGGACTGGCCACGTGTCTGAGAGCCTCTGATCCGGACCGTGCCGGCCGACCGTCCGGGACGGACGGGGCCTGGGGCGGCATGAGGGGGGCGCGGGCGGGCCGCGGTCGCGGGCCTGTGCACCGGTAACCGCGGCGCCCGGGATCGGGAAGAACGTGCGTTCGGGCGTGTCCGTTTCCTAGCGCAACGCCGGAGGCCGGCCCATGGCGCCCGGCGCCGATCCGACCTTCGCCCTTGACAGAGGGGGCCGGGCTGTCGCTCTCCCGCCCCATGCCGGATGACAGGGACGCAATCGCCATCGTGGGCGGGGGGCCCGCCGGGCTCGCCGCGGCCGAGGTGCTGGGCGAGGCTGGCCGCGCGGTCACGGTCTACGAGCGCATGCCGTCGGTCGCCCGCAAGCTGCTGATCGCCGGGCGCGGCGGCCTCAACATCACCCACAGCGAGGCGCGGGCGGAGTTCCTCGCCCGCTACCATCCGCGCGGCGCCCTCGACGCGGCGATCGCGGCCTTCCCGCCCGACGCGCTCAGGGCGTGGTGCGGGGATCTCGGCGAGCCGACCTTCGTCGGCTCGAGCGGGCGCGTCTTCCCGCGCAGCTTCAAGGCCTCGCCCCTGCTGCGGGCGTGGCTGGCGCGGCTCGACCGCCTCGGCGTCCGGATCCGGACCCGCCACCGGCTCACGGGGATCGCCGGGGGCCTGCGCTTCGAGACCCCGGACGGTCCCCTGGACATCCGGCCGCGCGCCACCCTGCTGGCGCTGGGCGGGGCGAGCTGGCCGCGCCTCGGCTCGGACGGGCGCTGGGTGCCGCTCCTCGAGGGGCTCGGCGTGGCGGTGTCGCCCCTGCGTCCGGCCAATGCCGGCTTCGCGGCGGCGTGGTCCGACCTGTTCCGGGAGCGGTTCTCCGGCGCGCCGCTGAAGCGGGTGGCGCTCACCTGCGCGGGCACCACGGTGCGGGGCGAGGCCGTGATCACGGAGGCCGGCCTCGAGGGCGGGGCGGTCTACGCCCTCTCGCGCGCCCTGCGCGAGGCGATCGCGGCCGGGGGCAGCGCCCGGCTCGTCGTGGATCTCCGCCCGGACCTGACCCGGGACGCCCTCGCCCGCCGCCTGTGCGGCGCCCGGCCGGGCGACTCGGCCGCGACCCGGCTGCGCAAGGCCGCGGGCCTCGCGCCCGCGGCGGCGGGGCTGCTGCGCGAGGCGGCCGGCACCGCCCTCCCGGCGGAGCCCGGGGCCCTCGCCGGGCTGATCAAGGCGGCGCCCATCACCCTCACCGCCTCCGCGCCGATCGAGCGGGCGATCTCGACGGCGGGCGGCGTCCGGCTCGACGCGCTGGACGGGCGGTCCATGCTGCGCGCCCATCCCGGCCTGTTCCTGGCCGGCGAGATGCTCGACTGGGAGGCGCCGACCGGCGGCTACCTCCTCCAGGGCGCCTTCGCGGGCGGCCGGTCGGCCGCCGCCGGGATGCTCGACTGGCTGCGCGAGAGCGGCGGCTGACCCGCCCGGTTCACGGCCGCGTGCAGAACCCGACGATGCCGGTCGCCTCCGCCGGGCAACTGGCGCCCTCCCCGTCGTAGGTCGGCGCGCCGCCCTTGAGGCAGTGGGCCGTGACCAGCATCTCCCCGGTCCCGCAGGTGATCGTGCAGCCTCCCGGGCAGTCGGACTTGCGCACGGGCCGCAGGCTGGCGGCCTCGCCCTTCGGGCCCGGGCCGCCCTGCGGCCCGATCGGCCCCCGCGAGCCCGGTGCGCCCGGCGGGCCCGAGGCTCCCGTGTCGCCCTTCGGGCCCGGTGCGCCCTGCGGGCCGGCCGCGCCCGTGGCACCGGGCTCCCCCTTCGGGCCGGGCTCGCCCTGGGGACCCGTATCGCCCTTGAGGCCCTGATCCCCCTTGGGGCCGGTCTCGCCCTTGGCCCCCGTCTCGCCGGGCGGTCCCGCCGCACCCTGGGGACCGGGCGGTCCGGGCGGACCCTCGGGCGCGCAGTTCGCCACGACCGCCTCGCGCTCGTCCGGCTCCGCCTTCAGCGTCACCACGCAGGTCGAGGGCCGGTAGGGCAGCCGGAAGGTGAACCGGCCGCGCCGGTCGGCCTGGATCGAGATGTCGTCGTCCAGCACCACGATCGCGCCGGGCTTGCGCACGGAGCCCGAGATCCTCAGGTCGCCGGCCTCGATCCGCGCGTCGTAGACCATGATCGGCTGGCTCGGGGCCTGCGCGTGGCGGACCCGCGGACGGGCCGGGCGCGCCCGCCCCGTCGCGGGGGCGGACGCGGCCGGATCCGGGGCGGCGGCACCCGGCGGATCCGCCTGCTGGCCGAGCGCCGCGCCCGGCAGGGCGAGCAGGAGCGTCAGGGTGAGGGCTGAGCTGAGGGCTGAGCGCATGCGCGGTCCGGTTCGGCCGCGTCACGCGCGCGGCGTCCGGACATTGGTCTCGCCCTGCGATTGCGGTCAACCGCGACCTCGGACGCCGCGGGGGCGGCCGATTCCACAGGCGTCCACAGCCGTCCACAGGCCAAGCCGCTGCCGCCACGCGCGATTCCGGGACCCCGCGGAAACCGTTTGTGCATGTTCCTGTTATGTTCCTATCGTCCAGCATGACCGGAGCCGATGGAGATGGGGCTGGACCCTGCCGACGAGACCGAGGCGGCGATCGCGCGGGACGATCCCCGGGCCCGGCTGGCGGTCCTGCGGGCGCGCCTCGCGCCGCCGGATCGCGGCCGGGATCCGGTCCCGGTCCTGCCGCTGGGCGTTCCGGATCTCGACGCGCACCTGCCGGGCGGCGGTCTCGCCCTCGGGCCGCCCCACGAGATCGCGCCGGCCGAGCCCGCGGACGCGATCGCGGCCCTGGGCTTCGCCCTGGCGCTCTGCGCCCGCCAGCTCGCCCGGGAGCCGGGGGAAGCGCTGATCGCCGCCGCGCCCGGCGAGCCCCTGCCCTACGGGCACGGCCTCGCCGGCCTCGGCCTCGACCCCGGCCGCCTGCTGCTGCTGGAAGCCGGCAGCGACGCGGAGGTGTTCCGCGCCCTGGAGGCGGCCCTGCACGCGCGGGCGCTCACGGCCCTGATCGGCCTCCTGCGGGACGGGCTGCCGCTGAAGCCGGGCCGGCGCCTGCAGCTCGCCGCGGATGGGCCGGCGCCGCCGCTGCTGCTGATCCTGCGGCCGGCGCCGGCCGGTCTGCCCAACGGGGCCGCCACGCGCTGGCGGATCGCCGCCGCGCCGGCGGCGCGGGACCGGTTCGGGACCCTGGACAGGCCGCGCTGGCGGGCGCGGCTCGAGCGCTGCCGCAACGGGCGGGGCGGCGACTGGCTTCTGGAGTGGGACCATGCCGCGCATCGTCTGCATCTGCCTGAGCCACTGGCCGGTGACGCGGCTGCGGCGGGCCGGTCTCGCGCCTGAGCGCGGCCCCCTCGCGGTGGCGGCCGAGGGGGCCGGCGGGCTGCGGCTCGTGGCCCTCGACCCGGAGGCCCGCGCCCTCGGCCTCCGGGTCGGCGAGCCCCTCGGCCGGGTCCGGGCGCGGATCGGCGTGCCGCTCCAGGTCTACCCGGCCGACCCGGAGGCCGACCGGGACGCCCTGCTGCGGCTGTGCCGCTGGGCGAGCGGCTACGCGCCCCACGTGGCCCCGTTCGGGCCGGGCGAGGCGGCGGACGGGCTCTACATCGACGTCGCCGGCGCGAGCCACCTGCGCGGCGGCGAGGCGAACCTCGTCGCGGACTTGGCCGCCCGGCTCGCGCGGAGCCGCGTACCGGCGGGGATCGCGCTGGCCGACACGCCCGGCGCCGCCTTCGCGCTGGCGCGGCAGGGCGGGCCCGATCCGGTCGTGGTGCCGCCGGGCGGGGCCTCGCAGGCCCTGCGGGCCCTCCCGGTGGACGCCCTGCGCCTCGATCCCGGCACGGTCGCGGGCCTGAAGCGGCTCGGCCTGCGCCGGATCGGCGAACTCGACGCCCTGCCCCGGGGGCCCCTCGCCCGCCGCTTCGGCGCGGCGCTGCTGCTGCGCCTCGACCAAGCCCTGGGCCGCCGGCCCGAGCCGCTGGCGCCCCTGACGGAGGCGGCCGCCTACGCCGCCGCCCGCGGCTTCCTCGACCCGATCGGGCGGCAGTCGGACATCGTTCGGACCGCCCGGGACCTGATGGCGGAGACCGCGCCGCGGCTGGAGCGGGACGGGCTCGGCGCCTGCGCCCTGCGCCTCGGCCTGCACCGGGTCGACGGCGCCCTGCGGGTGATCGATCTCGGCCTGTCCCGCCCCGAGCGCGATCCTGAGCGGGTCGCGGCCCTCGTCGCCCTGCGCCTCGACCGGCTGGGCCCCGCCCTCGACGCCGGCTTCGGCTTCGAGACGGTGGCGCTCGCCGTGACGGTGACCGGCCCCATGCCGGCCCGCCAGACGGATCTCGGCGCGGCGGCCCCGGGCGACGGGATCGGGTTCCTGGCCGACGCCCTGGCGCAGCGCCTCGGGCGGGCGCTCCTGCGGCTCGAGCCGCGGGCGAGCCACCTGCCGGAGCGGGCCGACCGGGACCGGGTCTGGGTTGCCGGAATGGGGCACGGACCGTCGACCGATCGAGGCGTCAGCCGGCCACGGGCGC
The DNA here is from genome assembly GCF_040544715.1 of Methylobacterium sp. 1030. Lineage (NCBI taxonomy): Bacteria > Pseudomonadati > Pseudomonadota > Alphaproteobacteria > Hyphomicrobiales > Methylobacteriaceae > Methylobacterium > Methylobacterium sp. 1030. Next base: position 21,703 of record NZ_JBEPKM010000022.1, on the reverse strand, counting down.
CTCTCCCGCCCCCCGCTCCCGAACGGCAGCGTGGGCCGGATGCGCTCCTTCAGCGTCGGCGTTCAACCGTGATGGCTGCGCCTTCCGACCCAGCGGCGGAAGAGGAGGCGCGCACCGGCGCGTCCCCCTGGCCCGACCACCTCCCGCCCCGCCCCCTGGTGATCTTCCCCCGCGGCGAGGCCGCCCTCGACGTGCTCTCGACCGTCCCGGAGGGGCCGCCCCGGCGCTTCCGCTGGCGCGCCCGGGTCCACCGCGTCGCCCATGCCGAGGGGCCGGAGCGGATCGCCGCCGAATGGTGGCGCGCGCCCGGCGCGGATCGCGATTACTACCGCATCGAGTGCGAGGCCGGGCACCGGCTCTGGCTCTACCGCGACGGCCCGCACGCCCCTGATCGCCCGGCCGCGTGGTACGTCCACGGGCTCTTCGCGTGAGCGGCCCCGCCTACGCCGAGCTCGCCGTCACCACGAACTTCTCCTTCCTGCACGGCGCCTCCCATCCGCAGGACTTCGTCGTGCAGGCGGCGTCCTACGGCCTCGCGGCCATCGGCATCGCCGACCGCAACACCGTGGCCGGCGTGGTCCGGGCGCACGCGGCGGCGCTGGCGCTCGACCAGGAAGGCACACCGATCCGGATCCTGCCGGGGGTGCGCCTCGTCACCGAGGAGGGGTTCGAAGCCGTCACCTACCCGATGGACCGGGGCGCCTGGGGGCGCCTCTGCCGGCTGCTCACCCTGGGCAACCGGCGCGTCCGCAAGGGCGCGTGCCGCTTCTCCTTCGCCGAGATGGTGGAGGCCGCCGAGGGGCAGATGTTCATCGCGATGCCGCCGGCCCGGCGCCTGCCGGAGGGGTTCCGGGCGCGGCTGGAGGCGCTGGCCGCCGCCGCCCCGGGCCGGACCTTTCTGGGGGCGAGCCACACGCGCCGCGGCGACGAGCGGCGGCGCCTCGGGCTGCTCGCCGAGCTGGGCGCGGCCTCCGGCGCCCCGATGGTCGCGGTCTCGGACGCGCTCTACCACCATCCCGAGCGACGCCCGCTGCAGGACGTGGTCACCTGCATCCGCCAAGGCTGCCGGATCGAGGACGCCGGCTACCGGCTGGAGGCCAATGCCGAGCGCCACCTGAAGCCCGCCGCCGAGATGGCGCGGCTGTTCTCCGACCACCCGGAGGCGCTGGCCCGCACCGTCGAGATCGCGCAGGCCTGCGAGTTCAACCTGTCGCAGCTGCACTACGAGTATCCCGACGAGCCGGTGCCCCCCGGGCGCACGCCGCAGGAATACCTGGAGGAGAAGACCTGGGAACGGGCGCGCTGGCGCTACGGCGGCGAGGTCCCGGACGGCGTCGCGGCGACGCTGCGCGAGGAGCTGCGGCTCATCGCCAAGATGAAATACGCCCGCTACTTCCTGACCCTGTTCGACGTGGTCGAGTTCGCTCGCGGCCGGGGCATCCTCTGCCAGGGCCGCGGCTCGGCGGCCAATTCCGCCGTGTGCTTCTGCCTCGGCATCACCGCGGTGGACCCGTCGAAGCACCGGCTGCTCTTCGCCCGCTTCATCTCGGAGAACCGCGGCGAGCCCCCCGACATCGACGTCGACTTCGAGCACGAGCGCCGCGAGGAGGTGATCCAGCACCTCTACGCCCGCTACGGCCGGGAGCGCGCCGCCCTCTGCGCCACGGTGATCCACTACCGGCCCCGCATGGCGATCCGCGAGGTCGGCAAGGTCCTGGGCCTGACCGAGGACGTGACCGCGGCGATCGCCGACACGGTCTGGGGCTCCTGGGGCACCGGCATGCCGGACCAGCACGTGCGCGAGGCCGGGCTCGACCCGGAGAACCCGGCGATCCGGCAGGCGCTCGACCTCGCCCACCAGCTGATCGGCTTCCCCCGCCACCTGTCGCAGCATGTCGGCGGCTTCGTGCTGACCCGCGGCCGCCTCGACGAGACCGTGCCGGTGGGCAACGGCGCCATGGCGGACCGCACCTTCATCGAGTGGGACAAGGACGACATCGACGCGATCGGCCTGATGAAGGTCGACGTGCTGGCGCTCGGCATGCTGACCTGCCTCAAGCGCGGCCTCGATTTCTTGGAGAAGGATCACGGCACCTTCTACGAGACGCTGGCCGACCTGCCGCAGGACGATCCCGCGACCTACGCGATGCTGACGAAGGCCGATTCCGTCGGCGTGTTCCAGGTCGAGAGCCGGGCGCAGATGTCGATGCTGCCGCGCCTTAAGCCCAGGGAGTTCTACGACCTCGTGGTGCAGGTCGCGATCGTGCGCCCCGGCCCGATCCAGGGCGACATGGTCCATCCCTACCTGCGGCGACGCTCCGGGATCGACCCGGTCGAGTACCCGGCCCCGCACCCGGATCACGGCCCGGCGGACGAGCTGAAGGAGGTCCTGCAGAAGACCTACGGCGTGCCGCTGTTCCAGGAGCACGCCATGCAGATCGCCATCACGGCGGCGGGCTTCACCCCGGCCGAGGCCGACGGGCTGCGCCGGGCGATGGCGACCTTCCGCCACGTCGGGTCGATCGGCGGCTTCGCGGACAAGTTCGTGGGCGGCATGACCCGCCGGGGCTACCCGCAGGACTTCGCCGAGCGCTGCTTCGCGCAGATCCGGGGCTTCTCGACCTACGGCTTCCCGGAGAGCCACGCGGCGAGCTTCGCGCTCCTCGTCTACGCCTCGGCCTGGATGAAGTGCCGGCACCCCGACGTCTTCCTGGCCGCGATCCTCAACGCCCAGCCCATGGGCTTCTACCAGCCGGCCCAGCTGGTGCGCGACGCCCGGGCCCACGGGGTCGAGGTGCGGGGCGTCTGCGTCAACGCCAGCGACTGGGACTGCACCCTGGAGCCGGCCGGGGATCCGGCGCTGCACGCCGTGCGGATCGGTCTGCGCGTCGTGCGCGGCCTGCCCGAGGCCGCGATGCGCCGGCTCGTGCGGCTGCGCGCCAACGGCTACGCCAGCATCGAGGGCCTGCAGGCGTCCCTCGCCCTGCCCCGCAACGCCCTGGAGCGGCTGGCGGAGGCGGACGCGTTCCGCTCGCTCGGCCTCGACCGGCGCGCCGCCCTGTGGATGGTCCGCACCCTGGAAGGGACGTCATCCCGCAAGGCCGCCAAGGCCGATGCGAGCGAGCGCCGCGCCCATCTTCTCGACGCACCCCTGCCGCTCTTCGCGTGGCACGCCGATGACGGCCTGTTCCGGCACGAGCCGGCGGTGGACCTTCAGCCCCTGGCCCCGTCCGAGGCCGTGGCCGAGGATTACGCCGCCACCGGCCTGTCGCTCCAGGGGCACCCGGTCGCGTTCTTCCGGGGGCGGCTCGCCCGGATCGGCGCGATTCCGGCCCGGGCCCATCTCGATCCGGCGCTGCCCCAGGGGGCGCGGGTCACGGTGGCAGGGCTCGTGCTGATCCGCCAGCGGCCCGGCACCGCCAAGGGCGTGGTCTTCCTGACGCTGGAGGACGAGACCGGTATCGCCAACGTGATCGTCTGGAAGACCGTGTTCGAGGCGAACCGCCGGATCGCCATGCAGGCGCGGTTCCTCGCCGTGCGCGGCCGGATCCAGCGGGCGGACGGGGTGGTCCACCTCGTGGCGGAGGGGTTTCGCGACCTCACCGCTGCCCTGCGCGATCTGCGCGAGGCCGGCATGAAGCTGCCGCCCGAGAACACGGATTTCGGCGTGCCCCCGGACCGGCGCGTGTTCCCCAGCCGGGATTTCCACTGAGGCCGGCACTTCGACCAGCCCCTCGACCAGCCCCTCGACAGGCCCCTCGACAGGCCCCGCGCCGCGCGTAGAGTGCGGCGATGTCGAGCTTCGCCGTCCCGCGCCTCCTCCTCGCCGCCTGCGCGGCCCTGCCCCTCCTGGCGGAGGCCGCCCGGGCCGACAGCTGCGACGACCTCACCCGCCAGATCGCCGACGCGATCGGCGGCCGGGTCGGCAAGCGCGCCGGCCCCAGCATCGACATCCGCGTGGCCGGCCCGATCAAGTTCGACGTGACCTGCCGGGCCGAGCCGATCGTGCAGGCGACCTCCGCCGAGCCGAGCCCCTCGGCGACCTTCTTCCGCGACCTGTCGGTGGCCTCCGAGATCCTCATCGGCCAACCGGCCGCGACCGTCGAGCCGATCATCGCCACCGCCTACCGGACCGCGCTGGCGGAGCGGCGCAAGTCGTTCATCCAGCAGAACGGCTGGTCGGCGTCCTGCTACACCGACCCGGGCAGCAGCACGATGCGCACCCTGTGCTCGGTGGGGCGTATCCCGCCGGGCTGAGGCGGACCTGAGCCGGCAGGATGCGTGGCCTGGGCCCGCTCAGTACTCGATCACGCCGTCGAGCGCGTAGTGCTTCACGGTCTTCCGGTTGGCGATCAGCTCGTCGACCGTGGGCTCGCCCTTGAGGGCGCGGGCGATGGCGAGTTTCGTGGCCTCGTAGTTGGTCCGGTAGAGGTCCTTCTGGTCGAGGTTGTCGTCCTCGGCGCAGCGCTGATCGAGCCAGATCATGATGATCATGCACAGCTCGTCGAGCCCGTCCTTCGGCAGGATGCCCTCGATGATGCAGTCCACGATCGCGTCGCCGGTGGCGGCCTGGACCACGCCGCCGAGGAGCTCGGCATACTCGGCCGTGTGGATCGTGACCTTGGTGGTCATCATCGTGGCCGGGCGCACGAGCTGGTTGAGGTCGCGCACCACGAACATCCGCGTGTGGCCCTGGACCTGCCCCATCATCGACGCGAAGGCCTGACCGACCGGGCCGCGCACCGAGCCGATCAGCACCTCCGGCATGGCGTCGGTGTACTGGCCCTCGGCCGCCAGCACCGTGGCCTCGCCCGTGCGGAACCAGATCTCTTGCATGTTCGAACTCCACCTGATCGGAGCCCGCGGGAGACATCATCGGCGGCCTCGCGTCAATCGCCCCGAAGCCGGCTCCCATCCCGGCCGCCCCTGCCCTCGCCCGCGCTGCGGCGCGGGCGCGGACCCGTGCCGCCCCGCGTCGCCGCGATGCGGCCGCCGGCATCCGCGACGGCGCGCATCTCCACCCCTGCGCGGCCTGTGGCCTTGAGGAACGCGGACAGGCGAGGCAGGGAAGATCGGAGCGCGGCTCCGGGAGCGGTCCCGGGCCTGGCCGTTCCGGTGGGCGCGCGGCGCCGTGCCGGGCATGCGGGAGGAACACGATGGCGGAGAGCACGGACCGGGGCTCCGGCTGGAGCCTTCAGGCGAGCGCCGTGCCCGACGGGGTGCGCCTGGAACTCGCCCTCGCCGACCTCGGCGGTGCGCCGGTCACCGCCGCGATCGTGCTCGACCGGACGGAGGCCCGGGCCTTCGCCCGCGCCCTGCTGGCCGCCGCCGGCGACGCCGCGGAGCGGACCTTCCCGAAGCCGGGCGCCTGAGGACGCGCCGCCGGCCGGTCAGCGCACGCCGAGGCCCGGATTGCGGCCCGGCAGGCGGGGGACCACGGTGCCGCGCTTCTCGATCGGCGCGTCGCAGGCGTAGGCGAACTCGGTCTTCAGCGGATCGAACACGGTCTCGCCGGTGATCCGGCAATCCTCGCGCACGGTCTCGTCGAGATAGGCCCGGGCGGCGGTGCGGAAGCGCTTCACCCGGGTGGCGCCCGGCTCCGGATCGATCCGGACCTCGCTCAGGTTGCAGCCGGTATACTCGCGCAGGGCGTTGGACACGATCAGCATCCGGCGCAGCTGCCGGTTGTCGTAGACCTCGTAGGGCTCCTTGCAGCCGATCGTGACGACCTGGGGAGTGAGCGCCACGTAGTTCCGCGAGATGTAGGAGAATCCGGTGGTGCAGCCGGCGAGGCCGAGGGCGGCGAGGCCGAGGGGCAGCAGAGCTGCGGGTCGTCGCATCCTCGTCATTCCAAGAGGGTCCCAGCCCGCACCCCGGATCCGCCGCCTTCCCGGCGGGGCGCCGCGATGCATTGAAACGGCTCCGCTTGCGCCGTCAATGCGTTTCTCGACCTTCTCCCGCGGGCGCGCCCGCGGCGCGCCGAGCCGAGCGGTGCCGCTCTTGCGGAACACTTGCGGAACGTTTAACCTGTTCGTGATTTGTTTCGGAGACCGTCACGTGGCGGTCCGCCAAGCCGCGAGTCCCCCGTCGATGCTCACGCGCAAGCAGCTGGACCTCCTGCGATTCATCCAGAGCCGGATGCAGGAATGCGGTGTCCCGCCGTCGTTCGACGAGATGAAGGATGCCCTCGATCTCAAGTCGAAATCCGGCATCCACCGGCTGATCACGGCGCTCGAGGAGCGCGGCTTCCTCCGGCGCCTTCCGAATCGGGCGCGCGCCATCGAGGTGATCCGGATCCCCGAGAGCCTGACCCAGGCCGCTCCGGCGACTCAGGCCCCCGCCGAGCCGCGCCGCTTCACGCCGAGCGTGGTCGAGGGCGGTAAGTCCAAGCAGCCGCCGGCCCCGGCGAGCACGCGGATGATCGACGAGTCCGGCCGCGCCATCTCGATCCCGGTCATGGGCCGGATCGCGGCCGGTACCCCCGTCTCGGCGATCCAGAACCAGAGCCACGCCATCACCCTGTCGCCGGACTTCGTGGCCGGCGGCGAGCACTACGCCCTCGAGGTGCGCGGCGACTCGATGGTCGAGGCGGGCATCCTGGACGGCGACCTCGTGGTCATCCGCAAGCAGGAGACGGCCAATACCGGCGACATCATCGTGGCGCTGATCGACGACGAGGAGGCGACGCTCAAGCGCCTGCGCCGCCGCGGCTCGTCGATCGCCCTCGAGGCCGCCAACCCGGCCTACGAGACCCGCGTGCTCGGGCCCGACCGGGTCCGGATCCAGGGCCGCCTTGTGAGCCTCGTCCGCCGCTACTGAAGCGGCTCGGCCGGCGCGTCGCCGGGGGCGAGGTCTCCGCCCGGCGCGGCGTCGGCCTCCGGCGTCGCGGCGACCCCGTCCTCCGCGGGGCGGTCGCCCGGCTCCGCGGTGACCGGCCGCGGCGGTCCCGGCCCGCGCCCGGCGGCCGGCCGCCAGGGCACGGCGCGGCCGTCGTCCCGGGCGTAGCGCGCGGCGAAGCCGTCGCCGTCGGTCCGGAGGGCCACGGCCCCGCGGGCGGCGAGGACGCGCCGGTCGATCACCAGCGGCCCCGTGCAGGTCGGCGGCGCCGCGAGGCCCGTGATCAGCACCGCGGCGCGGGCGCAATCCTCCGGGAAGGCCCGCCGGTCCCGGACCAGGGCGACCGCCCGCCCGTCCGGCAGCCGGGCGGTGCAGCCGAGCCGGTCGCAGCGCCCGCTGCCGGACCGGACGATCAGCCCCGCGGACCGCCGCCCGTCGCCGTCCGCCTTCAGCCACTGCTCGAGGACGAAGCCCGAAGGGCTGCCGAGGGCCGCGAGCCGCCCGTCCGGGCCCCTCACCGCGGCCCCCGCGCCCTGCCGGTCGACGTAGAGGTCGTAGTGGTTGGGCCGGGCCGCGAGGACGAGCCCGAGCAGGACCGGCGGCACGGCGAGCCAGCGCAGGCGCGAGGCCGGCAGCGTCCCCAGCAGCAGGCCGGCGGTCAGCAGGGCGAGCGCCCCGGCGCCGAAGGCCGGCAGCACCAGGACCGCCCGCTCGAACCCGGCGATCCAGTCCGAGATCGCCAGCATCCCGGCCACCGCCTGCCCCATCAGCCACCAGACCGGCCGGTCGAGGGCGAAGGGATAGGCGAGGCAGCCGATTACCGCGGCCGGCATCACCACCAGGGAGACGAGCGGCAGGGTCAGGGCGTTGCCGACGAGGCCGAAGGGCTGGACCGTCTGGAAGTGGTAGGTGGCGAAGGGGGCCGTCGCGACCTGCGCCACCAGGGTCGTGGCCAGGGTCCCGGTGATCGCCGACAGGCCGGTCCCGACGAGCCGCCCGATCCGCCCGGCCCCCGGGCGCACGAGCAGCCGCCCGTCGATCAGCCGCGCGCAGGCGATCAGCCCGGCCACGGCGCCGAAGGACATCTGGAAGCTCGGGCCGAGCAGGCCCTCCGGCTCCCGGGCGAGCGCGATCAGCGCCGCGAGGGCGAGGTTGCGCATCGACAGGGCCGGCCGGTCCACCAGGATCGCGCCGAGCATGATCAGGGTCATGATCAGCGAGCGCTCGGCCGCGATGTCCCAGCCCGAGAAGGCGCAGTAGGCGGTGACGCCGACCATGGCGAAGCCGGCCGCGATCTTCTTGATCGGCCAGAGCAGCGCGCAGAGCGGCACCGCGGCGAGGAGCGCCCGCACCAGCCAGAACACCACGCCGGCGGCCAGCACCATGTGGAGGCCCGAGATCGACACCACGTGGTAGATGCCGGCGGCGCGGAGCGCGTCGTTGGTGGCCGGCCCGATGAGGCCGCGCTTGCCCGTCACCAGGGCCGCCGCCACCGCACCCGCCTGGCCGCCGGCGGCCTCCGCGATCCGGCGCGTGAGCCCGTTGCGCGCCGCGTCGAGCGCAGCGGCGAGCCGCAGGCCCAGCGGCGGCGGCCCGGACGGTTCCCGGACGGTGACGGTGCCGATCAGCGAGCCCACCGCGCCGATCCCCTGGAAATAGGCGTCCCGGGCGAAGTCGTAGCCGCCGGGCCGGGCCGCCTCCGGGGGCGGAAGCAGCCGGGCCGTGGCGGCGACGCCGTCCCCGGGACGCGGGATCGGCGTCTTCCGGAACGAGACCCGGACCCGGGCGGGCCGCGCCTCCGGCGCGAGGCCGGCGAAGCTCTCCACCCGGATCACCAGCCGGGCGCCCACCTCGCGCTCGTCCAGGGCCTCGACCGTTCCGACGAGCGGGCCGATCGTGGTGCGGGTGAGGATCGGTGCGGCGACCTGCGAGACCCGCCAGGTCGCCGCCGCGAAGCCGAGGAACGCGGCCGCGACCGCGAGCGCCGCCGCCAGGGCCGCCGGCCGCGCGCCGAGGACGGGGACCGGCGCCAGCGCGAGGCCGGCCGCGATCAGGGGGGCGGCGAGGCTCGGCGCGCCGTCGGCCGCCGCGAAGTAGACCAGGATCCCGCCGCCGAAGGCCACCGCCAGCCAGGGGAACAGCCGGCGCTGCTCGGCCTCGCGGGCGAGGCCGGCGACGACCCAGTCGCGGAGCGCCGGGAGGGCGGCCGGGAGGGCGGCCAAGAGGGCGGCGGGAAGGGCTCGGGCGCGCGGGCCGATCAGCGCGACCGCGCCGTCCGCCCGCCTCGCGCCGATCCGCCGCATCGCCGCCGCCCCGCTCCGCGCGACCTGTCGTCGGGGCCGTGCGATTCTGCGGGCGATTCTTAACGCATCCGCCGGCCCGTGCTACAGCGGGTTCTTCGTGCTACGGGCGCCCTGTCGAGCCCCTCGCCGCTCCGCCGCCCCTTCGCCGTCCGTCGCGCCCCGTCCGCGACCAGCCCCGGAACATACCGGACCGATGTCCTCAGCCGTCGTCACGCGCTTCGCCCCCTCGCCCACGGGTTACCTGCATATCGGCGGGGCCCGCACGGCCTTGTTCAACTGGCTCTACGCCCGCCACACCGGCGGCACGATGCTGCTGCGCATCGAGGACACCGACCGCGAGCGCTCCACCAAGGGGGCGATCGACGCGATCCTCGACGGCCTCTCCTGGCTCGGCCTCGACTGGGACGGCGACGTGGTCTTCCAGTTCGCCCGCGCCGAGCGCCACCGCGCGGTCGCCGAGGAGCTGCTGGCCGCGGGCCGCGCCTATCACTGCTACGCCACCGCCGAGGAGCTCACGCAGATGCGCGAGACCGCCCGCGCGGAGGGGCGCGCTCCGCGCTACGACGGCCGCTGGCGCGACCGCGACCCGTCCGAGGCCCCCGCCGGGGTCAAGCCGGTGATCCGCCTGCGCGCGCCGACCGAGGGCGAGACCGTGGTCGAGGACGCCGTCCAGGGCCGCGTGACCTGGGCCAACAAGGACCTCGACGACCTCGTCCTGCTGCGCTCGGACGGGACGCCGACCTACATGCTCGCCGTCGTGGTCGACGACCACGACATGGGCGTCACGCAGATCATCCGCGGCGACGACCACCTCACCAACGCGGCGCGCCAGAGCCAGATCTTCTCGGCCCTCGGATGGGACATCCCGAGGATGGCGCATATCCCGCTGATCCACGGAGCGGACGGGGCCAAGCTCTCGAAGCGCCACGGCGCGCTCGGCGTCGAGGCCTACCGCGATCTCGGCTACCTGCCGGCGGCCCTGCGCAACTACCTCGTGCGGCTCGGCTGGAGCCACGGCGACCAGGAGGTCTTCTCCACCGACGAGATGGTCGCGGCCTTCGACCTCGGCGCGGTCGGACGCTCCGCGGCGCGGTTCGACTTCGCCAAGCTCGCCAACCTCAACGGCCTCTACATCCGCACCAGCGCCGATTCCGACCTCGTCGCGGCGATCGAGACCATCCTGCCCAACGTCGGGCCGGAGCGCGGCTTGTCGGCGCCGCTGCGGCCCGACCTCAGGGACAAGCTCGTCCAGGCCATGCCGGGCCTGAAGGAGCGGGCCAAGACGCTGATCGAGCTCCTCGACAGCGCCTACTACCTCTACGCCCAGCGGCCCCTGGCGCTCGACGACAAGGCCCGCGCCCTGCTCTCCGACGAGGGGTGCGGCCGCCTCGCCGGGGTGCGGCCGGTGCTCGAGGCTGTGCCCGACTGGAGCGCGACCTCCACCGAGGGCGCGGTGCGGCAGTACGCGGAATCGGCCGGCTGCAAGCTCGGGCAGGTGGCCCAGCCCCTGCGCGCGGCGCTCACCGGCCGCACCACCTCCCCGCCCCTGTTCGACGTGATGGCGGTGCTCGGCCGGGAGGAAACCCTGGCGCGCCTCGGGGATCAGGCGCCGCAGGGCTGAGGCCGGGCTGAGGGCAGGGACGAGGCGGGGACGAGGCGGCGCTGGGACCGCCGCGCGCGGACCGGGAGCGGACAGGGAACTGCCGGCCCCGACCCGGATTGCGTTGGGTGGAAATCGGTTGGCGGAATTCGCTTGGCGACGGGGGCGGGTTGTCACCGACCCCGTTGCTGCTGCACTGCCGTTTGGGTAACCCATGGCTGTGAGCACCCGCAGCATAATGCGTGTGCTCAGGCCCCCGGGACCGACTCGGGCAGCCCGAGGCCGGCATCCGCCACGTCGCCAGAGAAGGGTCCACGATCCATGAGCGCACCCAGCACCATCACCGTGGACGGCAAGTCGATCGAACTGCCGGTGAAAACCGGCACGATCGGGCCGGACGTGATCGATATCGGCAAGCTCTACGCCCAGACCGGCGCCTTCACCTTCGACCCGGGCTTCACCTCGACGGCCTCGTGCGAGTCGAAGATCACCTACATCGACGGTGACGAGGGCGTGCTGCTCTACCGCGGCTACCCGATCGAGCAGCTCGCCGAGAAGGGCGACTTCCTCGAGACCTGCTACCTGATGCTGTTCGGCGCCCTGCCGACCGCCGCCCAGCGGGCCGATTTCGAGTACCGGGTCACGCGCCACACCATGGTGCACGACCAGATGAACCGGTTCTTCACCGGCTTCCGCCGCGACGCGCACCCGATGGCCGTCATGGTCGCCTCGGTGGGCGCCCTCTCGGCCTTCTACCACGATTCCACCGACATCACGGACGAGAGCCAGCGGCTGATCGCGTCGATCCGCATGATCGCCAAGATGCCGACGCTCGCCGCGATGGCCTACAAGTACTCGATCGGCCAGCCGTTCGTGTACCCGAAGAACGATCTCGACTACACGTCGAACTTCCTGCGCATGTGCTACGCGGTGCCGTGCGAGGAGTACGAGGTGAACCCGGTCTTCGCCCGGGCGCTCGACAAGATCTTCATCCTGCACGCCGACCACGAGCAGAACGCCTCGACCTCGACGGTGCGGCTCGCCGGCTCCTCGGGCGCCAATCCCTTCGCCTGCATCGCGGCCGGCATCGCCTGCCTGTGGGGCCCGGCCCATGGCGGCGCCAACGAGGCGGCCCTCAAGATGCTGATGGAGATCGGCACCCCCGAGAATGTCAGCAAGTACGTCGCCAAGGCCAAGGACAAGAACGACCCGTTCCGCCTGATGGGCTTCGGCCACCGCGTCTACAAGAACTACGACCCGCGCGCGCGGATCATGCAGAACACCACGCACCAGGTGCTCAAGGAGCTCGGCAAGACCGACGACCCGCTGCTCCACGTCGCCATGGAGCTGGAGCAGATCGCGCTCAAGGACGAGTACTTCATCGAGAAGAAGCTCTACCCGAACATCGACTTCTACTCGGGCATCACCCTCAAGGCGATGGGCTTCCCCACCGACATGTTCACCGTGCTGTTCGCGGTGGCCCGCACCGTCGGCTGGATCGCCCAGTGGGCCGAGATGATCGAGGACCCGTCGCAGAAGATCGGCCGTCCGCGCCAGCTCTACGTCGGTCCGGCCCAGCGCGACTACGTGGCCGTGGACCAGCGCGGCTGAGGCGGGACCACCTGCCCCGGGAAGCGTCGAGCGGGGCGGCCGAGAGGCCGCCCTTCGCGTTCGCGGAGGTGATCGAACGCCGCCTGCCCGTCCGGCCGCCCTACGACTGGCCGGCGATCCGCGCGTTCCTCGCCAAGCGGGCGATCCCGGGCGTCGAGACGACGGATCCCGCGGCTTCCTACGCGCGCACGATCAGCGTCGCGGGGCGGCACGGGCTCCTGACGGTGGCACCGGGCGCGGATTGCCTGCACGTCGCGCTGCGCGGCGTCGAGGCCGGGCACGAAGAGGCCGTCGCGGGACGCCTGCGCCGCCTGTTCGACTGCGACGCCGATCCGGCCGCCGTCGCGGCCTGCCTCGGCGGGGACCCCGTCCTGGCCCCGCTCGTCGCGGCGCGGCCGGGTCTGCGCCTGCCGGGGGCCTGGGACCCGTTCGAGACCGGCTGCCGGGCGATCCTCGGCCAGCAGGTCTCGGTGGCGGCCGCGATCGGGCTCGCGGGCAGGCTGGTGGCGGCGTTCGGGACGCCGCTGGCGGAGCCGGCAGGCGGTCTGACCCACGTGTTTCCCGCGCCGACCGATCTGGTCGAGGCGGACGTCGCCCTGGCGCTCAACATGCCGCGGGCCCGCGGCGCGGCGATCCGGGCGCTGGCCGCGGCGGCGCTGGCCGATCCGGACCTGTTCGCCCCGGCGGAGTCGCTCGAGGCCGCGGTGCTGCGCTTCACGGCGATCCGCGGGATCGGTCCCTGGACGGCGCAGTACATCGCCATGCGGGCGCTCAAGCTGCCGGACGCCCTGCCGGTGGGCGATGTCGGGCTGCTGCGGGCGCTGGAGGGGGCCACCGGGCGTCCCAGTCCTGCGGAGCTGCTGGCGCGGGCCGAGGCGTGGCGCCCGTTCCGGGCCTACGCGGCGCAGCACCTCTGGGCGGCGGACGAAGCGTCCGCGACGGGGCGATGAGGCGACCGAGAGGTTCATGTTCCGCATCGCCGATATCGGCTAAGCTTGCGGCCGGCCGGGGGGCTCAGGTTCGATGTCGGAAGCGGACAGCGAAGCGCGCGACACGCTTGTTGCGAACGAGCGGATCAAGTTCACGGCCACCTACGCCAACGGCCTCGCGGTCGCGATCTTCGCCGTCGGCGGTTTCGCGCCGTTCATCTCGACTGCCCTGTCGGATCGTCCGCACTTCGCGCCCGTGCTCATCGCCATGGTGGTTTGCTGGATCATGAGTGGCGCCATACATTGGGCTGTGAGGCGCGCATTGCGGAACCTTCGCCCATGACGACAGCTCAGCTTCTTCTCCTGCTCGCGGTTCCGATCGGCGGCGGCGTGCTAGCCTTCGGTGCGCTCTGGCTCGCCCAGCGGGCGCATTGAGGACTGGCCCTCCGCACCGCGGGAACCGTTCCAGACACTCCCAATCGCGCCCGCATCTCGAGGGGCGGCGGAGCCGCCTCGAAGGCGGGCTCCAGGGATTGCGCGGCTGACCGGAGGTCTCCCCCCGAGGCGACTCCTCTCCGGCATCTCAGGATGAGGTGGTGGGTCGGGAATCCTTCACCCTCCGCGGCTCCTCACCGCCCGAAACGCTCGAATTTCGGGAAGCTGCGCGCCATCATCAGCCCGACCTCGGCGCGGTGACCGAGCCACTTCTCCAGCACCGATGCGTTGGCGAGCCGGCCCTCGGCCGAGCCGTCCTGCCAGGGCAGGCCGTCGGCGAGCTTGAACACGTGCGCGTCGAGCAGCGTCCCGCTGCGGCAGCGCTGCAGCCGGACCCCCTTGCCGCGGGCGAGCTCCGCCACCTCGGAGACCGGGAAGACCAGCAGCAGCTTCTCGGTGTTCACCACCGCCACGTGATCGCCGTCGGCCGGCACCAGCACGGCGGCCGTGGCGTCGCCGTCGAGGCCGAGCACGCTCTTGCCCTTGCGGGTGTTGGCCACGAGCGCGTCGGCTGGCGCCACGAAGCCGCGTCCGTCCGAGCCGGCGATCAGCAGCTTGGTCTCCGGCCGGTACGGCAGCGCCGCCACGATCTCGGTGCCGTCGTCGAGGTCGGCCATCAGCCGGACCGGGTCGCCGAAGCCGCGGCCGCCCGGCAGCTTCGAGGCCTCGAGCGTGAACACCTTGCCGTTGGTGGCGAGCAGCAGGATCTTCTGGGTCGTCTCGGTCGGGAAGGCGATCTTCAGGGTGTCGTCGCCCTTGAACGCGACGCCCGAGAGATCGGCGACGTGGCCCTTGAGCGCCCGGATCCAGCCCTTGGTCGAGACGATCACGGTGATCGGCTCGCGCTCGACCAGGGCCGCCGTGAAGTCGATGCCGCCGACATCCGGCGGGCTCGCCAGCGTCGTGCGGCGCTTGCCCAGCTTGGTCTCGGGCCCGAAGGTCTTCTTCACCGCGCGGATCTGCGCCTGGATCGCCTTCCACTGCGCCGGCTCGGAGGCGAGGAGCGCGTCGATCTCGGCCTTCTCGGCGGTGAGCGCCTCGAACTCGCGCTTCAGCTCCATCTCCTCCAGCTTGCGTAAGGAGCGCAGCCGGGTGTCGAGGATGGCGTTGGCCTGCACCTCGGTCAGCTCGAACCGGGCCATGAGGGCGGCTTTCGGCTCGTCCTCCTCGCGGATGATGCGGATCACCTCGTCGAGGTCGAGGTAGACGATGAGCAGGCCGCCCAGGATCTCGAGGCGCCGGTCGATCTGGCCGAGGCGGTAGCGCGAGCGGCGCTGCAGGACCACGCGGCGGTGGTCGACCCACTCGCGCAGGCACTCGGCGAGGCCGATCACCTTCGGCACGAGGCCGCCGACCAGGACGTTGAGGTTGAGCGGGATGCGGGTCTCGAGTTCCGTGAGCCGGAACAGCGATTCCATCAGGATCACCGGGTCGACCGTGCGCGAGCGCGGCTCCAGCACCACGCGCACGTCCTCGGCCGACTCGTCGCGCACGTCGGCGAGCAGCGGCAGCTTCTTCTCCTGCAGCAGCTCGGCCATCTTCTCGATCAGCCGGCCCTTCGGGATGCCGTAGGGAATCTCGGTGACGACGATGTTCCAGGTGCCGCGGCCGAGATCCTCCTTGGCCCAGCGGGCACGGACCCGGAAGGCGCCCCGCCCGGTCCGGTAGGCCTCGGCGATCGACTCGGCCGAGTCGACCAGGATGCCGCCGGTCGGGAAGTCCGGCCCCTGGACGAACTTGGCGAGCTGCCCCGAGGTCGCCTCGGGATGGTTGATCAGGTAGAGCGCCGCGTCGCACAGCTCGGCTGCGTTGTGCGGCGGGATCGAGGTCGCCATGCCGACCGCGATGCCCTGGCTGCCGTTGGCGAGCAGGTTCGGGAAGGCCGCCGGCAGGACGATCGGCTCCTCCTTCTCGCCGTTGTAGGACGGGCGGAAGTCGACCGTGTCCTCGTCGATCCCGTCGAGCAGGAGGCGCGCGACCTCGGTGAGCCGCGCCTCGGTGTAGCGGTAGGCCGCGGGACCGTCGCCGTCGATGTTGCCGAAATTGCCCTGGCCGTCGACCAGCGGGTAGCGCTGGGCGAAATCCTGGGAGAGCCGGACGAGCGCGTCGTAGATCGCCTGGTCGCCGTGGGGGTGGAAATCGCCCATCACGTCGCCGACGATCTTGGCGCACTTCTTGTGCGCGGTGGTCGGGTCGAGGCGCAGCAGCCGCATCCCGTACAGGATGCGCCGGTGCACGGGCTTCAGCCCGTCGCGGGCATCCGGCAGGGCCCGGTGCATGATCGTGGAGAGCGCGTAGGCGAGGTAGCGCTCCTCCAGCGCGGATTTCAGCTCGACGCTCTCGATCCCGTCGCCGGACGGCGGCTCGAAGGGCTGGCCCATGACGGCTCCTCACTACAACGTCTTCACCGCGCGCCGTCATTCCGGGGCCGCGCAGCGGGGCCCGGAATCCAGAGCCGCCGACGTCCCGCGCGTGCGCGCGGACGGTGGTTATGGATTCCGGGCGCGCCTTCGGCACCCGGAACGACGACGGGGTATCAAGAACAGAACACGAACATTACCCGGCCTCGCGGCCGAGCGCAACGAATCGCGCCCGCTCCTCGGGCGGCCCGAGGCCGCGGGGGCCCCAGACGTGCCGGTCAAGGAAGTACCCCGTCAAGGTAAACCCTTGGGCAACGCCGTCGGGACCCGGGGATCCGCCCGCGTGCAGGAAGGTCGGGAGCGCCAGCAGGCGGTCCCGGTAAGGCTCGCCCGCCGAGGCGCTGACCGCCCGGCCGCTCTTCGGCGACACGTAGGCCAGGGCGTCGTTGCCGCCGGTGGCCGCGCAGGCGGTGAGGTCGAGGCCGAAGCCGAGTTCCGACAGGATCGCCAGCTCGAACCGCACCATCAGGGGCGGGGCGATGGCGGGGTCGTCGAGGTGCTCGACCAGGATCCCCGCCGCCGCGTAGAGCGCCGGATGCGGGTCGCGCTCGGGGAGGAGCCGCAGCAGCGCGGCCATGTGGTTCATGCCGTAGAGGGCGAGGCTCGACCCGATCAGCCGCGAGACCTGCGAGTCCAGGGGCTCGACCGCGTAGGCGCCGAGACCCTCGTCGAGGCGCGCCCGCCACGTCACGCGGACCCGGTTCCCGGCCTGCAGCACGGGCTGCATCCGGCGCGAGCGCCCACCGTGCACGAGGCCGAGATGGCGCCCGTGGGCCTCGGTCATGGCCTCGAGGATGACGCCGGTCTCCCCGTGCCGGCGCAGGCCGAGCACCAGGGCGTCGTCGGTCCACTGCATCGAACGTCGCGTCTTCGTGTGAGGGATCGGGTGAGAGGCGCGCTCCGCGCCTGTCTCTCATATAGGGGGCCGCGGCCGCCGGCGCTGCCCCGCGCGGTCCCAGCCTCGGGCAACCTTGGCCGGGTAGCGATGACCGATGCCGCTCCGCGCCGCCCTCGCCGCCCTGCTGGTCCTCCTCGCCGCCGGCGCGCAGGCCGCGCCGCGCGCACCGAAGCCCGCCGCCGAGCCCGCCGCCGAGGCCGACCCCTCCCCGGCCCTCCTCCGGCGGATCGCCGCCCTGGCGCTGAGGCAGGTCGATTTCGGCGCGGTCTCGCTGCTGCCGGTGCGGTTCGCGGGCAGCCGGATCGCCGGGCCGATCGCCGAGGGGGGCGGGGTGATCTACTGCGTGTCGGGCCGGATGTACGGCCGGACCTTCGGCAAGCCCGAGCGCCCGAGGGTGGCGCTGCGCTACGACAACGACCGGCTCACGGTGCTCGACGACGACGAGGTCTGCACCGGACACCGTACCCGGCCCTTCCCCGAACTCGACGCGCTGGGCAACAAGCCGTGAGGCCCGGGCGTTGAGGGCCCATGCCCGCCGCGTCCGTCCGCACCCTCGACCTCAGCCTCGACCTGATCGCCCGCGCCCATTCCGTCCCGATCCCCGACGACCCGAGCGCGCTCGAGGTTCTGTCGGACGCCGAGTTGCGCCCGGGGCTCGACGCGATCGTCGCCGGGCGCGAGGGCAGCGACCTCTGGGTCTTCGCCTACGGCTCGCTGATGTGGAACCCGGAATTCCCGGTGGCCGAGCGCCGGATCGGGACGGTGCGCGGCTTCCACCGCCGCTTCTGCCTGCTCCAGCGGCGGTTCCGCGGCACGCCGGAACGGCCGGGCTTCGTCCTGGCGCTGGACCGCGGCGGCCTGTGCCGGGGCGTGGCCTTCCGCCTGCCCGGCATGGAGATCCGCGAGGCGCTGATGCCGGTCTGGCGCCGCGAGATGCGCGGCCGCGGCTACGTCGCCCGCTGGCTGCCGGTCGCCACCGAGGCCGGGACCGTCCCGGCCCTGACCTTCCTGGCGAACCGCGCCAGCGACCGCTACGCCGGACGCCTCTCGGATTCTGCGATCGCCGAGAAGATCGCCGCGGCCTGCGGCCACAAAGGGCCGAGCGCCGAGTACCTGTTCCGGACCGTGGAGGCCTGCGAGCGCCTCGGCATCCGCGACCGCCACCTCTGGAGCCTCCAGGCCCTCGTGGCCGCGCGCCTCAGGGCCTGCGCGCCCGGGGCGTGAGACCGTCTGCTGTCGAGCGCGTCGGTGCAGCCGTGCTCGCGAGGACGGTCGCGTCGACCGGGCAGCGGTTCAGATCCAGGCCCGCTTGGTCGCGACCACGAGGCGCCCGCCGCCGTGCTCCGCGTCCGGATTGCGCGGCTCCCGGATGCCGGGGGCGCGGCCGGTGGTGACGTAGACGAGGAGAGTGAGGACGAGCAGGATCTTCGTGCGCATGGCGACGCTCAAGGTTGAGCGTCGGTGCATAGGAACGATCGGTTTTTACCGAGTTGCTGCAGTGCACGCGGGCGCGCCGGCGGACGATTCCCTGCGGACGTGGTGAACGGAGGGTTGCGATGCGGCCGCGATCGTCTATGCCGCCGGCCCGTGATGTCCACAGGCGGAGGATGGGATGCGGCTCCGGATCGGCGTGGCCCTGGCGGTGGTCGTCATCGCCGCCGTTGCTCTGCTTGCCGGGCCGCTGAGCCGCGGCGACAGCCTGTCCGACATCCTGACCGGCCGGACCCCCCTGCTCGCCGGCAGCGCCCGGGCGCCCGGCGGCAGCGCGGACTTGAGCGGCACCGCGACCCTCGCGGCGGACCAGCGGCCGGCGACCCTGCACGTCGCCTGCGATCCGGGCGGCACCGGCCTGTCGGCGGCGCTGACCGTGCCGCGCTTCGCCGAACTGGCGCCGCGCTTCGATTTCGCGGGCCTCGAAGGGGCCGACAGCGAGAAGCCCCTGACCGGCCTCCTGGTCTCCAGCGCCGGCAGCGTGCGCTCCGTGCGCATGCCGGTCCGCGGCGCCGCGACCGGGGCCGATGCGGGCTTCACGCTGACGGTGGCGGGCGCGCGCCGCGGCGAGGATCCGCTGCGCGGGGTCGCCCTGGCCCTCGTCCAGCCCGGGACGAAGCTGACCTGGACGCAGGCGAGCCCGCGCGGCGAGGACCCGACCCTGACGGCCACGTTCACGGTGGCGGAGGCCGACGCCGCCGCGCTGAAGGGCGCCCTGAGCGGCTGCCTCGCGGCGCCGTTCTAGGGTCGCGATCGCGGCGGTCGGCCACCCCGGCCCGTTCGTCGCGGCCGCAGCGCACCGGAGCTGGTCAACCGGCGTGGCTGATCCCCTCGATGGCGCGGATGCGCGGCACGGCGAAATCGGTGAATGCGCGGACGACCGGGCGCATGTGGCGGACCGAAGGGTAGACCAGATAGGCGTCCGTCGACCGCACCTCGTACGCGGGCAGGACGCGGACGAGGTGGCCGGCCGCCAAGTCCTCGGCGACCAGCAGGTGCTGGACCGGGCCCATGTACCGTCCCGCGCGCAGTTCGGCCAACAGCACCTCCGCGCTGTTGGTCCGCAGGGCCGGGCGGACGGCGAGGCTCAGCGTCTCGCGCCCGTGCTGGAGTACGAGCGTGTTCCGGTCGTCCAGGGCCGACGTGGTCGTCACGAGGGCCCGGTCGGCGATCTGCCCGGGCGCGTCGATGCCGCCGGCCCGCGCCAGGTATGCCGGGGCGGCGACCAGGATGCGGCGCACCCAGCCGAGCCGCCGCGTCACGACGTCCTGCCCGTGGGGCCGGCCGTAGCGGAGCGCGAGGTCGTAATCCTCGTAGACGAGGTCGATCAGCCGGTTGTCCAGCACGAGATCGACCGTGACCCGCGGATTCTCGGCTTGGAACGCCGCCACGATCCGGTGCAGATGGGCCGCCCCGATGCAGGCGGGCGCGTGCAGCCGCAGCCGGCCTTCGATGCGGCCAGCCTCGGTGCGGGCATCTTCCAGGGCGGCGTCGATCGTGGCGAGCGCGGGCTGACAGGCCGCGTAGAGCCGCTGGCCCTGCTGGGTCGGACGCACCAGCCGGGCGGACCGTTCGAGGAGCCGCGCGCCGACCTGGGCCTCCAGATTGCGCAGATGCTTGCTGATCGCCGGCTGCGACACCGCGAGGTCGCGTGCGGCCGCGGTCATCGAGCCGCGCTCGACGGTCCGGAGGAACGCGCGCAGGGCCAGCGTCAGATCCATGGATACCATCCGGTTATGGGTGCGATCACCCCATAGCCGATGGACGGGGCGGCCGCGTGGCGCTTCTGTGCGTCGTCGCCAGATCTTGGAGCGCAGCATCGATGTTTCCGACCCGCCGCAGCCTGCTCGCCGGCACGCCCCTGCTCGTCGCCGGCTGCGTCACCCGCGAGCAGCGCCCCGTCGCCACGCTGCGCCCGCCCGTCGACCCGGCCTACACGGCCCTCTACGCCGCGCTCGACGGCGAGCCCTTCCCCGTGCCGGCGGTGGACCTGTCCGCGATAGACCCGCGCTTCCTGCGCCGGGAGGTGGCCTACGCCACGGCCGAGCCGCCGGGCACGATCATGGTCGATCCTTCGGCGCGCTACGCCTACCTTGTGCGCGAGGGCGGGCGCGCCATCCGCTACGGCGTGGGCGTCGGGCGCGATGAGGCGTTCAACTTCCGAGGCGCGGCCGTCATCGCCCGCAAGGCCCAATGGCCGCGCTGGACGCCGACCCAGGCCATGATCAAGCGAGAGCCCGAGCGCTACGGGCCCTATGCCGGCGGCCTGCCCGGCGGGGCCGGCAATCCGCTCGGTCCGCGGGCGCTCTACCTCTATCGGGACGGCGGCGACACGCTCTACCGCCTGCACGGCACCACGGAGCCGCAGACCATCGGCACGATGGTGTCGTCGGGATGCGTCCGGTTCCTGAACCAGGACATCATCGACCTGTACGCCCGCGTGCCGGTGGCGAGCCGGGCGGTGGTGCTGGCGGCCAGCGGGACGGCGGCGAGCTGAGGGCCTCGACGGGCACGCACCTACAACTCCCGGCGACAGAACTCACAAAAGCCCACCCGTCCTTGCGAGCGGAGCGAAGCAACCCCGTGTCGCGCGCCCTCATCGAGCGTGGCGCGTCCCTGGATTGAATCGCCCCGGGTTTTCCGGAGGCCGTTTGGTTTGGCTCAGGCGGCCAAGGCTTGGACCTCGGCCTGGGCATAATAGCGTGCCTCCGCCTCGGCGGGAGGGATGTGGCCGATTGGTTCGAGCAGCCGACGGTGGTTGAACCAGTCCACCCATTCCAGCGTGGCGTACTCGACCGCCTCAAAGGACCGCCACGGCCCGCGTCGATGGATGACCTCCGCCTTGAACAGGCCGATCACCGTCTCGGCGAGAGCGTTATCGTACGAGTCGCCAACACTGCCGACGGAGGGTTCGACGCCCGCCTCGGCCAAGCGCTCGGTGTAGCGGATGCTCACATATTGCGATCCGCGATCCGAGTGACAGACGAGGCCGCTGCCGGCGAAGGGGCGGCGCTCGTGCAGGGCCTGCTCCAAGGCATCGAGCACGAAGTCGGCCCGGGCCGAGCGCGACACACGCCAGCCCACGATCCGGCGGGCGAAGACGTCGATCACGAAGGCCG
>NZ_JBEPKM010000021.1:0-104418 GCF_040544715.1 Methylobacterium sp. 1030 | reverse complement strand
CCGCTCGCGAACCTCAGGGGAAAAGGGTGGGGTATGCTTCGTCATGGCTCCAGTCTCTCAAGAGTTGGAGCCTCCGAAAATCCCGGGGCGATTCACATCAACGCTCGAGCCGGTGCGCGCCTGCTGGCAAATCTCTCCATGCCGACGAGCGCCTCGACGCTGCTGCGCCTCATGCACGCCGCGCCCCTGCCGCGCGTTGCACGAGCGCGGGCAATCGGTGTCGACGACTGGGCCTGGCGTCGTGGGCGCGCCTAGGGCACGCTCGTCGTCGACCTCGACCATCATCGTGCCATCTATCTTCTGCCCGACCGCAACTCGGCGACCTTCGAGGCTTGGCTGGCGTTACACACCGATCTGTAGATCGTCGCACGAGATCGCTCGACAGGCGACCCGCGTGCGGCCCAGGCTGTCGTCCCGCGTGCACAGCAAGTCGCAGATCGCTGGCATTTCCTTCTGAACGCGCGCCAGATGCTGGAGCGCTGGTTGGTCGGCGCTCATGCCCGCTTGCGTGCCATTCCCGTCCCCTCCGGCTCGGCGGCTCCCGCTCCTGATTACGCCCGCGACCACGCCTTCCACGCAGCCGCACAGATCAAGCTGCCGCGCAGGAGGCACAACGTTGGAGAGCCGTGCGTCATGCACAGGTCCAGCGCCGCCGCGCGGCCGGCGAGTCGATCATGGCGATCGCGCGCGATCCCTCTGGCACCGGCAACGGTGCGGCGCTACGCCTCCATGGATAGGCCCCCGGAACATGGCGAACGGCGGATCGGATCGAGTCAGCTCGACCCCTGGCTGGCCTATCTCAAGCGCCGCCGTGCCGAGGGCTGCGAGAACGGATTGCAGCTCCTGCGAGAGCTGCGCGAACACGGTTACGCGGGCGGCTCGCGGCAGGTCCACAAATGGCTGCAGAGTCGACGGACGAAGGTCGCGATCACCACACCCCGACGCTGGCGTGACGCCATCCCCGGCATGACGGCCCCGGCTCGGCCGAGCTGCCGGCGCGGCGCGAGCAACTGTCGGGATCGAAGGTCCTCGCCTGGATCATGACGGTGGCGCCGGACCGGCTGAGCCCGGCCGATAGCGCTCTTCTCGTGCGCATCGTGCAGGATCCCGACGCGGCCACCCTACACAGGCTCATCCAGCGCTTCGTCGTGTTCGTACGCGAGGCCGGGAGGAAAAGGAACGGATCGTCCGCACATGGCGATCGACGCCTGGCGGCGTTCGGGGCTTGGATCGTCGAGGCGAAGGCGAGCGGCATCCGAGCCGCGCAGACGTTCGCCAGCGGGCTCGTCGTTGATGCTGCCGCGGTAAGGGCAGCGTTGACGATGCCGTGGAGCTACGCTCAATCCGAGGGCCAGATTACGAAACTGAAGCTGATCAAGCGACTGATGTACGGCCGGGCCGGCTTCGACCTTCTACGCCGTCGCGTGCTTCTGGCTCCTTGACCCACACGAAATGACGAAGAGCCACTGAACCGAAGCACGTCCAAAAGGAAGTTGAGCCTGTCTCGGGTTGAGAGGCTACTCCGGTAATTTCGGTATAACTCTTTCGATCAGTCGCGAGAATAGAGCGTTGCATTCCCTCGTAATCAACGATCTGTGCTCAGAACGAATCGCCGGATTGCGCCGAGATCGGGTGTTGCGGGGACCCGCAACCAACGTCATCTGACAGAGCCCGCTGCGCCGAACGCGCAGCGGGCTTTTTTCATGGCCCGATGCCGCGTCTCACCGCGCCCCGACAGGTCGCCGGCTGCGCCGCTCGGCCTTGCGGGTCGCGGTCTCGCGCAGGTGCTGCTCGATGGCGTCGTTGGCCCGGCCGCGCATGTGGCGGATGGCGTCCACGTCGTCGAAGGTCTCGGGGAAGCGCCGCGACAGCCACAGATAGGCGCTGGCGAGCTTCACGGTCCGCTCCTGGTAGTCGAGCGCGCCCGAGAGGTTGCCGCGCAGAGCCGGGACCGTGAGGCCGGCGGCGCGCGCCTGGCACCAGCGCTCCAGCAGCCCCATGGCGATCTCGTCGCGCCGGTCGATCGGGCAGACCGAGAAGGCGAACTTCTCCTCGATCGGCAGCCGCGCCCGGTCGACGATCCGGGCCACCTCCAGCACCTCATCCAAGGCCGAGGGCTGGAACGGCGAGCCCGCGTAGAAAGTCGCCCGGGCGAAGTGGGTCAGCACCTCGTGCAGGCTGTGCGTGCGCATCTCCTCGGCCACCGAGCGGATCGCCCCGAGATCCGGGCGGACGAAGAAGCGCGTGTCGGCCGCCGGCGCCGTCGGGGCACCCGAGAGGGCGGTGCGGATCGGCTCGGCGCCGCACGGGTCGGTCGCCGCCACGTAGCCGACATCCTGGTGGCCGTAGCGGCCGGCCCGGCCGGCGATCTGCCGGATCTCGGAATGGGTCAGCGCCCGCTCGGCGGTCCCGTCCCACTTGCGCACCGCCGAGAACACGATCCGCTTCAGCGGGCCGAGGTTGAGCCCCATGCCGATCGCGTCGGTGGTCACCAGCACGTTGGCCTCGCCGGAGCGGAAGCGCGCGGCCTCGGCCCGGCGGACCTCCGGCGACAGGGCGCCGTAGATGGTCGCGACCCGGTGGCCGCGGGCGACGAGGACCTCGCGATTCTCGTGCACGGCCCGGCGGGAGAAGGCCACGACCGCGTCCCCGGCCTCGACCTTCTCCAGCGGCACCGGCTCCTCCAGCAGCAGGAGCGGCGACTTGCGGGTGAAGGGGATCACCTCCAGGGACTCGTCGGCGGCCTCGGCGGCGCGGCGGACATACGACAGGGCGTCGTCGGAGCCGCAGACGATCACGGTCCTGGCGGCGACGCCGAACAGCGCGTTGGTCCAGGCCCAGCCGCGGTCGGGGTCCGACAGCATCTGGATCTCGTCGATCACCGCGACGTCGATGGGGCGGGTCAGGTCGGCGGTCTCGATGGTGCGGGCGGTGTGGGTCGGGTCAGCCTCGCCCAGCACTTCCTCGCCGGTGATCATGCCGGCGCGCAGGCCCCGCTCGCGCAGGGTCTCGTAGTTCTCCAGCGCCAGCAGCCGGAGCGGCGCGAGATAGGCCCCGGTCTCGGCCGCCGTCAGGTGCTGGAGGGCCGCGTAGGTCTTGCCGGAATTGGTCGGCCCCATGTGGAACACGATCTTCCGGTCGAGGCGCCGGGCGGCGGTGAACCGCTCGATATAGGCGCCGAAGCCGACCTGATCGCGCAGCCGCCGCAGGCGCGAACCCTCGCGCGCCACCGCCTTGGCGTGGCGGCGGACGGGGGTGAGCGTGTCGTTGAGGCCGCGGGCGAGCTTCGGGCCGTACGTGAAGACCCGCGACCGGAGCGAGCGGTCCATGTGGGCGATGTAGGCGGCGGCGTCAGCCCCGACCTCGCGCAGGTCCACGAGGAGCTGCGCCCGCAGCCGGTCGACCGGCTTGTGCAGGGCGCGGGTCGCCTGGAGGGCCGTGCGCGCCACGGCCTCGCGCAGGTCCTCCAGCCGGTGGGCCGGGTCGTTCCGGGCGGCCATGCGGGCGAGGATCTCGGCCGCCTCCGGCTCGGGGGCCATGTCGAGGCGCAGGTCCAGGCGGCCGTTGTCGAGGAGCGGGATCTCGGTCCGGATCAGCCAAGTGATGCGGTGGTCCTTGGTGACCACGGCCCGGAGGTTGGGGATCGCCTTCCGGATCGCCGGGACGCCGGTCTCCGCGAAGGCCCGGGCGGCCCGCATCTCCCGGAGCGCCCGGGCGACGCGGTCGTCGTCGACCTCGGCGCCGTAATCGGGCAGGTCGAGCTGGGCGAGCAGCCGGTCGAGGTCGACCGCCTCCGGGGCGACGCCGAGCCGCCCCAGGGACTCGATCAGGCTCTCGATCGTCGGGCGGAGACGCTTGCGCGCCATGCGGTCACCTTCGGCAGAAGCGTCTGACGCCAACCCCGACGCGGTCGGGGGCGTTCCGGATCCGATCCATGCGCCGAACTGCGTTCGGGCGCTACGGTGACATCGTCTTTGCGAGCGCAGCGAAGCAATCCAGCAGCGCCACGGGTCCCAGCGTTGCGCGACACTGGGTTGCTTCGCTGCGCTCACAAAGACGGAATCTCACGGATGCCGCGCCGCCTCGGCGAGCCAGCCGCAGAAGGCCCGCACCGCCGGATCCTCCGCCCGTGGCTCCGGGACGTAGGTGTAGTAGCTCCGCGCCGGCAGGGCGGGGCCCGGGAAGGGCAGGGTCAGGCGGCCGGCCGCGACGTCGTCGGCGATCAGCCGCTCGGGCCCCATGGCGACGCCGAGCCCGTCGAGGGCGGCCTGGAGGGTCAGGTAGAAGTGCTCCAGCGTCACCGTGGCCCGCGGCGCCAGCTCCGGGACGCCCGCCGCCCGCAGCCAGTCGGGCCAGACCCGCGGCAGCGTCGCGGCGTGCAGCAGCGTGTGTTGCCGGAGATCCGCCGGCACCCGGAGAGGCAGCCGCCGCAGCAGGTCCGGGCTGCAGACCGGGATGCGCCGCTCGGACAGGAACGGCTCCGCGCGGTGGCCCGGCCGGCTGTCCGGCCCGCCCCGGATCGCCACGTCGAACGGCTCCGCCAGGCTGGCGAGGGGCACGTTCGAGGTGGTCAGCCGCACCTCGATCGACGGGTTGGCCCGCTGGAAGCCCGACAGGCGCGGGATCAGCCAGCGGAGTGTGAAGGTGGCCAGCGCGTTCACGTGCAGCAGGCGCGGCCGGCCGCGCTCGGCCTGCCGGGCGGTGGCAAGGGCGATGCGGTCGAGGGCGGCGCCGATCTCGGTGGCGTAGGCCGTGCCGGCCTCGGTGAGGACCACGCGCCGGTTGTGGCGCTCGAACAGCGGCAGCCCGAGCCAGCCCTCCAGCGTCTGGACGTGCCGGCTGACCGCCCCGTGGGTGACCCGCAGCTCGCCCGCCGCGCGGGTGAAGCTCCCATGCCGCGCGGCCGCCTCGAAGGCTTTCACGGCGTTGAGGGGCGGCAGGCGACGGTGCACAGGTCAGGTTTCCTCACGCGAGCGTCAGCATAAGTCGTTTGTCAGCTCCGGGCCAGGGCGCCATCCTGCCGCCGCACCACGAAGGATGGCTGGATGTCCGTCGCGTCCGATCTGACCGCGTCTTCCGAACCCGCGTCTTCCGAACCCGCGTCTTCCGAAACTGCGTCCTCCCGGGCCGCGTCCCTGCCGGACGCCCGGCGCACGCTGGTGGCCACCGGCGTGAACCACGCCCTGCACGACGGCTACACGGACCTGATCTACGTGCTGCTGCCGGTCTGGCAGGCGGAGTTCGGCCTCGACTACGTCGCCCTGGCCTTCCTGCGCTCCCTCTACAACGGCGCACTGGCGGCGCTGCAGATGCCGGCGAGCCGCCTCGCCCAGGCCTGGGGTGCCCGCACCGTGCTGGTGCTCGGCACGGTGCTCAGCGCGGCCGGCTACGCGATCGCCGGCGCCTCGGGCGGCCTCGTCGGGCTCGGGATCGGCCTCCTGCTCGGCGGCGCCGGCAGCAGCACCCAGCATCCGCTGGCCTCGGCGGTGATCGCCCGGGCCTACGGACCCGGCGCCCGCGGCCCGCTCGGCACCTACAATTTCACCGGCGATCTCGGGAAGGCGGCGGTCCCGCCCCTGGTCGGCCTGCTGCTGACCCTGACCGGCTGGCGGCACGCGCTCTGGGTGATCGCCGGCGCGGGGATCGTGGTCGCGCTCGCGGTCGCGCGCCTGCTGCCGCGTGATCCGGCGTCACGCAGCTGCGCCGCTGCGCGTCCGGCGCCCCATCCGTCCGCGACCGGGCGGGGGAGCGGCACGGGCTTCCGCCTGCTCGTCGCGATCGGCATGCTCGACAACGCCGCGCGGCCGGCCTTCCTGCTCTACCTGCCGTTCCTGCTGCAGGAGAAGGGCGCGGCGCTGACCACGGTGGGCCTCGCCCTGTCGCTGGTCTTCGTCGGCGGCGCGCTCGGCAAGGCGGTCTGCGGGCGCCTCGGGGAACGCCTCGGCGTGACCCGGACCGTGATCCTCACCGAGACCGGGACCGCGCTCGCGATCCTGGCGGTGATCGTGCTGCCGCTGGCCCCCGGGCTGATCCTGCTGCCGCTGCTCGGCGTGATGCTGAACGGCACCTCGTCGGTGCTCTACGGGACCGTCCCGGAGTTGGCGCCCGGCGGCCGGGTCGAGCGGGCCTTCGCGGTGTTCTACACCTGGACGCTCGGCGGCAGCGCGCTGGCGGCACCGCTGCTCTACGGCCGGCTCGGCGACGCCGCCGGCCCGCACTGGGCGGCCGTGGCGGCGGCCGGGACGGCGCTCGCCGTGGTGCCGCTGATGCTGGCCCTGGCGCCGCGCCTGAGGACGGCGCACCGGCAGCGGGCCTGAGGCGCGCCGTCCGCTCGGATCACCCGTCATCGCGAGCGCAGCGAAGCGACCCAGGGCAGCGGGACTTCTCGGCAGCGCGACGCCACCCTGGATTGCTTCGCTCCGCTCGCGAAGACGTTTGCGTCAGGCGTTTCCGAGGGTGCTGACCCTGACGGCCTCGGACCGGCCGTCCACCGCCACGTCCCGGATCTCCGCCGGCGCCACGCGGGCCGCCGCGTAGACCGCCTCCGACACCACCGCCACGCAGCCGAGGACCTTGGTCAGGCCCTGGAGCCGGGCCGCGACGTTGACGGTGTCGCCGAGCGCCGTGAACCGCGCGTCGGTGGCGTCGCCCATCTCGCCGACGATCGCCGGGCCGGCATGCACGCCGATCCCGTACCGGAGGGTGTGCTCCAGGTCGGCCGCCAGGAGCCCGTTCAGGGTGTCGACCGACTCGGCGATGAGGTCGATCGCCTTCAGGGCCTCCCGGGCGGCTGCCTCGGCTTCCGTCTCCAGGCCGAACAGGGCCAGCAGACCGTCGCCGAGGAACTGGTTGGTCGAGCCGCCGGCCTCGCGGACGGCGTCGCCGACCGCGCCCAGGAAGCGGTTGATGATGAACACCGTGTCGTAGGGCAGGCGCTCCTCGGCGAGCCGCGTCGAGCCGCGCAGGTCGACGAACATCGCCACGATGAAGCGCTCCTCGCCGGACTGCGCCCGGTCGAGCAGGTCGGCCTGGCGCATGCGCGGCTGCGGCGGCAGCAGCGGCACCACGGCCATGTCGGTCTCGGGCCGGAACTGGCAGGCGAGGCGCACCCCCGGGCCGGCCGCGATGCGCTCCAGCACCGCCCGCTCCGTGCGGCCGGGCGCCGGTGCCCCGTCGCTGCCGTCCGTCACCCGGATCCGGCAGGTCGAGCACCGGCCGCGGCCGCCGCAGACGCTGGCGTGGGGGATCCGGTTGCGCCGGCTCGCCTCCAGGACGCTCGTGCCGCGGGGCACCCGCACCACCCGGCCGTCCGGGTAGCTGAGCCGGATCGTGCCGCGCTTGATCTCGGCGAGCGTCCGCGCGCCGCGGGCCGCGATCACCGCCGCCACGAGGCCCGCGTAGGTCCCGAGCAGCCCGTCCCGGATCGCGGCGAGCCGCGCCACCTGTTCGGGCAGCCCGACATGGACCGGCCGGAGCGCCGCCGCGCGCCACGCCGGATCCTGCGCCAGGGTCAGGACCATCCGGCCGCCCTGCGCGAAGCCCAGCAGCGACAGGACCGGAACCAGCACCGCGAGCGCCAGCAGCCAGGGCGCCATGCGGTCGAAGCCGGGCTTCAGCCGCAGCCAGAAATACAGGCCCATGCAGCCGTGGATCCAGGCGACGACCAGGACCGTGACCTGCATCAGGCCGAGGATCGGCGAGGCGATCCAGAAGGCGTAGAGTTCCTGCGCGTAGCCCTTGTCGAGCCCCTCGGTGACGAAGGAGACCCGGGTCCCGACGATGTGGCTGATGAGCAGCGGCGGGATCAGCAGGCCCGAGACCAGCTGCAGGGTCTCGGACGGCCGCCAGTGGAAGAAGCGGGCCGCGTAGAGGGCCTGGAGCCCGAGCAGCAGGTGGACCACCAGGGCGCCGTAGAGCAGCGTCAGGCCGACGGGGTTGAGCCAGACGGCCGTGACGAGGTCGAGGCCGTCTTCCATGGCGTCGAGGGAGACGTTGCCCAGGGCGTGGTTCAGCAAGTGGGTCAGCACGTAGCCGAACAGGATCAGGCCGCTGGCCAGCCGGAGGCGCCGCAGGTTCAGGCGGAGCCGCGCGGCGCGCGGGGCGGACCGGGGTTGCGCGCCCGACTCGGCGGACCGGAGCGTCGCGATCGAGGCTGTGCGCACCATGCTGGAGGTCCGAGGGGATCGGTTCTGGGCCCGCCATTCACGGGCCCCTCGTACCAGCAAGACTTCCGCGGCGTCCGATTTATTTCTAATCGCCCGCGCTCCGCCGGATCCCGGCGACGCGGATCGCGCGGGGCCGCCCGCGCCGGAGCCCCGATGCTGGATACGTTCTTCGCCCGCGCCGCCGCCGCGGTGGCCTCTGACCTGATCGGCGCCCGCCTGTTCGTCGGCGCGGCCGGCGGGATCATCGTCGAGACCGAGGCCTACGACAGCACCGATCCGGCCTCCCACAGCTTCCGCGGCCCGACCCGGCGCAACGCCAGCATGTTCGGCCCGCCGGCCCACGCCTACGTGTACCGGTCCTACGGGATGCACTGGTGCCTGAACCTCGTCTGCGAGCCCGGCAGCGCCGTGCTGCTCCGGGCCCTCGCGCCGACCGAGGGGCTTCCCGCGATGCGGGCGCGCCGCGGCCTGGAGGATCCGCGCCTCCTCTGCGCCGGCCCCGGCCGCCTCTGCCAGGCCCTCGGCGTCACCGACGCGCTCGACGGGGCGCCCCTCGCGCGGGCGCCGTTCCGGTTCGAGCCCCGCGCTGCGGGTGATTCCGGGGGCGTCGACGTGGTCAGCGACCGGCGCATCGGCATCACCCGCGGCGCCGAGACGCCCTGGCGCTTCCTGCTCGCCGGCTCCCGGTTCGTGAGCCGCCCGGCGCGGAAGGCGGGGCCGGCCGCCGGCTGAGGGCGGCCGCCCGCCGCGCCCCACCTCGCGCCCCGCCGCGGCCGCCGGGAACTTGGGCATCCGCCTGCGGTTCCCCGGTCGTGGACGAGGGAGCCCCAGCATGCTGGCGATGAACTACCGCGGACCGTACCGCGTGCGCGTCGATCGCAAGCCGATCCCGGTGTGCGAGCATGTTGAGGATGCGGTCATCCGAGTTACGCGGACCTGCGTCTGCGGATCTGATCTTCACCTGTACCATGGAATGGTGCCGGATACGCGCGTCGGCATGACGTTCGGCCACGAATTCACGGGCGTTGTTGAGGAGGTCGGCTCCGGCGTGCGCAATCTCGCCGTCGGCGACCACGTGCTGGTCCCGTTCAACATCGCCTGCGGCCGCTGTCACTTCTGCAAGCAGGGGCTGTTCGGGAACTGCCACGAGGCGAACGCGCAGGCGACCGCGGTCGGCGGCATCTACGGATACTCGCACACCGCCGGCGGCTACGACGGCGGCCAGGCCGAGTACGTGCGGGTGCCCTACGCCGATGTCGGCCCCTGCAAGATCCCCGAGACGATGGACCTCGACGACGCGGTGCTGCTCACCGACGTCGTGCCGACCGGCTATCAGGCGGCCGAGATGGGCGGGATCCAGCGCGGCGACACCGTCGTGGTCTTCGGCGCCGGACCGGTCGGCATCATGGCGGCGCGCTGCGCGTGGCTGTTCGGGGCCGGGCGGGTGATCGTCATCGACCACGTCGAGTACCGGCTCGACTTCGCGCGGCGGTACTGTCCCGCCGAGGTCTACAATTTCCGCTCGATCGGGGATCCCGTGGTCTTCCTGAAGAAGACCACCGACTCCCTCGGGGCCGACGTCTGCATCGACGCGGTCGGCGGCGACGCGGCGGGGAGCGCCCTGCACACCCTGATGGGGACCAAGCTGAAGCTCGAGGGCGGCTCGGCGGTGGCGCTCCACTGGGCGATCAACTCGGTCAAGAAGGGCGGGATCGTCTCGATCGTCGGGGTCTACGGGCCGACCGGCAACCTGATCCCGATCGGCAACGTCCTGAACAAGGGCATCACCATCCGGGCCAACCAGGCCTCGGTGAAGCGCCTGCTGCCGAAGCTGATCGCCCATATCGAGGCGGGCCGCCTGAACCCCAAGGAACTGATCACCCACAAGGTGCCCCTCGAGGAGGCCGCGGATGCCTACCACCTCTTCTCGGCCAAGCTCGACGGCTGCATCAAGCCGGTCCTGGTCCCCCCGACGGCACGCGCGTGAGGAGGGGGCGATGAGAAACCGTCCGATCGATCCGTCGACGGTCCCGGGCTGGGGCGTCGACGCGGATCCGCAGAACGATCCGACCTACCCGATGCGCGACATCGCGCGCGACGACAGCCGGGGCATGAACTGGACGCGGCCGCCGCAGCAGCGGGCGCGCGTCGAGGTCCTCACCTCGATCGAGTACAACGCCCGGCCGGCGGTCGTCGGCACGTCGACCCCGCCGCGCGGCGTGAGCGGCGTCATCCGCCGGCAGGCGTTCCGCTACAGCGAGTCCCAGTGGGCGCACTGGCTGATGCTGATGGCCGCCGACCGGGTGAACGTGGTCGAGGGCGTGGTCGACGACCTCGCGCGGGGCCGCGTCCCCAACGTCCCGGCCGAGATGGGCGCCCGGGCCGAGCTGGCCCACAACCGGTCCGGGCTGGCGGCGAAGCTCGCGCTGACCGGCGCGGCGATCGGGCTCGGGATCCTGGTCTCGCGCCTGGCCCGGGCGCAGCGGCGCTAGGGCCGCCCCCGGACGACGGCGCGGGGAACGGCTTTCGCGGCGGGTCCTCCCTCGGCTAGGACAGCGGGGCGCGCAGCCCTCCGGGTGCCTGCGGCGAGCCCGGGGGGACCATGGCGGCCAAGGATGAAGCGACGTGGCGGGTCGGCGTCCTGTTCTCCCGCAGCGGGGTGAGCGGCATCACCGAGACCGAGCACTTCCTCGGCACCGCCCTGGCGATCGAGGAGATCAACCGGGCGGGCGGCGTGCTCGGGCGCCCGATCGAGCCCGTCTGCTACGACCCCGCCGGCGACAACGACGCCTACCGCACCCTGGCCCGGCGGATGCTCGCCGAGGACGGGGTCGAGGTGGTGTTCGGCTGCTCGCTCTCGGCGAGCCGGAAGTCGGTCATGTCCACCGTGGAGCGGCACAACGGCCTGCTCTGGTACCCGTCGATCTACGAGGGCTTCGAGTACTCGGAGAACATCATCTACACCGGCGCGACCCTCAACCAGAACGTCTTCGCCCTGGCCGACTACCTGATGCAGGAGCACGGGCCGCGGATCTTCCTGATCGGCTCCGACTACATCTACCCGCGGGAATCGAACCGGGTCATGCGCGACCTGATCGAGGCGAAGGGCGGGACCATCGTGGGCGAGCTGTACGCGGCCCTCGACGCGGACGACGCGGCCCACGCCGCCATGATCGCGGCGATCCGCGACGCCGCTCCGGACGCGGTCTTCTCCACGGTGGTGGGGCGCGGCGCCGAGCGGCTCTACCGCGCCTACGCCGCGTCCGGCATCGACCGCGCCCGCTGCCCGATCGCCAGCCTCACCCTGGCGGAGGGCCAGATCCGCGCGATCGGCCCCGAGCACTGCACCGGCCACGTCCTCGCGGCGCCGTATTTCGGCGCGCTGCCCGGCGAGGAGAACCGGCGCTTCGTCGCCGCCTTCCAGGCCCGGTTCGGGCCTGAGCGCCCCACCAGCATGTGGTCGGAGACCGCCTACGCGCAGGTCCACCTCTTCGCCCGGGCGCTCGCGGAGGCCGGCACCCTCGACGCCGAGCGCCTCGGCGCGGCGGCCCTGCGGCAGCGCCTCGCGGCGCCGGAGGGCGAACTCGCCTTCGACGGCGAGACGCGCCACATCTGGCTCACCCCCGGCATCGGGGTCGCCCGCGCGGACGGGCAGTTCGACGTCGTCTGGCGGGCGCGGCGGCCGGTGCGGCCCGACCCGTACCTCGCGTGGTCCCGGTTCGAGACGAACTGGCTGGAGGAGGGGCTCGCCGCGTGACCGCCCCCGCCCGCAAGATCCTGGACGACCTGCGGCGCGCCCGCGCCCTCGTCATCCATCCCCGGGACGAGGAGGCCGCCGCTTTGCTGGAGCAGCTCCGCCGCCTCGGCTGCGCGGTCTCCCTGGCGTGGCCGCCGCCCGCCGCCCTGCCGGCCGACATCGACACGCTGTTCATCCAGCTCGACGACGCCCAGGTGATGCACCTGCTGCCGTCGATCGAGGCGATCGAGCCGGCGGTCATCGCCATCGTGGCCTACGAGAGCCCGACCTCGCTGAAGGCGATCGCGGACGTCAACGCCCACGGCGTGCTCAACAAGCCGCTCCACCCGCGGGGCGTGCTCACCCAGTTCGCCCTGGCCCGCTACCGGCGCGGTTACGAGGGCCGGCTCACCAGCAAGATCAACCGGCTGGAGGAGACCATGAAGGGCCGCCGCACCGTCGAGAAGGCGGTCCGGCTGCTCGTGGACCTGAACCGGATCGACGAGGACGCCGCCTACAAGATGCTCCGGGACCGGGCCACCGCCGCCCGTGTGCCGATGGCGAGCGTGGCCGAGAGCGTGGTCTCCGCCCACGAGGCGATGAGCGGACTCGGCCTGCGCATCGCGTTGGCGGAAAAGACTTGATCGCAGCAGCCTGCCGCATTTATGGTCTTGCGGTCTGTTTCGGGGTGCGTATCGTAGTCTAACCGGGCAAGGTTGCCCCGCAGCAGCAGTGCTGCACGACATCACGGCTTTGAAGCCTCTGGTTCGCGGATGATCTGTCTCCGCGCCCAGGGGCTTTTTGCGTTTCGGAGCTCTCATGGTCCAGGCGAACGATCCCGCGCGCCCGCCGATACGGGTGTCGTGCATCCAGTTCGAGCCGGAATTCGGCGCGGTCGACGCGAACATGGCGCGCGCGTCGGACCTCGTCCGCGCGGCCGCCGCCGAGGGCGGCCGGCTGATCGTGCTGCCGGAACTCGCGAGCACCGGCTACGTGTTCGAATCCGCCGCGGAGGCCGCCGCGCTGGCCGAGCCGGTGCCGGACGGCCCGACCACCCGCGCCTGGGCGGCGCTCGCCGCGGAGCTCGGCGTGCACATCGTGGCGGGCATCGCCGAGTCCGCCGGCGAGACCCTCTACAACGCCGCCGTGATCGTCGGGCCGGAGGGCTACATCGGCACCTACCGTAAGGCGCATCTCTGGGATCAGGAGAACGTGTTCTTCGCCAGGGGCGATCTCGGCTTCCCGGTCTTCGACACCGCGCTCGGGAAGGTCGGCGTCGCCATCTGCTACGACGGCTGGTTCCCCGAGACCTTCCGGCAGCTGGCGCTCGCCGGCGCCGAGATCGTCTGCATCCCGACCAACTGGGTGCCGATGCCCGACCAGCCCGACGGTGAGGCCGCCATGGCCAACACCCTGCACCGGGCCGCCGCGCACTCGAACGGCATCTTCATCGCCTGCGCCGACCGGGTCGGAATCGAGCGCGGCCAGCCCTTCGAGGGGCAGAGCCTGATCATCGGCCCCAAGGGCTGGCCGCTCGCCGGCCCGGCGAGCCGCGACCGGACCGAGACCGTCTCGGCGCTGGTCGACCTCGACGCGGCCGGGCGCAAGGACCTCAACGCGTTCAACTCGCTCCTGCGCGACCGCCGCGCCGACATCTACGGCTGAGCCCGCTTCGCACCGTCGTCATCCAAGGAGTTCGTTCATGGTGAAATGGTCCCTCGTCGGCGCCGCCGCGCTCGCCCTCGCCGCCGCGCAGGCCGCCACGGCCGCGCAGGCCGCCGACGGCAAGCCGATCGTCATCGGCATCCCGATCGGCCTGTCGGGCGCCAACAGCGTCGTCGCCCCCTCGGTGGTGCAGTCGGCCGAGCTCGCCGTGGAGGAGATCAACGCCAAGGGCGGCGTCCTCGGCCGCAAGCTCGTCCTAGAGGTGGCCGACGACGCCTCGGGGGCGGCCGGCGCCCAGAAGGCCTTCGACAGCCTGATCTACCAGAAGAAGGTCGACGTCCTGATCTCGATGGAGACGAGCGCGGCCCGCAACGCCGGCCTGCCCGCCGTCACCAAGGGGAAGGTGCCGTACATCTACACCTCGTTCTACGAGGGCCATTCCTGCAACAAGAACATGTTCGTGGACGCCTGGGTGCCGGAGCAGCAGGTGCCGCCGGTGGTGGACGCCTTCAAGGCGAAGGGCGCCAAGACCTACTTCCTGATCGGCAGCGACTACGCCTTCGGCCGCGGCATGCTGGGCTTCGCCAAGAGCTACGTCGAGAAGACCGGCGGCAAGGTGGTCGGCGAGGAGTACCTGCCGATGGACGGCAGCGACTGGACGGCGATCATCTCCAAGCTGAAGGAGGCCAAGCCCGACGCGCTGATCACCTCGACGGCGGGCGGCGCGCCGAACGTGACGCTGACCAAGCAGCTGCGCGGCGCGGGCGTGTCGCTGCCCTTCGCCAACCTCGCGCTGGACGAGGGCACCGCCAAGAGCATGGGCGCGGACGCTGAGGGCGTCTACCTCTCGGCCTCCTACGTCACCGGGATCGACAGCCCGGAGAACAAGGCGTTCCTGGCGGCGATGCAGAAGAAGTTCGGCGCGGAGCTGCGCACGCCGAACGACCTCTCGGTGCCGGAATACGAGGCGATCTACCTCTACAAGGCCGCCGTCGAGAAGGCGGGCGGGACCGAGACCGCCAAGGTGCTGGAGGCGCTCCCGACCGTGAGCTTCACCGGGCCGCGGGGCACGATCACCATGAGCAAGCAGCACCACGCGCCGCTGACCATGTATCTCGGCCAGATCCAGAAGGACGGCACCGTGAAGGTCGCCGGCACCTTCAAGGACGTCGATCCCGGCGAGCAGTGCCCGAAGCTGCAGTGAGGGGCGGGGCACGAGGCCTCGCCCGGGCGGGCGACGATATCCACCCGTCTCGCGCCGACGTCGATGACGGAGCGCCACGTGCCCCCGCTCCCGTGCGGGAGAGGGTTGGGGTGAGGGATTAGACGCTCCAGGATCGAGTGCGCCGTCGTCGCGCTGTCTCGGACGAGACTTCTCCGGAGAGGTCACACCCCTCACCCTGTCCCTCTCCCGCACGGGAGAGGGGACCCGCGCCCGGTCCGGAAGCCGCGGTGCCGTGGTCGATACGTGACTCGGCAAGCCCGCAGAGGGGGAGGGGACCGTCGTCACCCGCCAAATCCCTCCCTCAGCCCGCGACGACACGCGCACCCGGAATCCCCGATGCTGCTCACCCTCGACATCCTGACCACGGCGGCGATCCTGTTCATCGTCGCGATCGGCCTCCTGGCGATCTTCGGCGTGCTCAAGATCATCAACTTCGCCCACGGGGCGTGGCTGACGGTCGGCGCCTACTGCGCGGTGGTGACCGCCAGGCTCGGGCTCAATCCGTGGCTCGCCCTGCCGCTCGCCTTCGTCGTCGGCGCGGCGCTCGGCGGGCTCGCCGAGCACTTCATCATCCGCCCGCTCTACCGGCGGCCGCTGGACGCGATTCTCGCCACCTGGGGGCTCGGCATCGTGGTCGGGCAGCTCATCACCCTGGCCTTCGGCCGGGACGTCCAGCTCACCCCGAACCTCTACGCCGGCACCGTCGCGTTCCTCGGCGTCGACTACTCGGCCTACCGCCTCGTGGCGCTCGGCATCGCGCTGGCGATCGGCACGCTGTTCGCGCTCACCATCGAGCGGACACGGCTCGGCCTCTCGGCCCGGGCGGTGATCATGAACGAGACCCTGGCGCGCAGCCTCGGCATCGACACGGGCCGGGTGCGCCTCGTCGTGTTCATGCTCGGCGCCGGCTTCGCGGGCCTCGCCGGCGTCCTGCTCACGCCGCTCACCAGCGTCGATCCGAACATGGGCGTCTCCTGGCTGATCGGCGCCTTCATGCTGGTGATGGTCGCCGACGCCTCGTACCTGGCGCTCGCGGCGGCCTGCCTGGTCTTCGGGGCCGCGCAGGTCCTGATCAGCACCTTCGTGAGCCCGATCCTGGGCAGCATCGCCGTCGCGGTGCTCGCCGCCCTCGTGCTGCGGATCAGCCCGAAAGGTTTCTCCCGTGCTTGAGACCCTGCCCGTCGCCGAGCGTGCCGCCGCGGCGCCCCGCGGACGCCGCCTGTCCCGCGCCGCGCCCTTCGTGGTCGCGGGCCTGGCGGCGCTGGCCCTCTGGATCGCGCCGCTCGTCCTCGACACCTTCGCGGTCAACGTCCTGACCCGCTCGATGATCTACGCGGTGCTGGCCGTCACGGTGGACCTGCTCTGGGGCTTCGCGGGGATCCTGACCTTCGGCCAGGCGGCGTTCTTCGGCATCGGCGCCTACGCCACCGCGATGATCCTCGCCGCCTACGGGGCGACGCCGCTCGGGATCGCCGCGGCCATCGCGGCGGCGCTCGTCGCGCCGGCCCTGCTCGGCCTCGCGGTCGGCTGGCTGTCCTTCTACCACCGCTCGACCCCGCTCTACGCCTCGGTGATCTCGCTCGTCGTCCCGATCGTCGTCGTGCAGCTCATCTACGCGGGCGGGGAATGGACCGGCTCCAGCAGCGGCCTCGTCGGCTTCGACGTGCTGCCCTTCGAGACCGAGGGCTATTTCCGCCTCGCGGCCCTGTTCCTGATCGCCGTCACGCTGGCGGCCTGGATCCTGGTCCGGGCCGATGCCGGCCGTGCCCTCGTGGCGCTCCGGGACAACGAGGCGCGCTGCGCCTATCTCGGCCTCAACCCGCGGCGCCTGCAGATCCGGCTCACCGCGTCCCTCGCCGCGGTGGCGGGGCTCGCGGGCTTCCTGTTCGCCAACGCCTCGGGCGTGGTCGCGCCCGAGAATGCCGGCTTCCTGTTCGGCACCGAGCTGGTCATCTGGGTGGCGCTCGGCGGCCGCGGCACGCTGCTCGGCCCGGTGCTCGGCACCGTCGCGATCGACTACCTCGCGGCGAATCTCTCGGGCGACCTGCCGTTCCTCTGGCAGCTCCTCCTGGGCTCGGCCTTCGTGGTCATCATCATCCTGCTGCCGGGCGGCCTCGCCGACCTCGTCGGCCGCCTCTGGCGGGCGCTGCCGGTGGGCCGGCGGCAGCCGGCGCCGCCGCGCCTCGTCGCGCGGGCGGCCGGGACCGAGGCGGCCGGGCCGGAGGTGACCGGCACCGAGGCGACCGGGACCCCGATCCTCAAGGTCGAGAACCTCGCTAAGGCCTACGGCGCCCTGACGGTGCTGGAGGGCATCGACCTCGAGATCCGGGCGGGCGAGCTCGTCAGCCTCGTCGGGCCCAACGGCGCCGGCAAGACCACGCTGATGCGCTGCCTCAGCGACGGCACCGAGCCGTTCAAGGGCGCGATCGCCGTCGGCGGCACGCCGATCACCGGGCTGACGCCGAACCGGATCGTCGGCCTCGGCGTCGGGCGCAAGTTCCAGGTGGCGAGCGTGTTCGAGAGCCTGTCGGTGGCCGACTGCCTCCGCCTCGCCCGGGCGTCCCACGACGGCCTGAGCCCGGTCGGGCGGGCCGAGACGCTGGGCCTGCCGCAGCCCGCCCTCGACGTCCTGCGCATGACCGGCCTCGACCGCCAGCTGACGCAGCCGTCGCGC
Source organism: Methylobacterium sp. 1030 (assembly GCF_040544715.1). Lineage (NCBI taxonomy): Bacteria > Pseudomonadati > Pseudomonadota > Alphaproteobacteria > Hyphomicrobiales > Methylobacteriaceae > Methylobacterium > Methylobacterium sp. 1030. The sequence goes on along the minus strand of NZ_JBEPKM010000021.1, from coordinate 86,953 downwards.
CTCCTGTCCCACGGCCAGAAGCAGGCGCTGGAGCTCGCCATGGTGGTGGCGCTGGAGCCGCGGCTGATCCTGCTCGACGAGCCCACCGCGGGCCTGACCAAGGCCGAGCGCACCACCATCGGGACCGTCCTCAAGGCGCTCACCGCCGAGGGCCGGATCGCCGCCGTGCTGGTCGAGCACGACCTCGATTTCGTGCGCGAGATCTCGTCGCGGATCGTGGTGCTGCACCAGGGCCGGCTGGTCCTGGACGGCACGGTCGAGGACGTCGTGGGCTCCGAACTGGTCCGGACCATCTACTCGGGAGGCGCCCATGGGTGAGGCAGCACGGCGGGCAGCACGGCAGATCGCGCCGGCGGGGGCCGCCCTCGCCCTCGACGGGGTGTCGAGCGGCTACGGCGCCGTCGCCATCGTGCGGGACGTGTCCCTCTCGGTCGGGCCGGGGGAGATCGTGGCGCTGCTGGGCAAGAACGGCATGGGCAAGACCACGCTGCTCAAGACCGTCCTGGGCATGGTGGCCCTGCGCGGCGGCGCCATCACGGTCGGGGGCCAGGCGCTCGCCGGCCTCACGCCGGCCAAGCTCAACGCGCTCGGCGTCGGCTACGCGCCGCAGGAGCAGCCCCTGTTCCAGGACCTGTCGATCCGCGACAACCTGCGCCTCGCGGTGCCCTCCGACCGGATGCTGCCGGAGGCGCTGGAGCGGCTGTTCGGCCATTTCCCGTTCCTGAAGGACCGGCTGGCCCAGCGGGCCGGCACCCTCTCGGGCGGCGAGCAGAAGATGCTGATCCTCGGGCGCGCCCTGATGCTGCGCCCGCGCCTCCTGCTGATCGACGAGATCTCCGAGGGCGTGCAGCCCTCCATGGTCGAGCGCCTGCGCGGCGTGCTCCAGGCCGAGCGGGCCGCGGGCGTGTCCATGCTGGTGGTGGAGCAGCACGTCGCCTTCGCGCTGGCGCTCGCCGATCGCTACGCCGTCCTCAAGCTCGGCGAGATCGTCGACAGCGGTCCGGCGCAGGCGCCGGACGCGCGGGCACGCGTCATCGACCATCTGGCGGTGTGAGGTCGACCCGGATCCGCCACCGTCATCGCGAGCGCAGCGAAGCGACCCAGGGTCGCGCCACGCTCCCGGACGGGGCGCTGCTGGATTGCTTCGCTGCGCTCGCAAAGACGGCGGTGGATCGGGAGCAGGGAGGAGGAAGCCGTAAGCGCATGAGAGAACTCAACACCTTCTCGATCGCCGCCCGCTGCCCGCGGACCGGCCAGCTCGGCGTCGCGGTGGCGAGCGCCGTCCCGGCGGTGGGCGGCCTGTGCCCGTTCCTCAGGGCCGGGATCGGGGCCGTCACCACCCAGTCCTGGGTGAACCCCTACCTCGCCGCCCGCATCCTCGACGGGCTGGCCGGCGGGCAGGATCCCGACGCCGCGCTGGCGGCGGCCCTCGCCACCGACGACCGTCCGGACCTGCGCCAGCTCGGCCTCGTCGACGGGCAGGGGCGGGCCGCCGCCTGGACCGGCGCCGGATGCACGCCGGCGGCCGGCCACCGCACCGGGCCCGGCTACGCGGTCCAGGGCAACATGCTCGCCGGGCCGGGCGTGGTCGACGCCATGGCGGCGGCCTTCGAGGGGAGCGCCGCCCAGGATCTCGACGAGCGGCTGATGCGCAGCCTGGAGGCCGGCGACGCGGCCGGCGGCGACCGGCGCGGCAAGCAGTCGGCGGCGCTCAAGATCGTCGCCGGCGAGGATTACCCGCACCTCGACCTGCGGGTCGACGAGCACGCCGAGCCCGTCGCCGAGCTGCGCCGGGTTCTCCTGGTCGCCCGCCGTCAGCTCGTGCCGTTCGTGGCCGGCATGCCCCGGAAGGACGGCCCGGCCGGCGCCCTGCCGGACGACGTCGTGGCGATGCTGCTCAGGCCTCCCGCCGAGCGGCCGGGCGCCGCCGGGGATGCAGCCCCCGACCTGCTGCGCGACGTCGTCGGCCTGCGCCAGGAGCCCCAGCGGGTCGCCCACCTGCTGGCGCAGTTCGCGCCGGTGCTCGCCGAGATCGCGCGGCTGCGCGACCTCGACCTCGCGGACATCCACCCGCCGGTCGTGTTCGATCCGACGCTCCCCTACCGCCGGGTGCCCCATGACGACCGCCGCGACTGACGCCCTCTGGCAAGCCCCGATCACCGAGCTCGCGCGGCGGATCGCGGCGCGGGAGCTGTCGAGCGCCGAGCTCGTCGGCGCCAGCCTCGACCGGATCGCGCGCCTCGACGGCGCCCTGAACAGCGTCGTCCACCTCTCGCCCGCGGCCCTCGACGCCGCGCGCGCGGCCGATGCCGAGATCGCCCGGACGGGGCCGCGCGGCCCGCTCCACGGCATCCCGATCGCCGTCAAGGACAACTACACCACCGCCGACATGCCGACCCGGGCCGGCACGGCTGTGGAGGCCCTGACCTTCCCGGCGGCCGACAGCCACGCCGTGGCGCGGCTGCGGGCGGCCGGCGCGGTGATCCTCGGCAAGACGCGGATGCACGAATTCGCCTGGGGCATGGTCACGCCGCCGACCCGCAACCCCTGGGACCCCGACCGGGTGCCCGGCGGCTCCAGCGGCGGCTCGGGCGCGGCGGTCGCGGGCCGCCTCTGCCCGGCCGCGCTCGGCTCGGACACGGGCGGCTCGATCCGGATCCCGGCCGCCCTGTGCGGGATCGTCGGGCTCAAGCCGACCTACGGCCGGGTCGGCCGGTCGGGGATCGTGCCGCATTCCTGGTCCCTCGACCATGCCGGGCCGCTGACCCTGACGGTGGCCGATGCCGCCCTGATGCTGCAGGCGCTCGCCGGCCCGGATGCCGGCGATCCCGCGGCCAGCGCGGCGCCGGTCCCCGACTACACGGCCGGGCTCGACCGGCCGATCCGGGGCCTGCGGGTCGCGGTGATCCGCAACCACTTCTTCGACGCAATCGACGACGACGTCGCCGCCGCCGTCGAGGCGGCGCTCCGCTTCCTCGAAGACCGGGGCTGCGCGGTGCGCGACGTCGCGGTGCCGTCCCTGCGCCACGGCCTCGGCGCCATCTACGCCATCGAGCTCGCCTCCTCGACCGCCTACCACGACCGCAGCCTCGCCCGGGGCCACGTGGCGGGCTTCGCCGCCGACGTCCGCGACCTCGTGGAGATGGGCCGGCTCGTGACCGGGCCGGACTACCTGCGGGCCGAGCAGGTGCGGGCCCTGATCATGGACGAGATGGCCGCCGTCCTGGCCGAGGCCGACGTGATCGTCGGCCCGGCCTCGCCGCTGACCGCGTGGCGGACGGACGAGTCGGCGGTGACGCTCGGCGGGCGCGCGGAGAGCGTGCTGGCGGCCTCCTGGCGCCTGACCTACCCGTTCAACCTCGCGGGCCTGCCCGCCATCGCGCTGCCCTGCGGCTTCGACCGGCGCGGCCTGCCGATCAGCCTCCAGATCGCCGCCCGGCCCTTCGCCGAGGCCGAGATCCTGCGCGTCGCCCACCAGTACGAGCGGGCGCACGCGTGGTGCTCCCGGGTGCCGCCCCTGGCCGGCTGAGGCGTCGCTCCCGTCCCGAACAGCTAAGCGGGACCGGGGCGGTCGATTGTACACAACCAATACCGTGCCGCATCGCGAATATCCGCGTGATCTACCGATCAATGCGCGTGGAACCCTTTCTCCGCCGCTGCCGTTGCTGGCTTCGATTGAAGTCAGGAGGCCAACCATGCGGACCATCATTCTCTCGGGCGCCCTGTTCGCGGCCCTGTGCGGCGCGGCGAGCGCCGAGGAGACCACCGTCATCCGCCGCGACGGGCCCGCCGTCGTCGACCACCGCGACACCGTCGTCGAGAAGCGCGAGGTCACCACCGGCAGCGTCGATTGCGGTTCGAAGACCGTCCACAAGGAGGACGGCATGGGCAACTCCAAGACCGTCCACAAGGAAGGCTGCAACTGATCCTCGGCGGACAGCCGCGCCCTGACGACCCTGGAGATCTCAGCATGACCAACAAGCTTCTTCTGTCGCTGGCGACGGCCGGCCTCCTCGCCCTCCCGGCGGCCGCCCAGGCGCAGGGCACCCTGCGGGGCGCGGCCGAGGGTGCGGCGGTCGGCGCCGACGCGGCCGGTCCGGTCGGCGGCATCGTCGGCGGCGCGGTCGGCGCGGCGACCGGCACGGTCGGCGGCATCCTGGGCGTCGACGACCGCCCGCGGTTCCGCAGCTACGTCCGCGAGCGCGGCGCGCGCTCCTACAGCTGGGGCGGCCCGGTCCAGGTCGGCACCGTGCTGCCGGAGGACAGCGTCACCTACTACGACGTGCCCACCGAGTACCGGGTGCGTCCGGGCTACCGCTACACCATCGTGAACGACCAGCCCGTCCTGGTCGATCGCGGCCACCGCATCGTCGAAGTCATCGACTGAGGGGGGCGGGGCGCCGGTTCGTCCGGCGCCCTCCGGCATCGTGACTCCTCCCGAACCCGCGGTGAAGGATCGGGAGACCTCGCCGTCTTTGCGAGCGCAGCGAAGCAATCCAGGGTCGCGCAGCATCGGCAAGCGTGGCGCCGACTTGATTGCTTCGCTGCGCTCGCAAGGACGGCCGACGCACGGATATCCCTGAGCGCGCGTCAGCCCCGCAGGAGTGCCGCCTCGGGCAGATGCAGCGTGATCCGGTACTCGGCGGCGTCGTGGCTGCGCGTCACGGTCGCTTCGAGCTGGCGCAGGGACATCTCCACCAGCATCGTCCCGAAACCTCGTCCGGGCCTCGGCTCCGGGACACGGGCCATCCGCTCGCACCAGTCCAGGACGAGTCCCGCCTCCTGCCGGTCCCAGGTGACCGACAGCGCGCCGTCGTCGGCCCCGAGCGCGCCGTACTTCACCGAGTTCGTCGCCCACTCGTGCAGGATCATCGCCAGCGACGACACGTGCCGCCAGTTGATCGCCACGAGGGGGCCCTCGATCACCGTGGGGACGTGGTCGCGGTACGGGCGCAGGGTCGCGCCGATCAGGCCCGCGAGATCGCTCATGCCCTGGCCGTCGGACGGGTCGGCCAGGGAATGCGCCCGCCCGAGGGCCGAGATGCGGTCGCGCATGTCGGTGGCGAAGACGCCGATCTCCCGGTGCGTGCGGGCGCCCGCCGAGATCATGCCGCCGATGATCGCGAACAGGTTCTTCACCCGGTGGTTCATCTCCCGCAGCATCAGGTCGCGGGTCTCGGCGAGCGCGTATTCGGGCGACACGTCGATGCAGACGCCGACGATCCGCTTCCGGTCGCCGCTCCGGGTCAGGCGCCCGTAACTGCGGATGTGCCGCGGCGCGTGGTCGGCGGCGCGCACGCGGATGCGCGCCTCGAACTCGTTTAGCCCGTGCGCCGCCTCGGACAGCGCCGCCTCGAAGCCGGGACGGTCCTCGGGCAGCACGCTGGCCGCCAGGGACGCGGTGGGGTGCGGGGTGTCGGGAGCGAGGCCGAACATCGTGCCGGCGATGCTGTCGACCACGACGGTCCCGGCATCCGGGCTGTATTCCCAGACGCCGATGCCCCCGGCCTTCACGGCCAGTTCCAGCCGCTCGCGCTCCGCGGCGAGCTGGCGCTCCAGCGACAGCGCCTCGGTGATGTCGGTGAGCACCAGGGTGGCGCCGTCGACGCTGCCGTTCTGCAGGCGGTAGGGCAGCACCCGCAGCGAGAGCGTGCGCTCCCCGTCCCGGGTGGCGACGCGCCGCTGGATCACCGAGCCGCCGGCGCAGACCTCCTGGGCGTCGTGCAGGTACTCGTGCCCGGCGAGCCGGCTCGACACGTCGGCGAGGGGGCGGCCGCGATCGCCCGGCTGCAGCGGGAAGATCGTGGTGGCCGACGTGGTGAAGCTGCGCACCTTCAGCTCGCGGTCGAGCACCACGACGGCGAGGTCGGTGGATTCGAAGAAATTGCGCAGGTCGGCATTGGCGATGGTGAGCTGCTCGACCTTGGTCTTCAGCTCGTCGTTGACCGTGGACAGCTCCTCGTTCGTCGACTGGAGCTCCTCGTTCATCGACATCATTTCTTCGTTGGAGCTCTTCAGCTCCTCGTTCGTCGTCTCCAGCTCCTCGACCGCCGAGCGCAGCTTGTAGCGGGTGCGCAGCAGCTCCTCTTCCAGCGCCTCGACGTGGTCGCCGCCGGCATCCATCTCGATCAGGTCGAGGTTGTCCGCCGCCCGGAAGGCGCCGGTGTCGCGCAGGACCAGGAGCATCGAGCCGTCGGGCAGGGGATCGCAGATCAGCTCCACCGGCTGGACGCCGTATTCCGAGCGGATCTCCACGTCGCGGACGACCACGCGCTTGCGCGCGTCGCGGGTCTGGCGGAGCAGCGGGCCGATGACGTCGCGCAGGCCCGGGCGCGCCAGGGTGATGGCGCTGGTGCCGCCGGTCCGGGTCACCGGGAAGTCGAAGTAGCGGCTCAGGCGCCCGTAGGCGGCGATGATGCCGCCGTCCTCGTTGAGCACCATGCTGGGCGGGGCGTAGCGCTCCATGACGCGGCGCACCGCCACGGTCTCGTCGGCGATCGAGGGCTCGCCGCGCCGCTCCTCGCGCCCGCCGCGCCGGGCCTCGCCCCGGCGGGCGCTCCCCGGCAGGTCGATCGGGTATTGCGGCGCGCCCGGCGGCCGCTCGAACAGGCGGGCGTGCTGGTCGATGACCGGGAACAGGTGCTCGAAGCGGCTGACGCTCTCCGAGGGGCCGAGGAACAGGTAGCCCCCCGGCCGGACCGCGTAGTGGAACAGCGGCACCACCGATTGCTGGAGGCGCTCGTCGAAGTAGATCAGCAGGTTGCGGCAGGACAGGAGGTCGACCCGCGAGAAGGGCGGGTCCTTGACCAGGCTGTGGCTGGAGAAGCGGATCAGGTCGCGGATCTCGGCCGCGACGGTGAAGCGCTCGGCGTGGAGGACGACGTAGCGCTCCCGCAGATGGGCCGGGATGTCGGCGAGCGCGGCGGCCGGGTAGGTCGCCTCCCGGGCGATCTGGAGCATGCGCTCGTCGATGTCGGTGGCGAAGATCTGGACCGCCGGCGGCAGGCCGAGGCGGCGGGCGGCGTCGGCGAACAGCATGGCGATGCTGTAGGCCTCCTCGCCGCTGGAGCAGCCCGGGATCCAGACCCGGATGTCCTCCTCGGGATCGCGGGTGCGCAGCAGGGGCTCCACCACGCGCTCCCGGAGGAGCTCGAACATCTCGGCGTCGCGGAAGAAGCGGGTGACGTTGATCAGGAGGTCGCGGAACAGCGCCTCGCACTCGGTCTTGTCGGCCCGGACGCGGCCGAGATAGGCCCGGCCGGACTCGAGCCCGAGGACGTGCATGCGCCGCTCGACCCGCCGGACCAGGGTGGTCCGCTTGTAGCCGGCGAAGTCGTGGCCCACCGCCGCGCGGATGACCCGGCAGAGGTCGTCGATGTGGTCGGCGACGAGGCGGGACTCGGCGTCGACGGCGTCGGTGCCGCGGCGGCGGAAGAAGGTGGTGAGGCAGTCGACGATCTCGCCCGGCGGCCGCACGAAGTCGACGAGGCTGGTCCCGACCGCCGAGAGCGGCATGCCGTCGTAGCGGGCGGTGTCGGGCTGCTGCACCACGCAGACGCCGCCGTGCTCCTTGATCGCCCGCAGGCCGGTCGTGCCGTCGGCCCCCGTGCCCGACAGGATCACGCAGGCGGCGTTGGCCTGCTGGTCGACCGCGAGCGACAGGAAGAAGTCGTCGATCGGCCGGCGCAGGCCCCGCGGCTGGACGAAGTGGGTGAGTTCGAGGACGCAGTTCTGGATGACGAGGCCCCGGCCGGGCGGGATGATGTAGACCTTGTCGCCCGCGATCCGCTCCCCGCCCTCGCACTGGAGCACCTCCAGCTCCGTCTGCCGGTCGAGGAGCTGCGCCAGCATGCTCTCGTGGTTGGGGTCGAGGTGCTGGACGATGACGAAGGCCATGCCGGTCGGCGGCCGGGCGCGCGCCAGCATCTCCCGCAGGGCCTCGAGCCCGCCCGCCGAGGCGCCGATGCCCACGACCGGCCCGGCGAAGGGCGGCGCCGTCACCGTGCCGGCGCCGTCCAGGACCTCCGAGGCCTCGCCTCCGGGGGCGTTAAGGAAATCCTGGTGCATCGAGATCCGCGAGCGTGAGCTTGGCCTGCGCGACCGTGGCGACCGTGTTGGCGATCGTCATCAGCGAGCCCTCGATGACGAGCCCACTCTCCGCAAGCGTCGGGGTCAGCCGGGACAGGGTCCGGCCCAGTTCTGCATCGTAGGCGGAAAGCAACTCGGGTTGCGAGCGGCTGACGTCGAATTGGGATGCGAAAAGGTAGCGCACCTCGCCCGAGAGCGCCTTCAGTTTGGACATGTACAGCAGGTTGACGAAGGGCTTCCCGTCCTTGCGGAAATTCACGATCGGCGTGCGCACCGTGTCCTGACGGTCGTTCTCCAGGAAGGCGTGGATCTTGGCCCGCGCCTCCCGGTTGTCGGCGTCGCGCTGGAGGAGGCGGCAATTGCGCCCGACGACCTCCGCGCCCGTGTAGCCGGTGAGCTGGTGGAACCGCTCGTTCACCAGGAGCAGGACGTTGTCGTCGCCCGCCGCGGCCAGCGCCAGGGCGATGTGGGATTTCTCGAAGAAGGTCGTGAGTTCGGCCGGGATGGTCTGCGTGTCCACGGTAGCTTCCCTGTCGCCTCCGTTCGGCGCGGCCCTGCCGGTCCGCTCCCGGGCCCGCCCGCCCGCCGGGCCCCGTGCCGAGGACGCCCGCGATGGTGCCCGCGAGGACGCCCTCATGGGCGCGCCGCCGCGGTATGGCAATGACGCCCGGGCCGGCGAACCCGTTCCGCACGTCCCTGCGACGCCGTGTGCCCCGGGGGCACCGCCCGCCCGGGGCCGTCCGGATCTCAGCCCTCGCCGCCGATGATGCCGCGGATGCGGGTCGCGAGCGCCTCCAGGGCGAAGGGCTTCGTCATCACCTGCATGCCGGGGCCGAGATGGCCGTGGTTGAGGGCGGCGTTCTCGGCGTAGCCGGTGATGAACAGGACCTTCAGGTCGGGCCGGTGCTGGCGGCCGGCATCGGCCATCTGGCGGCCGTTCATGCCGCCGGGCAGGCCGACATCGGTGATGAGCATGTCGACGCGCACGTCCGACTGGAGGACCTTCAGCCCCGAGGCGCCGTCCGCCGCCTCGATCGCCGCGTAGCCGAGATCCTCCAGCACCTCGGTGACCAGCATCCGCACGGTCGGCTCGTCGTCCACAACCAGGACCGTCTCGCCCTGCTCGGCGCGGGGCGCGTGGGCGAGGTCGGGCAGGATCACCTCGGCCTCCGCCTCGCCGAGATGGCGGGGCAGGTAGAGGCAGACCATCGTGCCCTGGCCGACCTCCGAGTAGATCCGGACCTGCCCGCCGGACTGCTTGGCGAAGCCGTAGATCATCGACAGGCCGAGGCCGGTGCCCTCGCCGATCGGCTTGGTGGTGAAGAACGGGTCGAAGGCCTTGGCGACCACGTCGGGGGTCATGCCGGTGCCGTTGTCCGAGACGCAGAGCGTCACGTACTGCCCCGGCTCCAGCTCGCGCTCCTGGGCGGCCCGGTGGTCGAGCCAGCGGTTGGCGGTCTCGATGACGATGCGCCCGCCCGCCGGCATCGCGTCCCGGGCGTTGATGCACAGGTTGAGCAGCGCGTTCTCGAGCTGGCTCGGATCGACCAGCGTCGGCCACAGGCCGCCGGCCCCGACCGACTCGATCGCCACCGCGGGGCCGACCGTGCGGCGCACGAGCTCCATCATGCCCTCGACCAGGCGGTTCGCGTCCGTCGGCTTCGGGTCGAGGGTCTGGCGGCGGGAGAAGGCCAGCAGGCGGTGGGTCAGGGCGGCGGCGCGCTTGGCCGCGCCCTGCGCCGCGCCGATGTAGCGGTCGAGGTCGCCGACCCGGCCCTGCAGCATCCGGGTCTGCATCAATTCCAGCGAGCCGACGATGCCGGCCAGCATGTTGTTGAAGTCGTGGGCGAGCCCGCCGGTGAGCTGGCCGACCGCCTCCATCTTCTGCGACTGGCGGAGGGCCTCCTCGGCGCGCATCAGCTCGGCCGTCCGCTCGGCGACCCGCTGCTCCAGGGTCTCGTTGAGGCTGCGCAGCGCCGCGGCGACGCGGTCCCGCTCGGCCTCGACGGCGCGGCGCTCGTCCACGTCGATCAGGACCCCGGGGAAGCTCAGGGGCGTGCCGTCGGGCGCGTGGTCGACGCGGCCGTTGGCCTCCAGCCAGTAGTAGCGCCCGTCCGCCCGGCGGACCCGGTACTGGTGCGCGTAGGCGCCGCCCCGGGCGACGGCCGCGTTGATGGCCGCGGCCAGCCCGGGCTGGTCGTCCGGATGCACGGTCGCGACGATCCGGGCGAGCGGGATGCCGTCCCGGCCCAGCGCCGGGTCGAGGCCGAAGCTGCGGGCGAAGCCCTCGTCGACCGTGAACCGGTCGCTCGGCAGGTCCCAGTGCCACGTGCCGATGATGGCGCCGGCCGCGAGGGCGAGCTGCACGCGCTCGATGTTGGTCCGGGCGAGCGCCTCGCTGGCGCGCAGGGCGTCCTCCGCCTGCCGGCGCGCGGTGATGTCCCGGAACAGCACCGAGACCTGGCGCCGGCTCGCCGGCCCGATCCGGGCGGCCGAGACGTCGATGAAGCGGTCGGCCTGGGCGAAGAAGCGCTCGAACCGGATCGGGACACCGGTGCGGAGCACGCCGCCGTAGAGCTCGAGCCAGGCCTCCGCGTCCTCGGCCGACACGAGGTCGCGCAGCGTCCGCCCGACGATGCCGGCGATGCCGGTGTGGCGCTCGTAGCCGGGATTGGCCTCGACGTGGACGTAGTCGCTCAGCGGGCCGTGCGGGCCGTCGAAGAACTCGATGATGCAGAAGCCGTCGTCGATGGCCTCGAACAGCGTCCGGTAGCGCTCCTCGCCGGCGCGCAGGGCGTCGCGGGCCTCGCGCTGCTCGGTGATGTCGCGCGCCACCCCGGAGAACCGCACCGGCCGCCCCGCGGCGTCGCGCTCGATCTCCCCCTGCCGGGCGATCCAGCGGATCTCGCCGGTATCCGGCCGCCGGATCCGGTAGGCGACGTCCCGCGGGGGGTCGCCGCGGCGCCGGCTCGCCGCCGTCGAGACGAGGGCCCGGTCCTCCGGCAGGATCAGCGCCTCGACCAGCTCGGCCGGGTAGGTGTCGCGCTCCGGCAGGCCGTAGAGCCGGCAGAATTGCGGGGTCGGGTGCAGGAGCCCGTCCGCGACCCCCACGGTGAACAGGCCGATCCCGCCCGCCTCCTGCGCCCGCAGCAGGCGCGCCTCGGCCTCCCGGAGGGCGAGGCCGGCCCCGGACAGGTCGGCGGGGGGCTGCGGGAGCGTCGGGGCGTCCGCCTCAGCGCCGGTGGCGGCCGCCCGCGCCCGGAGTCCGGCGGCCTCCGCCTCCAGCGCGCGGGCGCGCCGCAGGAGCGCCTCGGTCCCCGTCTCGTCCACGCTCAGCGCCCGTGCGTCGCGATGGACTCCCCCGCCAGCCGCGCGGGGCGGTCGGGGCGGATCGCCAAAATCGGGAGGGCGGGGGATACGGGCACGGGGCTGGCGCTGCGACAGAGGGGCGGGGCGTGGGCGCCTTCTGCCGGAAACGGACCTGGGACGCCACGGGACCGGACCATAACGCGCGGAAACCGCTAAGGCTGCGTCGGCCGGCCCGGCGGGCGACGGGGGCCGCCGGCTACGGCTCGGCGAGGCGGCAGGTGGCGCTGCTCGCGCGGGGCCAGCCGTAGTAGATCGTCTCGGCCTGCACGTCGGCGAGGCTCACGACCTCCGGCACCGAGGCCTGCTGCGTGTCGAGCACCGTCCCGCCGGCCCCCGTGAAGGTGCACAGCACGGTCACGTTCGTCGCGAGGTCCGGGCCGGTGTTGCGCAGGTTGACCATCGCCCGCTGCGGCTCGTGCGAGTCCGGCGGCGTGTGCAGCCGGGTCTCCCGCAGGACCAGGGCGGCGTCGGCCCGCGCCGGCGGGGCGAACGCGACGACCAGGCCGGCAGCCAGGAAGGCGCCGGCCCACCGCGACGACTGCATCCTGCGCATGGTCGGTCCATCCTCTCCTCGTGCCGGGCCTCGGTGCCGGATCCCGGTACAGGGTCCCGGGCCCGGCACCCGCCTCGATCCAACTTGTAACCCGGGTTCCGGGTTCGGCGTCAGCCGCCGCCCGCCCGACGCGAGGCCGCCCCTGGGACCGGGCCGATCCATCCTCAGTTGCGCAGCGGCTCGGCGTCGATCTGCATCCGGTAGATCGTCGTCGGGAACTTGACCGTCGAGGCCGCGCCGCCGCTCATCGCCGGTGTGCGGTTCATCTGCGCCGCCGGGATCCACAGGCCGCCCTGCTCGTCGATCCACATCGCGTCGACCCAGACGAGCCGCGGGTCCTGCACCAGCGTGCTCATCGTCCCGTCCGGCGCGATCTTGAGGATCCGCAGGCCGTCCGTGTCGCTCGCGTAGATGGTGCCGCCCGCGTCGATGGCGGTGCCGCCCGTCGCCACCGTGGCGGCGTGGAGCTTCACGTGCCGGGCGCGCTCGTCGTCGCTCACGGCCGCGTCGTCGAGGTACCGGGTCTCGATGCTGTAGAGCGGCCCGGTGCACGCTTGGTAGTAGAAGGTCTTGCCGTCCGGCGAGACTTCCAGCTGGTCGGCGTGGATGAAGAGCAGCTTGTCCTTGTCGTCCCGGAGCACGCGGCCCTGGCCGGTCAGCGGGCGCTGCGCGATCGTCGACCAGTGTCCGTCGAGCACCCGCCGGAGGCCGCCGGTCTCGCGGTCGAGGACGATCAGACCGGGCTGGCCGGCATCCGTCAGGTAGATGTGGCCGCCGTTGAACCGGAAATCGTCGATGAAGCTCTTCTCGGTGGTCGCCGCCTGCAGCGGGTAGACCCTGCGCACGGCGTTCGTGGCGAGGTCGATCTGCACGAGCTTCGGGCCGCCCGGCAGCGGCGCAGCGCCCATGCCGGGCGCGCCCTTGTCGACCACCCAGAGATCCCCGTCCGGCCCGATCCGGATGGCGTTGACCGCCACGAAGGCCTTGGCCGGGTCGTCACCCGTCTTCCAGGCGTTCCAGGCCGCGTCGGGGTACGGGACCGCCTTGCCGTCCCGCCACTCGCCGAGCTCGATCCCCTTGTCCTGGCTCTGCCGCTGGAACGGCGAGAACAGCCGGCCGTCCGCGGACCGGGTGATGCCGTTGAAGACGAGGTCGTTCGACTCCACCATCGGCTTCAGGGCGTCGGACCCGGCCGGCGCCTCGGCGGCGCGGCCGGGCGCGCCGAGGCCGGCGGCCAGCAGGAGGGCGAGGAGCGTGGCGCGCATGGTGGGTTCCCGGTCCGGCGGTGAGGCGTCTCGCCCGGTAAGCCCGCGGGGCGCGCGGTGTTCCGGTCCGGTCCCATCGGCCGCAGTCGTGAGTCCGGCGCGGGTCTGGCGCGGGTCCGTTCCGGGGACGCCTGCGACGCTTCGCCGGGGCTGGATCCGGCCGAGAACAGAACATATAGTGAACACAGGGTGAGCGCCGCGCGGGGCGGCCGAGGAGGAGCGAGGGATGGCCAAGTACCGGTTCCACTGCACCAACGGCCTCGAATGCGTGTTCGACGCCCGCGGCACCGAGGTCCGCGCGACGGCGCGCCTCGTCGACCGCGCCCGCAAGGTCGCCTCCGACGTGCGGCGCTCGCTGGCCAACCGCACCGACTGGGCCGAGTGGCGGGTGAGCGTGCACGACCTCTCGGGCCGGCGGGTTCTGGTGCAGCCCTTCGTGCAGCCCTTCGAGAAGGCGTCGGGTCGCGCCAGGGCGGCCTGAATGGCGACGCCGATCAGGACGGTCGCGCAGGGGTCCGGTGCGGCGGCCGCGGAGCCGGATCAGACGATCCGCCCCCTGAGCCTGTCCGAGTTCATCGGTCAGCGCGCGGCGCGGGCGAACATGCAGGTGTTCATCGAGGCGGCGAGGAAGACCGGGCAGGCGCTCGACCACGTGCTGTTCGTCGGGCCGCCGGGCCTGGGCAAGACCACGCTCGCTCAGATCGTGGCGCGCGAACTCGGCGTGAACTTCCGCTCGACCTCCGGGCCGGTCATCGCCAAGGCCGGGGATCTGGCCGCCCAGCTCACCAACCTGGAGGAGCGCGACGTCCTGTTCATCGACGAGATCCACCGGCTCAACCCGGCGGTCGAGGAGATCCTCTACCCGGCCATGGAGGATTACCAGCTCGACCTGATCATCGGCGAGGGCCCGGCGGCGCGCTCGGTCAAGATCGAGCTGCCGAAGTTCACGCTGGTCGGCGCCACGACGCGGGCGGGGCTGCTGACGACGCCGCTGCGCGACCGGTTCGGCATCCCGATCCGGCTGGAGTTCTACGAGATCGACGAGCTGGAGCAGATCGTGGCGCGCGGCGCGCGGGTGCTGGGCCTGGGCATGTCGGCGGAGGGCGCCAACGAGATCGCCCGTCGGGCGCGGGGCACGCCGCGGATCGCGGGGCGGCTTCTGCGGCGGGTGCGGGACTTCGCGGTGGTGGCGGAGGCCGAGACGGTGACGCGGGCGATCGCCGACCGGGCGCTGCAGCTCTTGGACGTGGACGGGGCGGGTCTCGACGTGATGGACCGCAAGTACCTGAGCCTGATCGCGCGCGCGTTCGGGGGCGGGCCCGTGGGGATCGAGACGATCGGGGCGGCGCTGTCGGAGCCGCGGGACGCGATCGAGGACATCATCGAGCCCTACCTGATCCAGCGCGGCTTCGTGCAGCGCACACCCCGCGGACGCGTCCTCACCCGACACGCCTACCGGCATCTCGGCCTGCCGGAGCCGGAGCCGGCCCCGGTCGCCGCCTGAGCGCCGGCCGAATTGCCGGATCCCGTCACGGGCCCTAGCTTCCCTCGGCACAGCGGAGGCGCCCGCGATGATCGATCTCTACGCCTGGAACACCCCCAACGGCCGGAAGATCAGCGTGGCGCTGGAGGAGATGGCGCTGCCCTACCGGGTCATCCCGGTCGACATCACGCAAGGGGCGCAGCACGCGCCGGACTTCCTGGCGATCAGCCCGAACAACCGCATCCCCGCCATCGTCGATCCGGACGGGCCGGACGGGTCCCCGATCCCGGTGTTCGAGTCCGGCGCGATCCTGCTCTACCTCGCCGAGAAGACCGGCCGCTTCCTGCCCGAGGACCGGCGGCAGCGCGTCGCCGCCCTGGAATGGCTGATGTGGCAGATGGGCGGCTTCGGGCCGATGCCCGGCCAGGTCCACCACTTCCTGTCCGTCGCGGAGGCCGACCGCGCCTACGGGCTCGCCCGCTACAGCAAGGAGACGCACCGGCTCTACGGCGTGCTGGACCGGCGCCTCGCGCAGGTCGCGTACGTCGCGGGGCCGCTCTCGGTGGCGGATTTCGCGATCCTCGGCTGGGCGTGGCGCCACGAGCGCCACCAGGTCGACCTCGCCGACTACCCGCAGGTCCGGCGCTGGTACGACCGGATGATGGAGCGCCCCGCCGTGCAGCGGGGCTTCGCCGTCCCGCTGAGCTGAGGCGGGGCGCCCCCTGGTCCGGCGCTTGCGACGCCGGGATCCACCGTTCGGGGAGTGACGATGAGGCGACGCACCTTCCTGGCCGCTGGGGCCGCGGCCCTGGCGGCCCCCTCCGTCGGGCGGGCGCAGGGCGCCCGGGTCCTGCGCATGGTCCCCCAGGCGAACGTCACCTCCATCGATCCGATCTGGACGACGGCGATCGTGACCCGCAACCACGCCTACGTGGTCTACGACACGCTGTTCGGCCTCGACGCCGACCTGCGGCCGCAGCCGCAGATGGCGGCCGGCCTCAAGGTCGAGCAGGACGGGCGCCGGGTGACGATCCCCCTGCGCGCGGGCCTGCGCTTCCACGACGGCACGCCGGTCCTGGCGCGGGACTGCGTCGCCAGCATCCGGCGCTGGGCGGCCCGCAACGGCTTCGGCCAGACCCTGATGGCCGCCACCGACGAGCTCGCCCACGACGGCGACACCGACATCGTGTTCCGGCTGAAGGCACCGTTCCCGCTCCTGCCGCAGGCGCTGGCGAGCGTCAGCCAGCCGGCCTTCGTCATGCCCGAGCGGGTCGCCCAGACCGACCCGTACAAGCAGATCACCGACGCCACCGGCTCCGGGCCGTTCCGCTGGAAGGCCGACGAGTTCAACTCGGGCAGCCTGATGGTCTACGAGCGCCACCCCGGCTACGTGCCGGCGCCCGGCACACCGAGCCTGACGGCCGGCGGCAAGGTCGCCCATTTCGACCGGATCGAGTGGCGGATCATCGCCGACGGCGCCACCGCGGCGGCGGCCCTGCAGAACGGCGAGATCGACTGGTACGAGCAGCCGCCGCCCGAGCTCCAGCAGCTGCTCGCCCGCAACCGCGACATCGTGGTGGAGGGCCTCGACCGGCTCACCAACCCGGCGATCCTGCGGATGAACCACCTGCAGCCGCCCTTCGACGACGTCGCGGTGCGCCGGGCGGTGCTGCCGGCGATCGTCCAGAGCGACTTCATGGCGGCGATCGTCGGCGACGATCCCGGGGCCTACGACGACCGCTGCGGGATCTTCACGCCCGGCACACCGATGGCGAGCCAGGTCGGCCTGGAGGCGCTCACCGGGCCGCGCAGCCTGGAGGCGGCCCGCGCGGCGCTCAGGGACTCGGGCTACGACGGCGCGAAGATCCGGCTCATCGGCCCCACGGACCTGCTGGCGCCCGCGGCGCTGACCCAGGTCGCGGCCGACCTGCTCCCCCGGATCGGCTTCAACGTCGACCTGGCCCTGAGCGACTGGGGCACGGTGATCCAGCGGCGCGTCTCCCGCGAGCCCGTCGAGAAGGGCGGCTGGTCGGTGCTGCTCACCACCTTCTCGTCCTTCGACAACGCCGACCCCGCCGCCCTGCAGCCGCTCCGGGCCAGCGGGCCGAACGCGTGGTTCGGCTGGCCGTCGGTGCCGCGGCTGGAGGCGCTCCGGACCGCGTGGTTCGCGGCCCCCGACGCGGAGGCGCGCCGGGCGATCTGCGCCGACATGCAGCGGATCGCCCTCGAGGAGGTCGTGTTCGTGCCGGTCGGCTCCTACCGTTCGATGACGTCCTACCGGCGCGACCTCACGGGCCGCCTCCCGGGCTTCCCGATCCTCTGGAACCTCCGGCGCGCCTGAGGCGGCTCCGCCTCGCGCCGGTGCCGCCTCAGGCCCTCCGGCGCACCGTGCCGGCCTCTGCCTCTGCCTCTGCCGCTACCTTCGCTTCCGCCGCGCCCTCGCGCTCCAGCCGCTCCAGCAGGTCGCCGAGGGGCATCGGGCGGCCGATGTGGTAGCCCTGGGCGTAGCGGCTGCCGTGCCGCCGCGCCACGTCGAGCTGCGCCTCCGTCTCGATCCCCTCGACGATCCCGTCGAGGCCGAGGTTGCGGCACAGGTCCAGGATCGTGGAGACGAGGCTGCAGCCCCGGTCGGTGTCGATGTCGGCCATGAAGCCGCGGTCGATCTTGATCTTGTCCAGCGGCAGGCGGTGGACGTAGCCCAGGCTGGAATAGCCGGTCCCGAAATCGTCGAGCGCGATCTTGATGCCCAGGCTGCGCAGGGTGGTGATGGCCGCCTTGGCGTGGTCGAAGTCGCGCATCAGGGCGGTCTCGGTCAGCTCGAGCGTCAGGCGGCGCGGGTCGATGCCGCTGCCCCGCACCGCCGCCAGGATCGACAGGACGGTCTCGGGCGAGGCGAGGTCGTGGGCGGACAGGTTGAAGGACAGGCCGGTCCCGGGCGGGAGCTGCGCGCAGTCGGCGAGCGCCTTGCGCAGGAGCAGCAGCGTCACCGTGTGGATCATGCCGCCGCGCTCGGCGGCCGCGATGAACCGGTCCGGCGCGACGCGGCCCAGCGTCGGGCTCGTCCAGCGCGCCAGACCCTCCACGAAGGCGGTCCGCCCCGTGGCGAGGTCGAGGACCGGCTGGTAGTGCAGCACCATCTCGGCGGCGAGGTCCGCCGTCCGCAAGGCCGTCTCCACCGCCTGCTCGGCGCGGATCGCGTCCTTGTGCTCCTGCGAGAACAGGGTCGTCGCGCCGCGCCGCTGCTCCTTGGAGTGGTAGAGCGCGTAATCGGCGCGGTCGAACAGGGCGTCGGCGTCGTGCGAGACCCGGCAGGGCAGGGCGAGCCCGCCCGAGCAGCCGGTGACGACCTGGATGTCGCCGATCCGGATCGGCCGCTGCAGCGCCGTGCAGACGCCGTCGCAGAAGGCGAGCGCCGCTGCGGCCGAAGCCGGCGCGCGCAGGATCACGCCGAACTCGTCGCCCCCCAGCCGCGTCACCACCACGTCCGCCCCCGCGAAGGCCGCGAGGCGCCGGCCGGCCTCCGCCAGGACGCGGTCGCCGACATTGTGCCCGTAGGTGTCGTTGATCGGCTTGAACCGGTCGAGGTCGAAGATCGCCAGGGCGAAGGCCATGTCCGCCCCGGAGGACGACCGGAGCGCCTCGTCGAGCTTCTGGAAGAAGTAGCGCCGGTTGGGGAGGCCGGTCAGGCTGTCGGTCTGGGCGAGGCGCGCGTTCTCCTCCGAGAGCCGGCTCGCCACGGCCTGGGACGCGACGAGGGCGACGAAGGCCCGGTAGTTGGTGTTGAGGATGCGGACCATCACGGCCGTGACGAAGGCCGTATTGGCCGCGATGGCGAGGAACACGTGGTTCCCGCTCGTCACGCAGCAGAACAGGAACACGCCCATGACGATGCCGGTGACCAGGAAGGCCGCCAGCGGCAGGTAGGTCAGGCAGAAGATGCAGGCGATCACCGTGACGGCCACGAAGATCGCGACGTGGCCCTGCTCGTAGGGGCCGCCGAACGTGTTCAGGACCATCGCCCAGATCACGAAGGCGACGGAGAAGAAGACCGTGAGCACCGTCGTCCGCCGCAGGTGGCGGGCGGCCTGCGCCTCGTCCAGGGCCTCGGGCCTCAAGCGCCACCAGTGGATCGCGCGCAGGAGGCACAGCGCGATCACGGTCCCCGGGATGCCGAGGGTCAGGTAGGCGGGCGCCAGACCGTAATGCGTCACCGCGAGGGCGCCGGCATTGACCGAGAGCAGTCCGTAGAGGGACGGGATATGCTTCTGCAGTTCCGCGAGCTGACGCATGGCCGTCAGACCCGGGGCGGATGCGGTCGACCTCCCGATCAATATCGAGAAAGGATATTTCGGACGGTTCATCGAAGCTGCGTCTGAGAGATTGCCGTATTATTATACTCCTAACATTAAAGAGATATTTAAGCCGCGAGCTGTCGCGGCGGTCGTCCACGGCTCTATTCCCCGCGCCGGACCGGCGCATCGCGGCGCTCGGGAGACAATCCACCGGGCGGCCGAGCCGACGATTTACCGATTCCGTCCCAAGTTGAGCGGGAAGTGCCCCGGTTCGACTTGTATCGAGGATCGTACAATTGCCTCGCTGCTCCATCTACTCTTCCAGGGACTGGTGGATGGGGGTCGGCCGACCGCCTCGCGTGCCGTCGGCGCCGATTGCCCGGACAGGACATCCCGGCGATGATCGTCGTCGCGGCCGCGGCCGCGGGGCTCAGGAGAGGCCGATGAGAATCCGTGTCCACGTCGCCCGGCTGGCGATCCTCGTCGGCGGGCTGCTCGTGGCCGCCGCGCCCGCGCAGGCCGAGACGATCGACGTGACCTTCGCCTGTCCGAACGGTCGGACGCTGGCCGTCACCTTCCTGAACGCCGCGGGGCCGGAGCGGGCGGTTGTCCGGCCGGACAACGGCGCCGCCGTCACCCTGCCGGTGCAGCTGAGCGGGTCGGGGTTCCGCTACGCCGACGCCACGCACGAGCTGCGGGGCAAGGGGCGGTCGGTCACGTGGACCGACGGCGCCGGCACGCCGGTCACCTGCACCGACCGGACGCCGGCCGACGCCAAGCCGCGCTAGGCTGCTCGGGGCGCGTGCCGGACCCTGGCCCGGCAGCGCCGGACCCGCTAGGAACCGCCCGTCCCGGAGATTGAGGCGTCGGCGTCCCGCCGCGCGTCGCCCGCGACGCGGAGACGTTCCTTGCCCGCGCCCGCGCCCCCGTCGCGCTTCGACGCCGTCCTCCTCGACCTCGACGGCACCCTCGTCGACAGCCTGGCCGATCTCCGGACGGCCCTGAACGCCACCCTGGCGCGGGAGGGCCTGCCGCCGGTCGGGACCGCCGCGATGCGGGCCATGGTGGGCGACGGCGCGGTGGCGCTGCTGCGGCGCGCCCTGCGGGCCTCGGGCGGCGATCCGGAGCGGGCGCCGGACCTGCTGCCGGCCTTCCTGGCCGTGTACGAGCCGCTCGCGGCCGCCGGTACCGCCCTGTTCCCCAACGCCGCCGCGGCGGTCCGCGACCTCCGGGCGGCGGGCTACGCGCTGGCGATCGTCACCAACAAGCCGGCCCGCGCCACCGGCCTGATCCTCGACGCGGTGGGGCTGGCGCCGCTGATCGACACGGTCGTGGGCGGCGACACGCTGCCCGAGCGCAAGCCCGATCCCGCGCCGCTGCGGGAGGCCCTGCGTCGCCTGCGGGTCGAGCCCGGGCGGGCCGTCATGGTCGGCGACATGCACCACGATATCGCGGCCGCCCGCGCCGCCGGCACCGCCGCCATCCTGGCCCGCTACGGCTACGGGCGCCCGGACGACGCGCGGACCGCCGACGCCGTCCTCGACGACATCGGCGGCCTGCGGGCGATGATCGGGGCGCTGCCCGCGGGCGGCACCCCGGCCTCCTAGGGGACTCCTAGCGGCTTGCCGCGAGGTCGAGGCGGGCGGGGGCGCCCGGCGCCCGGGCCTGCCGCTCGAGGACGGCGCGGGCGCTGTCGGCGAGGACGAGCCACGCGCCGGCCATGAGGGTGACGTCCTTGAGGACGAGGCGCCCGGCACCCGAGAGGTAGGGGAAGCCGTGCTCGGCGTCGCCGAGCGCGGCGACCCAGGCCTCGGGGGTGGTCACGAGGAACGACAGGGTCACCACCGGGGTGAGGAAGGCCAGCACCGCGCCGGCCAGACCCAGCCGCCGCGACGCCAGCCCGACGAGGACGAGCAGGCCGATCAGCAGCTCGACCGTGCCGAGTCCGCGGGAGAACGCGTAGGTGTGGTTGGCCGTCTGCCACGCGCGGGCGGCGAGGTTGAGCTCGCCCTCGTGGGTGAGGTGCTGCGCGTACTGGTCGGGGTGGGCGTAGAAGAACGCCATCACCGGGCTGTTGGCGACGAAGGGCGTGATGCTGTCGGCCTCGTAGGGCACGAACTTGAGCGCGCCGATCCAGAGGAAGATGACCGCGATGGCGACCCGCATGGCCTGGAGGCCGAGGCGGTTCGAGCCCGGCCCGGAGACGAGGCCGAGGACGC
The DNA here is from genome assembly GCF_040544715.1 of Methylobacterium sp. 1030. Taxonomy (NCBI): domain Bacteria; kingdom Pseudomonadati; phylum Pseudomonadota; class Alphaproteobacteria; order Hyphomicrobiales; family Methylobacteriaceae; genus Methylobacterium; species Methylobacterium sp. 1030. Next base: position 65,684 of record NZ_JBEPKM010000021.1, on the reverse strand, counting down.
GGCGAACCTGCGTGTTCATGGCACGATTCCTTGCTCAATCGGATGGGGGGAGGGGCTACGCCTCGGCGGAGGCCGCGAAGGCGTCGAGCGCGCGGGTCGCGTAGACGACCGCGGCACCGGCATTGAGGCTGGTGGCGACCCCGAGGGCCTCGGCCAGCTCGGCCTCGGTGGCGCCGAGCTTGCGGGCGGCGTCGGTGTGGACCGTGATACAGCCGTCGCAGCGCAGGGAGATCGCCACCGCCACCGCGATCAGCTCACGGGTCTTGGCGTCGAGCTGGCCGGTCTTCTGGCCCGCCGTGCTGAGGGTGCCGTAGCCCCGCACCGTGTCGGGGCTGAGCTTGGCGAAGTGTCCGACGCCGGCGGTGACCTGCTGGCGGTAGCTGTTCCAATCGATCATGTGCATGACGACCTCCTTCGTGATGACGAGGAAGGTAGTCGGGGCCGGCCGCGCCCTCGATGACCGCGCGGCGCAGGCCGATGACCGGGCGGATCAAACCGCCTGCGGGGGCGCCTCGGCCTGCCGCGCCTGTCCGGGGCGGATCCCGTACTTGCGCAGGAACGCCCGGCTGAGGGCGGGCGCGGACTGGTAGCCGACCTCCGCGGCGAGACGGTCCAGCGGGACCGTCTCGGTGCGCAGGCGGTGATGGGCGAGCCCGAGCCGCAGGTCGGTGAGGAATTCCAGCGGGGCGACGCCCGCCGCCCCACGGAAGGCGCGCACGAGGCTCGCCCGCGACGCGGCGGCCGTCGCGGCCAGTTCGTCCAGCGTCCAGGGATGCACCGGGTCGCGCACCATCGCGAGCACCGCCCGGGCGGTGAGCGGCTGCCCCAGGAGGCGCAGCAGGCCCTCGGCCGGGGCCGACGCCTCGAGATGCGCGCGGAGCATCATCATGAACAGCGCGCTCGCGAGGTTCTCGGCGACCGCGACCGACCCGGCGCGGAGGTCGTTCAGCTCCTCGCGGATGCCCGCCAGGAGCGGCGCGAAGCGGGTGGCCAGGGGCTCGGTGCCGACGCTCAGGACGAGGAGGTCGGGCAGGGCGGTCACGATCAGGGTCTGGGGCGCCGCCTCGAAGGCCAGGCGGCCGCAGATCAGCTCGACGTCCGGCTCGGCCCCGACGGTGGTCTTGAACCGCAGATCGTGCGCGTGGCGGACCGCGACGGGCAGGGGCGTCGACGGCGGCGGCCCCGCGCCGTGGAACAGGTGCGCGTCGCCGCGCGGCAGGAGCAGGATGTCCCCGGCCGCGACCTGCAGCGGCGCACCCCCAGGCCGCCGCAGCGTGGCGCGGCCGCGCGTCACGAGGTGGAAATAGGCCTGCCGCGTCGGCTCCGGCGCGTGCGGGGCGGCCCAGGCGCCGCCGAACCGGCAGACGTCGTCCAGGTGCGGCCGCACGCGCAGCAGCGGCGCGAGGCCGCTCAGCGGATCGTCGATTCCGGCGGTTCCGTGTGCGTCCGCGCGGCGCCCGATCGGTCCGGCCATGCTCCCCGCGCTCCGGAATGCCCTCCGGGCCCGGCATAAGGGCGCGCGGCGGCCCCGACCAGGGGGTGTTCGTCCGCCGCGCCGGTTCAGCCCGCCGCGATGGCCTTCTCGACGAAGGCGGTCACGCCGGCGATGTAGCGCTGGATCGGGATCCCGCGCTTCCGGTGCTTGGCCCGCTTCACGTACCAGTCCTGCAGGAGCGGCTTGATCAGCGCGGCGGTGAGGTCGACGTCGGCGACCGCGAAGACGCCCGCCGCCGCGCCGCGGGCGAGGACTTCGGCGAAGATGCGCTCCGTGGCGGCCTCGCTCTCCGTCGCCATCGTCCGGGCGGGGGCCGGGAAGCCCTTCGCCTCCATGAAGGCGAAGACGAACCAGGGCTGCATCGCCTCGGTCAGGCGGATATGGGTCTCGATCAGCCAGCGCAGATGCGCGGCCGGATCCGCCGCGAGCCCCGCCGGGGCCTGCCGCAGGACCGCCTCGGCCGTCTCGGCCACCTCGGTGAGGATCATGACCAGCAGCGTGTTCTTGTTGTCGAAGTACGAGTAGAGCCCGCCCATGCTGAGCCCCGAGGCCCGGGCGAGGTCGCGCAGGCTCGTCTCGTGGAAGCCCTGCCGGCTCGACAGCTTCAGCACCGCCTCGATGATCCGCGCGAGGTTGGCGACGGCGACATGGTCCTTCCGGACGCTGATCCGGTCCCGGTGCCGCGCCAGGATCCGCGCGCAGATCGCCTCGGTGGCGTAGGCGTCCTTCACCGGAAGGTGTGCCGGAAAGTTCGCCGGAAGAGCGTCTGCGGGGCTCATCGATCCATCGTCGCGCCGTCGTCGTTTCGTCGTCGCGCCAGCCCGCGGTGGCCACGACCGGGAGCGGCTCCCGAGGTCTAGCCCGTTGCCAGGCGCGAATCCAGGCGATAAAAAGCGAGCGCTCGCTCGATTTTCGTCGTCGGCACCGACCCAGGAGGTGGGCCCGTGGATTTCACCATCTCCCCGCGCGTCGAGGATTACCGCGCCCGGATCGCGGCCTTCGTGGACGCGCACATCTTGCCGCTCGAGGCCGATCCGGCCGCCTATGACGGCCACGGCAACATCAGCCTCGCCGAGCTGACGCGGCTGCGCGGCCTCGCCCGCGCAGAGGGCCTGTGGTGCCTGCAATTGCGGCCCGAGACCGGCGGCGCCGGGCTCGACAAGGTCGGCATGGCGGTCTGCTACGAGGCCATGAACCGCTCGATCTTCGGCCCGGTCGTGTTCAACTCGGCCGCGCCCGACGACGGCAACATGATGGTGCTGGAGAAGGTCGCGACCCCGGACCAGAAGGCGCGCTGGCTCGCGCCGATCGTGGAGGGGCGGGTCCGCTCGGCCTTCGCCATGACCGAGCCGCATCCCGGCGGCGGCTCCGATCCCGGCATGATCCAGACCCGGGCCGAGCGGCGGGGCGACGGCTACGTGGTCACCGGCCGCAAGTGGTACATCACCGGCGCCGAGGAGGCCGAGCACTTCATCCTGATGGCGCGCACCTCCGACGACGCGCGGAAAGGGCTGACCGCCTTCCTGTTCCACAGGGACCAGCCCGGCTGGCGGATCCTGCGCCGCATCCCGATCATGGGGCCGGAGGAGCACGGCGGCCATTGCGAGCTGCTGTTCGAGGGCCTGGAGATCCCGGCCGAGAACGTCCTGATGAACGAGGGCGACGGCCTGAAGCTCACCCAGATCCGCCTCGGGCCGGCGCGGCTGACCCACTGCATGCGCTGGCTCGGCCTGTCGAAGCGCTGCGTCGAGATCGCCCGGGCCTACGCGGCCGAGCGGCACGGCTTCGGGATCCGGCTGGCCGACCGGGAGAGCATTCAGCTGATGCTGGGCGACCTCGCGATGCGGATCGAGATCGGCCGCCTCCTGGTGATGAAGGCTGCCTGGGCCCTCGACCGGGGCAGCTTCGCCCGCAAGGAGGTGTCGATGGCCAAGGTCCACGTGGCCAACCTCCTGCACGCGGCCGCCGACACGGCGATCCAGATCAACGGCGCGCGGGGCTACTCCACCGACACGCCCCTCGAGTGGATCTACCGCTACGCCCGGCAGGCGCGCCTCGTGGACGGGGCCGACGAGGTCCACAAGATGGTCCTGAACCGCAATCTCGAGGCCGAGGGCGACGCCTTCTGGTCGTGGGACGTCGGGGCCTGAGCGTCGGGGCCTGAGCGGGGCCGACACCGTCCGCCCGCCGCGCGGGGCGCGTCGGCAGGCCGAGCCAGACAGGGAAGCCGAGAGGAAGCCGAGAGTATGACCGAGGTCGTGATCACAGGCGCGGTGCGCACCGCGATCGGCACGTTCGGCGGCGCGCTGGCCGGCACGCCGCCCTCCGTCCTCGCCGCAAGCTGCGTCGCGGAGGCGCTGCGCCGCGCCGGGACCGCGCCCGAGACGGTCGGGCACGTGGTCCTCGGCAACGTCATCCCGACCGAGCCCCGGGACGCCTACATCGCCCGCGTCGCGGCGATGGAGGGCGGGATTCCCGCGGAGGTGCCGGCCATGACGGTCAACCGCCTCTGCGGCAGCGGCCTGCAGGCGATCGTCTCGGCCGCGCAGTCCATCCTGCTCGGCGACGCCGAGACGGCCGTGGCCGGCGGCGCCGAGAGCATGAGCCGCGCCCCCCACCTGCTGACCACCGGGCGGACCGGGTCGCGCATGGGCGACGCCGTGCTGGTCGACTACATGCTCGGCGCGCTGACCGACCCGTTCGGCAACGGCCACATGGGCGTCACCGCCGAGAACGTGGCCGCGCGCTACGCCGTCCCCCGCGACGCGCAGGACGCCTTCGCGGCCGAGAGCCAGGCCCGCGCCGCGCGGGCGATCCGCGAGGGCCGGTTCCGGGAGCAGATCCTGCCGATCGAGGTCCAGCGCAAGCGCGAGACGGTGGCCTTCGACACCGACGAGCACCCGAAGGCCACGACCGCCGAGGACCTCGCCAAGCTGCGCCCGGCCTTCTCCAAGACCGGCAGCGTCACGGCCGGCAACGCCTCGGGGCTGAACGACGGCGCGGCGGCCCTCGTCCTGTCAAGCGCCGCGCGGGCCGCGCGCGACGGCGCGACGCCGCTCGCCCGCATCGTCGGCTACGCCCACGCCGGCGTGGACCCGTCCGAGATGGGCATGGGCCCGGTGCCGGCGGTGCGGCGGCTGCTGGAGCGGACCGGCCTGCGGGCGGCGGATTTCGCCGTCGTCGAGTCGAACGAGGCCTTCGCGGCGCAGGCCTGCGCGGTCTCCCGCGCCCTCGACCTCGATCCCGACAGGGTCAACCCGAACGGCGGCGCCATCGCCCTCGGCCACCCGATCGGCGCCACGGGGGCGATCATCACCGTCAAGGCCCTCTACGAGCTGGCCCGGACCGGCGGCCGCTACGGGCTCGTGACCATGTGCATCGGCGGCGGCCAGGGGATCGCCATGGCCCTCGAGCGCGTCCCGTGACGCGGCCCTGAGGCACCATGCTGGACGTGGATCAGAGGACGGCGCTCTGCGCCTGGATCGGCCGGACCCTGGAGGCCGGGTCGGTCGCGCTCGACGACGCCCGGCCGCTGACCGGCGGCTCGATCCAGGAGAACTGGATGCTGTCGTGCCGGGTCGACGGCGCGCCCCGGAGCTTCGTCCTGCGCAAGGACGCGGCCGCCACCATCGCGTCGAGCCGCTCGCGGGCGGAGGAGTTCCGGATCCTGCGCGCCGCCTTCGCGGCCGGCGTGCGGGTGCCGGAGCCGGTCGGATTCTGCGCGGATCCGGGGGTGGTCGGGGCGCCCTTCGCGCTGATGGGCCTCGTCTCCGGGATCGGGCTGGGGCCGCGGGTGGTCAAGGACACGAGCCTCGGCGGCGACCGCGCGGCCTTGGCCGAGCGGCTCGGCCGCGAGCTCGCCCGGACGCACGGCATCCTGCCGGCGGCCGGCCCGGGCACCGCCCCGGCGGACGACCTCGCCTTCCTCGGCGCGCCCGAGCCGGAGCCGGCCCTGGCCGAGATCCGCGCGCTCCGGGCGAGTCTCGACGGGATCGGCGCCGCGCGCCCGGCCCTCGAATGGGGCCTGCGCTGGGCCGAGCTCCACGCGCCGCCCTGTCCCCGGCCGGTCCTGGTCCACCGCGACTTCCGCACCGGCAACTACATGGTCGATGCCGAGGGCCTGACGGCGATCCTCGACTGGGAATTCGCCGGCTGGGGCGACCCGGTCCAGGATATCGGCTGGTTCTGCGCCGCCTGCTGGCGCTTCGGCCGGCCCGACCTGGAGGCCGGCGGCATCGCCCCGCGGGCCGCCTTCTACCGCGGCTACGAGGCCGAGAGCGGGCGCGCGATCGAGCCGGAGGCGGTGCGCTACTGGGAGGTCATGGCGCATCTGCGCTGGGCGGTGATCGCCCTGGAGCAGGGCCACCGCCACGTCTCCGGTCAGGAGACGTCGCTGGAGCTGGCGCTGACCGGCCGGATGGTGCCCGAACTCGAGGCCGCGATCCTGCGCGAGACCGCGCCCGAGCGGTGGGGAGCCCGATGAGCGAATCCTTCCTGGACGCGCCCGCGGGCGCCGCCCTCCTGTCGGTCGCCCGGCAGAGCCTCCTCGACGAGGTCGCGCCGGCCCTGTCGGGGCGCCAGCGCTACGTCCTGCTGATGGCCGCCAACGCGATGGGCGTGGTCATGCGGGAGATCGCGCAGGCCGGCGCGGCGGCCGGGGCCTGGGAGCGGGCGCTGGGCGGCGCCGGATCGCCGGCCGAGCTGGTCGCGGCGCTCCGCGCCGGCCGGCGCGACGGGGACGCGGCGCTCCACGCCGCGCTCGTCGAGACGACACGGATCGCCGCCGGCATCTGGAAGGCCCCGGGCTAGCGATCCCGGGCTCCGGATCCGGGCGTCAGTAGGTGCGGCCGGTGCCCCGGCGCCGGTCGTAGCGGCGCCCGAGATAGGCGATGAGCTTCGGCACGATGAAGGCCGTCAGGAGCTTGCGCAGCATCGGTAAACCCTCCGTCAGCGGGTGCGGCGGACGAGCCATCCCGCCGCGAAAGCGACGGCGGCCAGGCCCAGCAGGGTGTTGGTGCGGTTGGCGTCGGCCGTGCGGATCGCCTGCCGGCCGTAATCGGCGCCGCGGCGGCGCGCGTCCCGGGCGCGGTCCCGGCCCTCGTCGATCAGGTGGTCGGCCCGCCTCCGGGCGGCCTCGGCCAGATGGCGGCTGTCCTCCGCCAGGTCCTCCGCGAGGTCCTCGGCGCGGTCGCGGGCGCGGCCGTAGGCGTACTGCGCGCCGCCGGCCACCTGATTGACGGCGCCGCGCACTTGGCGGGCCGGGTCACCGGTCAGGCCGCCCAGGGCGGTCTGGGCGCGGCCCTTGAGGTGGCGGGACGCGCCGCGGATCTGGTCGCGGTTCATGCAGCTCTCCTGGTGTCGGGGAATGGAGCCCCGCCTCGGCGGGGGCGGCGGCGCCGGGGAGCCGGCGCCGCGGGACGGATCAGTGCTTGCCGGTGATCTTGTCGGCGACGGACTTGGCGCCGTCCTTGACGTCGCCGACGGTCTTCTGCGCCTCGCCCTTCAGCTCCTGCGCCTTGCCCTCGGCCACCAGCTTGTCGTTGCCCGTCGCCTTGCCGGCCGCCTGCTTGACGTTGCCCACCGCCTCGTTGGCCAGGCCCTTGATCTTGTCGGTCGTGCTGCTCATCGCGTGTGCTCCTGCTTCGCTGGTGAGGCCGGTCTCCCCGGCCGGTGGTGGCCCCCGCGATCGACGCGGGGGCCGGTGAAGGTGTCAGAGGGAGGTGTCAGACGCGCCGGGTCTCGTAGGCGCCGAGCAGGGTCGCGGGCTTGGGCGCGCCCATCCGGCCGCCGACATACGCCGCCAGCGCACCCAGGATCAGCGCCAGCGCGGCGTAGAACGCGCCCTGCGTGGCCGCCGACTTCGCCGTCACGGCAGCGGCCTCGGCCTTCTGCTTGGCGCTGGCCACCGCCTGCTCGTACTGCTTCTGGTAGTCGTCGATCTGCGCCTTGGCCTGATCCGGCGTGATGCCCTGCGCCTTGGCCAGGGCGTCGGCGGCGCGGGTCTTGGCCTGCTCCTTCTGGGCCGGGTCACCGGTCAGGACCGCCTTCACCGCCGCCACGGCCGCGTCCTTGGCGGCCTGCGGGTCCTGGCCGGCGGCCTGCTGGCGGACCTTGTCCTCGATGCCGTCGAGCGGGTTCGAGATCTTCGACAGCGACGGCGCCGCCGCCTGGGCGGCGGTCTGCACCGTGCCGCCGACGAGGTTGCCGGCGCCGCCGAGCGCGCTCGAGACGGTGCCGAGCGTGCCGCCGACCAGGCCGCTGGCGGCCGAGGTCAGCATGTACAGCACCACCAGGGTGGTGACCGCCCAGGAGACCAGCCCGTGCAGGGCGGCCGCACCCGGAAGGGCCTTGCCCGAGAGCCGCCCGGCAATGAGGCCGCCGGCCAGCGAGGCGACGAGGCCCGAGGCGACGAACCACGCGCCCGCACCCATCGAGACGGTGGAGGCGGAGGGATTGTCGGCGGCGGTCGTGCCGACCGAGGCCAGCCCGACGCCGACGCCGACGAGGTTGATGATCACCTGGGTGACCAGCGCGGTCACGGCGCCGGCGAAGATGGCGCCCCAGGAGACTTGGTTGAGCAGGACGGCGCGCGTGTCGGCGTGCGCGTCCGGCGCGAAGGGCGTTGCAACGGTCTGGATGGTGGTCACGCTGTCACTCCGGTGGTGGATCGCTGAAATTCGTGGGGCCGCCGGCCCGGACGGCCCAGGGGCGGCCGGGACGCGGCTCAGTCGCGGCGGGCGCTGACGAGCAGGCCGAGGCCGAAGCCCGCGATGCCGGCGATGAGCAGGGCGGCGAGCGGGTACTCGGCGACCTGCTGGCCGACCTCGCGGGTGCCGCGGCGCAGGGCGTGGCTGCCGCGCGCGTAGGCGTCCTCGGCGTAGTCGTACGCCTCCTCGGCGGCGTGGCGGACGCCGCGCTCGGCGCGGGCGTACTGGTCCTGCGCGGCGCCCTGGGCGCGGCGGGCGCGGGCCTCGACGTCGTCGGCCCCGAGATCGTCGACGGCGTCGCGAACCCGACCACCGAAGTCGCGGGCCGCGTCGGCCACGTGGTCGGCCGCGTCGCGCACGGTGTCCTTGGCCTGGCCGTAGAGGGTCTCGGCCTGTCCGGCGGCCTCGCGGGCGCGGCCCTCGACCGAGTCCCGCCGCGAGCCGGTCAGGTCGCCGAACGCGCCCTGCACCTTGCCGCCGAGTTCCCGGGCCGCGCCCGTGATCCGATTGGTATCGACCATGTCGTTCTCCTTCGTCGTCGCGTCGGCGACCGCCTCCGCGATCGCGCTCGTGGTGGGGGCGCCTCACCGTGAGGCGCCGGGTGACGTCCGTCAGCGCGGGCCGGAGCCCGCGGGCCCGGAGCCGGCCTTCGATCCGGGCGCGTCGCGCTTCTGGCGCCGGCCCTCGGTCTCCGTCCGGGCATCGCCGGTCAGCTTGCCGATGGCCTCCTTCACCGAGCCCTTGAGGTGCTCGGCGGACGGTGTCTTCCTGTCTTCGGTCATGGGCGCCTCGTCATGCGTGAGAAAACCCTTGCCGAGCGGAAGATGTACGCCGGGCGCGCCGGATCAATGGTTTAGTTGTACCAGTATGGCGGTATTCATCCGTCAGAGATGTTCAGGGGAAAGCCGTTCTCGCGCCCCCAAACGACTGCCTCGCTGCGCTTGTGGATGCCGATCTTGCGGTACAGGGCGGCGCCGTGATTGCGCACCGTGTTGCGCGACAGCCCGAGCTTGCGCGCGATCGCGTCGTCGCCGAGCCCCGCGCAGATCAGGTTGAGGATCTGGCGCTCGCGAACGGTCAGGCTCGGCGCCGCCGCGTCGCCGCCCTCCCGGGCCGGCCGGCGCAGGTTCGCCAGCTTCTCGATCAGCCCGCGGCTGAACCACGACGTGTCGGCCATCACCGTCTCGATCGCGTCGAACAGCTCCCGCTCCGAGTGCTTGCGCGCGGTGATGTCCTGCAGCACCAGCAGAACGAAGGCCGTCTCGTTGATCTCGACCCGCTCGGCCGAGACCAGGCAGTCGAGGTTCGCGCCGCTCTCGTGGCGCAGGCACACCTCGAGACCCAGCACGTAGCCCTGCCGCTCCAGGGCGGCCTCGACCTGCAGGCGCTGCTTCTCGGCGACCCACAGGCCGGCCTCCTCCAGCGAGCGGCCGACGACGCGGTCCCCGCCCAGGCCGAAGACCCGGCTGAACGCCTCGTTCACGCCCGTGACTTGGCCGTCCTCGGCCCGCACCAGCACGGTCGGGATCGGCGTCATCCGGAACGCCTTGGCGAAGCGCTCCTCGCTCTGGCGCAGGGCGGCCTCGGCCTTCCGGCGCAGTTCCAGGTCCGCGAAGGTGAACAGCATGCAGGGCTCGTCGCCCATCTCGATCGGCTGCCCGGCGACGATCACGAAGCGGCTCCCGCCGTCGGGCAGGTCGAGGCAGGCCTCCATCTGCGGGATCGTGCCGCCCGCGTTGAGCCGCGCGACGGCGAGGTCGCGGTTGCGCGCGCCGGCCAGGACGTCGACCTCGTAGACGCTGCGGCCGATGACGGCGTCGCGGGTGTGGCCGGTCATCTCCAGGAAGCCGTGATTGACCTTGACGTGGCGCAGGTCGGACAGCCGCGTGATCACGGCCGGGGCCGGGTTGGCGTTGAAGGTGCGCTCGAACCGTTCCTCGGCCTCGAACTGGTCGGAGACGTCCTTCAGGATCAGCGCGAGGCAGCTCGGGTTGCCGTCGCGGTCCGTGGCCACGAGGCTGCGCAGCGAGTGCACGAAGTCCATGTCGGGCTTGTCGGCCCGCCGCACCTCGACCACCACGTCGTGGAAGCGCTCGCCGGCGATCACGCGCTCGATCGGGTACTGGTTGGGCGTGATATGGTTGCGGTATCGGAGGCAGAAGCGGTCGCGATAGGCGTCGACGGTTGGGCCGAGCTCGTCGAGGCTCTCGGCACCGTGCATCGCCAGGGCGGCCGCGTTGGCGTAGGCGATGGTCTGGTCGGGCTCGACCAGGATCACGCCCTCGCTCAGGCCGGCGATGATCTGCCGGAGCTCATGCCTGTCGACGCCCGCCGTCACAGCTTCTGCACCCCTTCACGCGGTCACTGCCCTGTCGGCAGCGGGGCACAAACGGGTTGCGCACAAGCCGGTTCCCTCATCTAAGTTATTTTCCTGGTATACGCGCACCATTGACGCGGGCGTTTTGAGCCAAAGATAAATGCTCGCAACGCCGCGACGCCGTTCCCGCGCGCTCTCGGCCCCCCTTCCCAGAAGACGTGGCCATGCCGACCGTGCAGGATATTGACCGACTAGTGCGGGGGACCGCGGAACACGGGGACGTGATCTCCGCCCCGGGTGCGACATCATGTACGAGTCGGCGCGAGAATTTTCCAGAAGTTGCAGAACTTGAGGAAAATTCGCGTCTAAGACGCCTGCTCGACCGCCTGTCGGAGGCCGCGGACGCCGCGGAGGCCGAGGGGCAGGTCCCGGTCGGCTTCGGGGCGGCGCTGGTCGACGCCGTGCCGGACCTGCGCCGCCGCGCGCTGATGCTGACCCGCGACGCCATCGCGGGCGATGTCCAGGGGGACGACCTCGTCCGGCTCACCCTCCTGAAGGCCTGGGAGCGCCGGGCGGCGTTCCGGCCTGGAACCGGGATGCCCGCATGGCTCGACACGTTCCTGCGCAGCCGCCCCGCGGGCGGCCGCGCCGGGCCGACCGGCCTGTCGCGGAACGGCGTGTCTGCCGGGATGGCCCGCTGAGACATGTCGGCGCGTGGCATCCCGCGGAGCCGGTGAGAAACACGGCGTACTGGTAAAAATATCTCATTCCCACGAATGTGTTAGGCCCCATATCGCGGTCGTGGAACGCGCCGTGCGCCGTCGGGCGCCGCCGGGTTCCGCGCCCCTTTCCCGAGGTTGTGCCGGGCGGATGGCCCTCTTGTCCGGCACGGCCGCGAGGCCGGGCGCCCGCGCCGCTCCCGGCGCGCGTCCGGCCCGTTGCCCTTTCACCCCGTGCTCCGGCTCCCGACGCTCCGTCGTGCGACCGCACCGACTGACGGTCCGCCCGCGCGCCGTGCCGCGCGACGGATCCCCCCGGCACGGAGGAATCCCATCCGAGATCCGAGACCATCACTGAGGAGACGATGACCCGACTTCGCGCCGCACGGCTCGCGCCCGCCCTGATCCTGACCGCCTGCACGACCGTCTGCGCCGCGACGGGAGCCTCCGCGGCCAACCGGTTCGACGGGTCATGGTCGGTCATCGCCACCGCGGAGAGCGGGAGCTGCACGGGGCCCTACAGCTATCCCATCGTGATCCGGGACGGGACCGTGGACGACGTCGGCGGCAACGGCGTCGACGCCTCCGGCCGGGCAGGGCCGGACGGCCGGATCACCGGCACGATCCGCAAGGGGCTGGCCAGCGTCTCGGTCACGGGCCGCCTGCGCGGGTCCGCCGGGACCGGCCGCTGGACGCTGTCCGGGCTCGGTGCCTGCGCGGGGCGCTGGACGGCCCGCCGCACCGGCTAGGGAGAGCGGGCGGTCGGCCTCTTTCCGGCCCCTTTCCGGCCGAGGCGCGGCGGTCACACGGTCAGGACGGCCCAGCCGTGGGCCGGAAGGGTCACGCGGGCGCCGGTGCTGCCGGCCTCGGCGAGATCGCCGGTGCCGGCCTCGATCGCCCGGGCTTCCGGCACCGGCAGCGTCGCGTCCGCGTCGGCGAGGTTCAGGGCCGTCAGCACCCGCGCGCTCCCGTCGCCCAGCGCGAGCACGATCTGCGCGTTGGCGAGGTGCAGCGCCCGCGCCCGCGCGCGGTGGAGTCCGGCGTGGCGCCGCCGGAGGGCGATCAGGTCCCGGTGCAGCCGGTAGATCGGCCAGCCGTAGGGAGCGAGATCCGCGGGCGTCGGCGGGAAGGCCGGCCGGATAGCGTCGTCGCCGCCGACCCGCTCCTCCTTCACGCCGCGGAAGGCCTGCTCGTCGCCGGCATAGATCGAGGGCGTCCCGCCGCAGGTCAGCAGGATCGCCAGCGCGTGCGGCAGGTGCCGCTCGTCGGTGAGCCGGCTCGCGATGCGCGTCACGTCGTGGTTGCCCACGAAGGTCAGGGGCGCGAACCTGTCGAGAAGGCCGTTGTGCCGGTCCAGGGCGTGGGCCAGCTCGAACAGGTTGCGATCGTTGAGGGCGCTCCAGATCGCCTTCCAGAGCTCGTACTGGGTCACCGAATCCATGCCGGTGTCCTGCACGATGCGGGCGTAGTCGCCGTGGATCACCTCGCCGACGATGTAGGCCTCCGGATGCGCGAGGCGGACCTGCCGCAGCACGCGCGCCCAGAAGCGCGGCGGCACCGCGTAGGCCGCGTCCAGCCGCCAGCCGTCGGCGCCCCGGGCGAGCCAGTGGCCCATGACGGCGGCGACGTGGTCAGCGACGCGCGGGTCGTCGTGGTTGAGCGTGACGAGCTGCCGGTGTCCCTCGAAGCAGGCGTAGTCCGGCTCGATGCCCGGGCCGGAGCCCCGCGGCCAGGACAGCCGGAACCAGCCGGCCCGCTCGGATTCGGGCCCGTGCCGCAGGACGTCCTGGAAGGCCGGGTGCGCCCGCCCGACATGGTTGAACACGCCGTCGAGCAGGACGCGGAGGCCGCGGGCCCGGGCCGCCGCGACCAGGGCGTCGAAATCGGCCTCGTCGCCGAGGCGCGGGTCGATGCGGAAATGGTCGATCGTGTCGTAGCCGTGCGTGGAGGCCGCGAAGATCGGCCCGAGCGCCAGCCCGGACGCGCCGAGCTCGACCGCGTAGTCGAGCCAGCCGTGCAGGTGGGCGAGGCGGTGCGTGACCGGTGCGGCCGGATCGGCTTCGTCGGGGGCTCCGACGAAGCCGAGGGGAAAGACCTGCCACCAGACTGCCTGTTCGATCCAGGACGCCACGCGACCTCCTCCGTCTCCGATCGGGACCGAACCCTGCCGCGCCGCGATGGTTGCAGGCTCGCCGCCGGCCCGGACGCGGCCTCGGCTCGCGGCGGGGGATCCCCGGGCAGCCCGGACCAAGATCTGGGGCGGGGCGCGGTCACGGGTCGGGATGTGGGATCGGGCAGGTGGCGCGGGGCGGGAAGAGATCTCCGCGGACCGGCGCTAAGTCCCGGCCGCGCCAGCGCTATCGCTGCGGAACCGGGACGCTGTCTTGTCACCAGGAAAGCCTGGTGGAGCTGAGGGGACGGTAACCCCGCCCGGTGCCAACCCCCTGTCGCGCCTCAACATGTTGGCTGCTCTCGACTTTCTGGGATGAAAACGGGGATGAATCGGGGATTTATAGGCATGGAACTCGGATCTAACCCACTGGCCACGCGGACGTGACCTGACTGGCTGGCTTTGGACCGGGCTGATCGAGAGGATCAGCCAGAGCCAGAGTAGTGAGCCATTTGGCGAGCTCAGGAATCGAGCGCGGAATGGGGTGTTCTGAAGCTGCGGCAGATCGAGGTGCAACCGGCGCAGGGCAAAAGCTTGGCGCTGGCTTGCAAGGAGACAGGATCTCCGAGCAGAGCTGTTTTCGCTGGCACAAGGAGTACGGCGGCCTCCAACGTCGATCAGGCGCGGAAGATGAAGGATCTGAAGCGCGAGAACGCTCGGTTGCGGCGGCTTGCGGCGGATCCGTCCCTGGAAACGCAGGTTCTGGCGTCGCCTCGGGAAACGTGTAGCCCCCAAGCGCCGCCGGCAGGCAATTGCGGGCATCCGGGAGAGGTACGGCCTCTCGGAACGCCACGTCTGCCGGATCGTCGGTCTGCACCGCAACACGCATCGCTATGTGCCCTCCGTGTTGGCCGACATTCGAGACAGCGTCCGGCGCGTCAAAGAGGCGTTGGAGCAGCAGCGGGGTGTGATTGAGCGCGCCATTGATGCAGCGTTAGACCGGTCGCCTGCATGGCGCAGGAAGGTGACCCTTGTGACCTCTGTGCCTGGTATTGGACCGACGATCGCACGAACCCTGATCGCAGAGCTGCCCGAGTTTGGGGGCCTTGACCGAAAGCAAGTCGCCGCGTTTGTCGGCCTGGCCCCTTGGATGCGGCAATCCGGTCAGTGGCGCGGCAGTAGCTTTATCGCGGGCGGTCGCGCGCCTGTCCGCACGGCGCTGTTCATGGGGGCCATGGTAGCCAGCCGTCACCACGCCACGCTGAAAACCTTCCGTGGTCGGCTCATCGCAGCCGGCAAGCTTAGGCTCGTCGCCCTGATTGCCACCCCTCGAAAGCTGATCACGATCCTCAACGCCATCTCGAGAGACGGAACGCCATGGCAAACCGCTTGACTGGCAAGACAGTCGCTCAATCGGCTCGGTCCAAAATACCGATCAGGTCAAATCTTAAACGGAGCAGTTGAGCGCCGGCTTCGTCGTTTTTATAAATAGATTTGTCAGGTCGCGGGTGTTTTACTGCGTTCGATTGCGACGAGGCCTGGCATCCAAGCAGATCCGATCGGTCGATCGACTCTGCTTTGTCCCCGTTCCGACTCTGCGCCGGGACAGGATGCCGAACCATCGTGCCACTAGGGCCGCGATGTGGGCCCACAGCACGTCAGGTCAAGTCCAGGCAGCGAGACCGGCCGGCGCTGAAGGTGCTACGACGCTGGCAGACGGAATATCTTGTCACGCCGGCAGGTCGACACTGAACCGGCTCGATCGGGGCGGGGCGACTGTGAAATACGATTACGACGCGTTCGCGACCTACGCGACGGATCCCGACCGCGACCTGGTCCGTGCCGCAGAGGTCTTCGTCGAGGGGTTCCACCGACGTCGCACGCTACCCAGCAAACTTCGGCATAAGCTCGAGCTCTGCGTGGACGGCAGGGACTTCAAGATCCCGCGCCGGAGCCGCGCGGCCGGTGGCCCGGAGGATGTCGCGGACATCATCGAGGGCTATCTCGGAAGGAGCCGGGCTCTCATCGTGTTCTGCGGCCCTCTGTCGAGGTTCCACCCCTGGATCAACCATGAGGTCGGTTGGTGGGTGAAGAACCGGCCGGGCGCGCCCGTGTACTTCGCCCTGACGCACGGCCGGAAGACGACGCTCGGCGAGGTGATGCCGCCGGCCCTGCTGGCGCGGGGCGGCGGCGAAACCGCGATCTACATCGACCTGAGGGGCTGGTATCAGGACCGCGTGCTGACGTCCGCGATCCGGGCGACGGGCGCGTCGCGCCGCCGCGCCGCGCTCTGGCGCTCGTTGCCGCGCTGGGACAAGGTCAGGAGCTTCAGGGAGGAGGCCGCCCGGCTGACCACCCTGCTCCTCTCGGATGTCCTGGGCGCCGACCTCAGCGTCGGCGAGGTCGAGGCGGCCTGGGAGCGCGAAGAGGCGTGGCGCAAGACCCGCACGCGCGTGATCTCGGCTGGCTTCCTCACGCTCGCGGCCGTCGGCAGCGGCGCGGTCTGGATCCAGGCGGAGGCGCGCCAAGCCGCGGATGACCGGGCCAAGGCGGAGTCCTGGCTCCAGCGATCGCGCATGCTGGTCGGCGAGGGCGCGGGCGCCCTTCCGTCGGCGTTGGCGTACGCGGCGGGCGCGCTCCAGTTGAGCCCAAGCGCGCGATCAATCGAGGCCGGCTACCTCGCCAGCGAGGGCATGGTCCCGATCGAGACGATCCTGACGCCCGGCGGCGGCGATTCCGCCTGGACGGCAAGATACCTCGGCGACACGGGATGGGTGGCAGTCGGAGGGCGAAGCAGCGTGCTGCGTCTCGTCGATCCGCGGACCGGTGACGTCCACGCCGCGCTCGACCTCAAAAGCTCGGGCATACGGTCGCTCGAGTACGACGCGTCGCGTCATATCCTCTTCGTGGGGACGGATCGGGGGCTGGTTCGTCTTTCCCTGCATACGGACGGCGGGCCGCCGCTGCTGTCGGAGACCGGGCGTGGCCTGATCGGCGACCGGGTGGACGCCCTGGCCCTCGACGCCGCCCGGGGACGCGTCCTGGCCGGCCTCAGCCAGAAGGCCGAGATCTGGGGCTTCCCCATCGCGGGCGACGCCATAGCCCCCGGGAACAAGCTCGCGCGCGTGATGGATCCTCGCTTCGCCGAGAACGGGGTCTCGGACATGCCGGCCAGCGTCTACGGACTGGCGGTGCGCGGCGGGCGGCTGGTGGCGGTCGGCATCGACGGCGTCATCTCGGTGTTCGGCCTCGCCGGGAACGAGTTGGGCCAACCGCGGCAGTCGGCACACCCGAAGCCGATCTACGGCATGGCCGTGACGGGACGGGGCGACGAGCTGGCCGTGGCGGACGCTGAAGGCGGCCTGAGCGTCTACGGGCTCGACGACCTTCGGCTTCGTCGCTCCGAGACGCGCCCGACGGCCGTCGCGAGCGTCGGGCGCGACCTCGACGGGAAGGTGGGTGCCTCGATTCCCGACTCGAGTGCCAATGTCGGCTTGGCGATCAGCGGGGACGAACGCGCGCTAGCGGTCACTAGCCATGACCGGTCGGTCCGTTTCGTCTCCTTCTCGGGCCTGGCGCCGCTCGGGACGGCCGTCCACCGCGCCGCTCCGCGGGGCGTGTTGTTCGACCCGGATGGGGAGCGGGCGCTCACGTTCTCCGATGACGGCACCATGCAGGTGGTCAGGCCCCTGGCGCAGGCGGAGGCCCTCAGGCTAGCCGGGATCGGCGGGTTCGCCGCTGGGGACGAGGGACAGTTGGTGGTCTGGCCGATGCACCGCCGAGGGAAACCGGGCTACGGGCGGAACGCGGGCGGCGTGCGGCGCACCGCCGTCTTCGCCGTCGACCCGGAGGACGGTGCCATCCCGCGCCGGATCGGGGACGTCGAGGAGGATCCCAGGGAAGCGGTCGTTCAAGGCGGCGTCACGATCGTGGCGGGTCGCATGTCAACCAAGGTGCACTTGCTCCCGTTGCGCGATCGGCTGGATGGATGCGGGCTCTTGCAGCATCCGAACTCGGAGGGGGACGTCGAGATGGTCCGGGCCCTCGTCCCGGGCCCGGGACCAGCCAACATATCCACCCACGGCGTGGCAGGCGCCTCTAAGGCGTGGTGGCTGAGCGTCTGGGATCAGAAGAGCTGCCAACCCGTCGGGCGGTGGGAGGGAACGGCGAGAGGCGCCGTCGCGGACGGCGCCTGGGCCATCGTCGACGGACCCGGATCCGTGACCGTCCGAAGCCTGGCCGCGCCGGCGCGGTCCTTGACCTTCGAGGGGGACGTGGAGGGCGTGGACCTCTCGCGTGGCGGGGCTGCGCTGGTCGTGCGCCTGCGCGGCGGAGCCGCCTGCGCCTGCACCTCCGGCGCCCGCCCGGCCAGCCGGGACACGATCGGCAGGTGCGTGGCCCGATCCACCGCATACGCATGCCACGAGGTCACCGACCGCGCACCCACGCACGGGTCCCTGACTGCGGCCCATGTCTCGCCGACGGGCCGCTCGGTGCTGATAGACATCGGTAGCCATCTCGAGATGGCCGATGCGTCGGGCCTCGGAGGGCTTCCGCGACGCGTCGGACCCGACCGCCTGCGGTCGAGCGAGCAACCGTATGCGTTCAACCGCGACGACTCGCTCCTGGCCGTGCCGGCCGGCGAGACCGGGGTGAGGGTCATCGATGTCGCAACGGGCCGGGCGATCGCCGACCTCCCGACTCCGGGCGCCGTTTCAAGTATCGCGTTCCACCGCGGAAGATCGGGAACGGAGCGGCTCGCGACCTTGGACGGCGCGATCCTCAGGCTCTGGGACTGGACCCCGGATGGGGTGCTGAGGCAGATCTGCCGCCGCTGGAACCCGCTCGTTGAGATCCGGCTAGACTCCGACGTGCCGGCTCTCCTCTCACGCGCGGAGATCTGCGGCCGCTTCGAAATTTCCGGACAATGACTCAGGCGTGGGCCTCGGTTTGGTCGAGCCGCCCGCGAACCGCAAAGATCTGCCGCCTCACGGCAGCGAAACCGGACGCCACCATCGGGGACCTCGAGGTCCGTGCGAGCGGGCGCCGGACGCAAGTCGACCCAAAGGGGACGGGCGCGTTCGAATATCCTTTCCCCGCACGTTGCGATGCTCGGCGACGGGCGCCCGATCAGGTCCGCTAGTCTCGATGCGACGCCCGCGGCGGGCGGGGCGGAAATGCAGGCGCGGCTGGGTCGCGCCGCGTTGGCACGACACGGTCCAAAACCCGCGGCCCTGGCTCCGCTGACCCTGGCCGGCAGGGCATGAACGCGCCCGGGAGATGCCGCACCGCCCGATCGCGCGCGACGCGAGGCCGGATGCTTTGCGGCGGCGGTGCTCGCATTGCCTACGATTGTTCGCCGACGGCTCGGCGCGGTGTCGATCCGGAACCAGTTCGTCCAAGCTTGTCCGCGACCTTGGCGCCGGGGACGGCCGACGCCATATGCAGATGACATGCGGGGAGCGGTATAGCCTCATGATCACCGCGGCTCGATACGCCGTCGCAATACTCGGGCCCGGCGCAGCCACGCACGGCCCTCGCCTCAAGCGGGCGATCAAGAAGCGGCTTCGCGAACTCGGGGAGAACGTCCTTGATCATGTCGATTTCCCACGAAGGCGCGACGTGGCCGATCTCGGCACGAAGATGCCTGCGGTCGCGGTCTATTTCGGCGGCTCGGACGTGCCGAGCGATGATGACGATGTCGTCAAGGTCCTGCTGGCGCGTGCGACGGTCGTGATCCCCGTCGTCCAGGATCTCTCCGTCTACGGCAGCCAAGTGCCAGCCGAGCTCGGTCGGATCAACGGCGTGGCTTGGGATCTGTCGGATCCGCCTGACGGCCTGTGCAACCTCGTGTTGGAGAACCTGGGGCTGCTGCGCAAGTCGCGGCGCCTGTTCATCAGCTACCGGCGTACGGACTCGTCCGCCGCCGCGCTCCAGCTCAGGCATGCCCTCGAGGCACGAGGCTACGACGTCTTCCTGGACACGCATTCGGTTCCGAAGGGCGACGACTTCCAGGAGGTGCTGTGGCATCGTCTTTCGGACAGCGACGTCGTCGTGTTGCTGGATACGGCAGGGTTCGTCGAGAGTCGCTGGACCAAGGAGGAGCTGGCGCAGGCGAGCGCGATGACGATCGGCATCGTGCAGGTGATATGGCCGGGCCATGAGGAGTTGCCCGACATCGCGCTGTCCGAACGGCTGAGGCTCGACCCCTCCAATTTCGCGGGCGAGACGCAGGACGAACTCGTTCCGGCGATGGTCGAGGCGATCGCCGAACGCGTCGAGGCGTTGCGCGCGCGATCACTCGCCGCGCGGCACGACAACCTGGTGCGCGAGTTCTGCGACGCCGCTGAACGCGTGTTGGTGGCGGCGGTCGTCCAGCCCGAGCGCTTCATCACGGCGACGCTCAAGTCCGGCGACAAGGTCGCCGCCATACCTGCCGTCGGCGTCCTCGATGCCTCGAGGTATCACGAGGCGACCAAGCGCTTCCATGACGACCGGGACTATGCGGCGATCTTCCTGCTCTACGACGGGCGCGGGCTGAGGCCCGCCTGGGGCGAGTTCTTGCGCTGGCTCGACGAGCATCTGCCGGTCAAGGCGGTGCGCATCACCCAAGCCGAGGAGAGGCTCGTCGAGCAATGACCGTCGTTTTCCTTTCCGCCAGCGTGCCGGATCCCGCGCGTGACCCGGCCTATTTCGACAGCAGCGACGTCATAGCCATCCGCGACGCGGTCCGCGCCCTCGCGACCGTGGTCCTGCCGAAGGGGCGCCTGGTCTGGGGCGGCCATCCCGCCATCACCCCGCTCATACGAGTCGTCGCCGAGGGGATAGGCGCGACCAGGGCGGAGAGCGTGACGCTCTATCAGTCGCGCTTCTTCCGCAAGGACATACCGGCCGACAATACGGCCTTCGAACGAGTCGTATGGACGCGCAGCGCCCGCGGCAACCGCGAGCGTAGCCTCGCCATCTTGCGACGGGAAATGCTCGCGAGCGAACGTTTCGACGCCGGCATCTTCGTCGGCGGCATGGAGGGCGTCGAGGCCGAGTTCGACCTCTTCAAGCAGATGCAACCCGCCGCCGCCGCCGTGCCGATCGCTTCCACGGGGGCGGCGGCAGCTCGGATCTTCGAGCGGAATCGCCAGCAATTTCCGGCCGAACTCGAGACGAACCTCGCCTATCCTTCCCTCTTCCGAGGCATCCTCGGATCACGTCCGGGCCGCGGCTGACGCAGGCGCCCCCGATCCGTCTCACCCGCACGCGACAGTTCGATGGGCCGATCCCGTCGACGGCATGAGTAAGGACGATGGTGCCATGGCGAAGAGCTGCTTCCTGAGCTTTCACTACAAGCCCGATAGCTGGCGCGTATCGCAGATCAAGCAAATCGGCTCGATCGACGAACAGCCGCTGCTCGCGGCGAACGAGTGGGAGGAGATCAAGAAGAAGGGCGATGACGCGATCAAGGCATGGATCGCGGACAACATGAAGGGCAAGGAGTGCCTCGTCGTGCTCGTCGGGACGAAGACCGCGGGGCGCAAGTGGGTCAAGTACGAGATCAAGAAAGCGTGGAAGGACGGTCTGGGCGTCCTCGCCATTCATATCCATAGGTTGAGGAACGCGGACAAGGAGCAGTGCAGCAAAGGATCCGATCCCTTCGCCGGATTGGTGGTCGACGGCATTGCCGTCGCCGGCAAGGTCTATGATCCTCCGTACGGCGCCAGCACGGACGTCTACGATCACATCGCGTCGAACATCGAGACGTGGGTGGACGATGCGGTGGCGGCGCGTTAGCGGCGGATCGGGGACCTCCCGTCCGCGCGCGCTCGAGGCGGTGCGGACGTGTCGCGGATCGGTAGATCCGGGTCGCTCAGCTCGTTCCGGGCCACGGCCCGACAAGTTAGATCCGGGCTCCGGCGCTCGCGGGCCATGGGTTCGCTGAGCCCCGCTGCTGGGACGGGCTCGCCCGTCGGCCGGGCACATGACGTCGGTCGGCCGATCCGCGATGCGAGGGTCGATGGATCCTCCTGTATCACGTGGGGCCATCAGCCGTGGCGCCGTCCAGTCCGCTATCGTGCAGTTAGTCTGACAGCGTACAACGGTGCTGTTAAACTCCAAGCATCCAGGGAAACCGATGGCGCGTAGAGTCTTCTTCAGCTTCCATTATGGCCGCGATGTCCGTCGGATCCAGCAGATCCGCCAGTCCTGGGTGATCCGGGCGCAGGGCGAGGCGCAACCGTTCTATGACACCGCCGCCTTCGAGGAAGCCAAGAGGCGCGCCGGCGGCATAGAGAACTGGATCGAGGAACAACTTAGGGGAACTTCGGTCACTGTGGTTCTGTTCGGTGCCGAGACCTACGATCGACCGTGGGTTCGGCACGAGATAAAGCGAAGCTATCAGCTGAAGAAGGGATTGCTCGCGATCGACATCCACAAGGTCAAGGATCCACGGCTCGGAATCGACGTTCGGGGCAAGAACCCGTTGTCGTATTGGAGCGTCGACCGCGGGGGTAGAAAAGCCCAGTTGAGCGACATCTATCGAACGTACGATTGGGTGAGCGACGACGGCTACAACAACATGTCGAACTGGATCGAGGCGGCCGCGACCGCGGCTGGTCATTGAGATGCGGCGATGAGCCTTTACGAGGTCGCGATCCTGGGCAACGCCACTCCCCTTGAACGGGAGACGTTGACCGCGACCCTCCGCGACATGATCGGGGATTTCGGTCTCGACGTCGGCGAGGACGTGCTCGTCCACGATGGGGGGACGATCGCCGGGCGGGACAAGCGGGCAGCGTTCGCGGCGATCTACTTCGGCGGCGAACCGCCGGGTGACGTCGATGCGGCGCAGGAACTCGTTCGTTCGAGCGCCCCGATCATACCGAGCCTTCCGGAAGGAGCGGACTTGGCGGATCGACTGCCTGGCTTCTTGCGGTCGGCCAACGCCTCATGGCGTCGTCGCGACGATCCCGGCATGGTGGACGCGGCGACCGCCATGCTCGAATGCGTCGGACTGCTGCGGCCGCAGCGACGCGTGTTCATCAGCTACCGGCGAACGGACTCTCGGGCGGCGGCGCACCAGCTGCACGATCGCCTCAACGCCCGCGGGTTCGACGTCTTCCTGGACACGCACGATATTAGGCCCGGCGATCCCTTCCAGGACGTGCTCTGGCATCGCCTCGTGGATTCGGACGTCATGGTGATGCTGGATACGCCGGCGTACTTCGACAGCCGATGGACGCGACAGGAGCTCGGGCGCGCCTTGGCGAAGGACATCCAAGTGCTTCGCGTCGTCTGGCCGGGTCACAGCCCCAGCAAGTTGACCAACATGGCCGAGACCGTCTTCCTTGATTCGGGCGCCCTTGAAGGCGCGGATGGACCGATCGCGGTCGCGACCGCGGACGAGATTGCACGCAAGGTGGAACGGCTGCGAAGCCGCGCCATCGCCGCGCGGTACATGGCGATCACCGGCAAGTTGCGCGCCGATGCGGAGAAGATCGGCGCGACCGTCGAGGGAATTGGGGCCCACAGGGCGATCTCGTTGCGCCTGCCCGATGGCCGGCTGATCTGGGCCTACCCGATCGTGGGCGTACCGACGGCGGAGATCCTGCACGACGTCGCGGACAAGGCCCGCCGCGCCAACATGAAGGATGCCCCCGTGCTCGTGTACGACCACATTGGCATCCGCGACGCCTGGAGCGCGCACCTGCGCTGGCTCGACGAGCAGATCAGCGCCGTTCGTGCCCTCAAGGTGTCGGAGGCGGGCTGGGCGCTGGCGGCCTGGGAGGACTGAGCATGGAGGAGGCCATCTTCCTGTCCGCGAGCGTTCCCGACCCGCAGCGGGCCCCGCACTACGCACGGACCGCCGATACCGTGGCCATCGCCTCGGCGGTGTCGGCCCTGGTCCACGTGACGCTGGGCCGACGGCTGATCGTCTGGGGCGGCCACCCGGTCATCACGCCGATGATCTGGATCGTCGCCCAGGACATCGGCGTGGATTACGGCCAATGGGTTCGCCTGTACCAATCCCGTCATTTCAAGGACGAGTTCCCCGAGGACAACCGTCGCTTCCGGAACGTCACCTTCACAAGGGATGTGGGACGCGATCGCGAGCGCAGCCTCCTCGCCATGCGCAAGCGCATGTTCTCGGAGCGGCGTTTCAAGGCGGCCGTCTTCATCGGAGGCATGGGCGGCATCGTCCAGGAGTTTGAGCTCTTCCGTCGGCTCCAACCGCACGCAGCCGTCGTCCCGGTCCTCTCGACGGGCGGCGCGACGCGCGAACTCGCGGCGCAGGCCGGGCCGCTGTCCGACGACCTGTCCGACGATCTCGACTACGTCGCGTTGTTCCACCGGCACCTCGGCATCTCGGTCAAGGAGGAGCGCTACAGGACACCGGACGACCAGCCGGCCGGGACGGATGAGCGTTTCTGGCGCCAGGGCGTCGCAGGAAGGAATATCCCCGATGGCGATCCTGCATGACGGTTACGTGCGCGACAGAGCCCGCCGGCGGGCCCGGGCAGAGGGCACGAGCGTGGAGCGATCGCTCGGGTCCGTCGCCCGACGACGGTCGGCGCGTTACGACATCTTCCTGTCCCAAACCATACGCGACGCCGAGATCGTGCTGGGCGTCTACGATGTCCTCACCGGCATCGGCTACACGGTCTTCTGCGACTGGATCGAGGCGCCGGGCGCCGATCGCGCGGAGGTGATCCCGGCCAACGCAGCCTTGATCCGCGCCAG
The DNA here is from genome assembly GCF_040544715.1 of Methylobacterium sp. 1030. Taxonomy (NCBI): domain Bacteria; kingdom Pseudomonadati; phylum Pseudomonadota; class Alphaproteobacteria; order Hyphomicrobiales; family Methylobacteriaceae; genus Methylobacterium; species Methylobacterium sp. 1030. The sequence goes on along the minus strand of NZ_JBEPKM010000021.1, from coordinate 41,605 downwards.
GATGGGCGTGAGCGACTCGCTGCTGTTCCTCGATACAGAAGGCTCCGTGCAATCCCTGTGGATGTGTTGGGAACTCGGTTGGTTCGACGGCGGACGGGGGCCGGTCGCCGTCTTGCCGGTGCTACCGACTCCGGGAGGCTCCTACCGAGGGAGGGAGTTTCTCGGATTGTATCCATACGTGGAACTCGACGTAGACGGGCAACTTAGGGTCGTGAGGCCAGTCGTCCCCGGTCCCTCCGGAATCTCGTTGATCGAAGCCCCCAACGATCGCTCGTTCGACTCGTGGCGCCGTGATCCACGCGACTCCATGCGGCCGCGGGTCGTGTAACGGTAAGGAACCATCGCATCGAGAAGCCTTGGCGCGTTCACCATGGCCTGCGCGTGGGAGTATGGTGGCGACCGACGCCGGCGCGAGCGCGACGATCGATGCCGTTCCCAGGTGATGGGTCCGCTGCGACGCAGCCGAAAGGATGCGGCGCGGGATCGACCTCGATTCGTTTGAAGGTTTTGTCGGCCCGCGAAGGGGATATGTCTTCGATCCATATCCTTTCGCCACGCGGAAATTGGCCATCTTCGAGATTGGTCCCGTCACAGGCCGTAAGGGGAATCCGACGCCGTCGATCGATCGCATCCTCGTATGGCGGGCCTGAGCTGAACGAATGCACCGTCGTATCGCTCAGCGCGGCCGCCGATGAAACGTTTCCGGGCTACCTACGGCAAACGCAGCGGACAGGGGCACGCACCCGCGATCGGCAGGACACCGACCGACCCATCATGATGTAGCGATACCCGAACCGTGGCCACGCGGACGAGCGCCCTGGCGCCCGAACCAAAACGGCCCGGCCCGCAGCGTGATCTCTCCGTGACGCCAGAGCCAGACGTCAAGTCAGGTCTCGCGCTTGGGACCGGTTGGGCCGCCCCGTCCTGCAGGAGGGTTGGACAAGCTTTCGAAGGCGGATGTGAATGGGCGGTCGCAGCCGCAGCCGGCCGGACCTCTCGGGCGGAGTGACTGGCCAATCGCCCGCGCGCCTCTAAGGTACGCGCACATGCCCCCGAACGCACTCACAGAGACCCCGTTCCGGGACCTCGCCCTGGCCTATGGGCGCGGGATCTTGGCACCATTCATCGCTTCCGGTGCCGGCGGCGGGCCAGGAACGGCATCGAGATGCAGCCGCGACTTATCGTTCTCCGGCTTGACCTGGCTGGCGTCCGCCCAGCAGCGTCCCCCGACCCGGGTCATTGGATGCGCACCGGCTGTGATTGAGGGAGGGCAGCGATGACTGGACACGTTGAGGGCGCTCCGGACTTCGAGATCGGCCTGGCGCTCGCCGGGGCCATCTCGGCCGGCGCCTACACGGCCGGCGTTCTCGACTTCCTCTTCCAGGCGCTCCAGGCCTGGGAGGATGCGCCGGTCGGTGCGATGCCCGAGCATACCGTGGCGCTTCGCACCGTCGCCGGGGCGTCTGCGGGGGCGATCACCGGTGCGCTGGGTGTCGTCGCCCTGTCTCGCGGGCTTGAGACGCAGCTCTTCACGACCGAGGAGTTGCACGAGTTGGAAGGCAGCACGGAGGGGCCGTTCGAGCCGACGCGCTGCGTACTTCCCTCTCTGTACGACATCTGGGTCACGCGTCCCAGGATGGTGAGCGAGAACAGCGAGAGACTCGACTTTCTCGGCGGCGAGGATCTGCAGGCCGAAGTGGAAGTCGTGCTCAAATCTATCTTGAATGCCGCGCTTCTCGATCAAATCAAGGACTCCGCCCTACACGGCTCCAAGCCGCGGGACGACGGCCCGGCCTATCTCTCGAAGACGATGCACGTCTACATGACCGTTTCAAATCTGCGAGGCATTCCCTTCGAAGTGAACTTCGGCAATGCCAAATACGGGATGCTCACGCATGGCGACCGCTTCTACTTCGCGGTGAGCGGAGTTGGGTCCGCCGCCTGGCCGAAGGAGGCATGGCTGGCGCAGGACAGATGCATCGAGGTGGATATCGCGACGCTACCGAGGTCGGCCACCGAGATGATGCCCGATGAATGGCGGGGCTACGGAGAGACCGCCCTCGCATCCGCCGCGTTCCCCGGCGGACTGGCTCCGCGGCTCCTCTCCACGCCGATGAACCAGTATGACGGACGGCAATATCCGCTTCCGGTCGAGCCCGGTCGGATCACCGCGAAATTTCCGGATGCGATCCGTTCTTCGGAAGCCTTCACGTTCCTCAACGTGGATGGCGGCGTAGTCAACAACACGCCGTTCGACTATGTCCAGTTCGCGATCATGGGATTTCCGCACGCTGGCGCGACGAGCGGGGAGAAGGCGGATCGCGCCGTGATCATGGTCGCGCCGTTCCCCGAACCACCTGCCGTCCTTCCGGAAGGAAGCCCCGAGCCCGAGTTCTCCGCGGCCCTGCGCGCGCTGTTTCCGACCCTGATCAATCAAGCCCGGTTCCGTGCGTCCGAACTCATTCCCGTCATGGACGACAACGACCACAGCCGTTTCATGATCACGCCGCGCAGAACACTGAAGGAGGAAGGACCGGCCGAGTTTCCCATTGCCTGCGGCCTGCTCGGTGGCTTCGGCGGCTTCCTGGACGAGGAGTTCCGCGCGCACGACTACCAGCTGGGAAGGCGCAACTGCCAACGTTTCCTTCAATCTACCTTCGGCTTGCCGGCGAATAACGCGGCGATCCGCAAGCCCTCCGGACGCTATGCCGATCATCCTTTGGAGGCGCCGGGCGAGAAGGCGTCCGATGCGCCGCCGGAATACATGCTGGTGCCGCTCGTCGATCACCTAAGCCGCGAGGTGGCTTTGCGGCAATGGCCCAGGATGTCCGGGAAGGATTTCACGACCCTTTTGATGCGCATCAAGGGCCGGCTCGAACTCGTGAAGGGGCCATTCATCCGCTCGCAGACCGGCAAATGGAGCGTCCGCCAGATCGCCCGGTTCGGGCTCTGGGCCCAACAGGATCGCATCCTGCGGTTCGTCGCCCTGACCATTCTCGCCGATCTCGTGCGACGCGACCAGATCACGGGTTGGCGGCTTCCTCCCGAGATCGATCAGGCGGCACTGGAGGCTGGAGGAAAGGCGCGCGACGTACGGCCGATCCTGGCCGCGCTCTGTGAGCCTGCCCGGGACGGCAGCACCGTCACCGAGGTCGCGAGGGGCACGCACCTCGCCCCGGAGGTCGTCGAAGGAATCCTGCTCGCCCTCTCGAAGGTCCCCTGCGGCTCGCCGTTTCGCGCGCTGAACGTGGGCAGTGGCCGCTACACGATCGAGGTGCGTCGACCGCCCGGCTGGCGGTCCTGGCCCTTGATCCGCAGCGTGATCGAGGCTTGGCGCCCGTTCCGCTACACATATCCCTGAGGCCGGTACCGGACATGGCCCCCGCGCGGAAGCACGTCGGTCCTGCCCCGGGCCCTGGCGGTGAGCCCGACCCCATCGCCAGGATAGGATCGATTCGGCCGAAGCCCGAGCGACAGCGACCCGATCCCCGCACGTGAGGCATCGACCAGGATGCCTCACGGACATCGTCCCGCCCGCGCGGGGAACGACACCTCGATGTTCGCGCTCGATCGAAGCGTACCCATCGCCTGATCGAGTTCCTCCATCTCGTCATCCGCCAGACCCAACGCCTCGGCCGCCGCCGCGAGCGACCCGAAGACACCGCCATGCTCGGGCGACCGAGTCGCGAAGAGTCGGGTAGCGAGTTCCGGTACGTCGTAACGCGTCAGCGTCCCCGCCGGTGACCCGTCCCGCGTCAGGGTCGCGATCCGGGTCTTCCGTGGCGGAAACCAGCGAACCAGATCCGCCGCGAGGTCATCGGGACTGGGGGACAGCGTGCCCCGTTCATGGTCGACCTGCAGGATGGCCCCGCCGACCTCGAGCCCCTGGCCGCCCATGACGCGCAGCGTCCGGAGCTCCGTGTCGACGGGCACGATCTCCAACCCGACCGCGCGTTCGATCAGGTCTCCGGCCTCGCGTCGGGACCCGCGTAAATTGAAGATCGGCAGAGCAGCCAACCGCGTCGCCACCGCCTGCCTCAGCTCGGCCCCGAGCCGTTCCAGGACGGCGACCTGCGCCAGCGTAAGCGCGGCGCCGACATGGGGCGCGACCTTGCCCGCGCACGCGAGGACGAGCCCCTCGGGGGTGGCGAAGCCCCCGAGCCGTTCGCACGCGGCAATGAACTCCTTGCTCGGTCGCCAGCCGGCTTCCGGCATCACCCCGGATCGGCCGAGGTTAGAGGGCGCGTCGCCGGACCGGTAGCTATCGCCGATGACGAGGCATGCCGTTCCGGCCTCGATCTCGTCCCGGACGCCGGCCGCCAGGAGGTCCAGGCCGCTCAGCCGTCCGGCACCGTCGTACCAGCCGGCCGCCAACGTGCGGCCCTCTCGAAGCAGGACGACTCGCGAGAACGGATGCCCGGCCCATTCCGGGCCGCCGAGGATCGGGAGGTTCGTCTTCGCACAGGTGATGATCATGGGACCGGTCCGTCTTGGAGGGCGGCCACACGATCCCGTCCGGGCAAGAATGGCACAAAGCGGTGGCAACGCCGCCGGTCGGCCAAGTTCGGAGGATGGCCGCCTGGGACGGCATGGGACACCGTCGGGGCGCGTCGTCGGGGCAGCGCCGCGCCGCGGACGGACGGCACGTGGCCGACGGGGGGCGATCGCCGAACGCTGCGCTGCCGAATCGGTTGCCGCGCCGGCGTCGGGGGCCCGGCGATCCCGCCGAGGGACCCGAACGGGCCAGCGGAGGGAACGACCCTCGGCGTTGTGGCGCCGAGCTGGGCGGCCTTAAGCATATCCGCACTTCGGACCGGATAACGCCCGATCGGACCCGAGGCGCGACGAGACGCAAGATGACCCTGAAAGAGGCCGGCGAGGCTTACCTGCGGCATTGCCGCCTCGAGCGTCACCTCTCGTTGAACACCCTGGCGGCGTATCGGCAGGACGTTGCCGAACTGGTCGGCCATTTCGGCCCAGCCGATGTCGGTGGCGTGACCGGCCAAGCTCTCGTCGCGTACGCGGCCCACCTGTCCACGGCGCGGGGTTTGGCGCCGGCGACCGTGAAGAGGCGGCTCGCCTGCGCCCGGGGCCTGTTCCGATGGCTGGCGCGCACGGCGAAGATCGCCGCGGACCCGTTCGACGGCACGGAGATCCGCGTCCGGATCCCGGACCGGCTTCCGCGGTGCCTCACCACGGACGAGATGGCGCGCCTGGCACGGGAGACCGGAGGCGTGTCCGCCCTGACCCGGCTGGCCACGCTCCTCATGTTCGCGACCGGGATGCGGGTCGGGGAACTTGTGTCGGTTCGGCTTGGGGACATTGATCTCGACCGCGGTGACATCCGGATCGTGGGCAAGGGGGATCGCCAGCGCCAAGTGGTCATCCCGGGCGAGCAACTGACGGGCATGATCCGCGACTACATCCGGGATCGCCACGCGGCCGGGAGGGCGACGGACCACCTGTTCCGGACTGACGACGGGCGGTCTTTGTCGACGGCGGCGGTCCGGGTTCGCCTGCGACGCCTCGCTCAGGCCGCAGGGCTTAAACGAACCGTCACGCCTCACATGCTCCGCCACACCGCCGCGACCGAGCTGCTGGAAGCCGGGGTCGACATCCGCTTCGTCCAGCGGCTGCTCGGCCACCGAAGCATCCTTACGACGCAGATCTATACCCACGTCAGCGACCGCGCCCTAAGGGTCGCCATCCGCGGTGCGGACGTGTTCGGACGCCTGGATCGAAGCGACGGCGGCCGGGTCTGCCCCACCCGATAACCAACGGCTATTGGCGATCGTCGGAGAGGGGCGACAGGTAGGCCCGATCGGCTTGAGGGAGGCGTACCCACGATGGCACGGAACCCAGACATTCGGGACAAGGACAAGTGGCCGGCAGGTAGGCCCTCGATCCTAATCTTCGACGTCAACGAGACGCTCATCGACTTCGAATCGATGCACCCATTGTTCGAACGTGTGTTCGGCGACAAGCGTGTGATGCGCGAGTGGCTCGGGCAACTGATCATGTACTCGATGACGATCACCCTGGCGGGGCTCTATAAAGACTACTGGGCGATCGGCGGAGGGTGTTTCCAGATGGTCGGCGCGGTGCACGGTATCGAGATCAAGCCCGAGGACACCGAGGCGCTGCGGCAGGCGATGAAGACGATGCCGGCGCACGAGGACGCTGCGACGGGCCTCGGACTCCTGAAGGAAGCCGGCTTTCGCATGGTGACGCTGACGAACTCGCCGCCCACACCCGGATCCAAGACCCCGCTCGAGAACGCCGGTCTGGACCGGTTCTTCGAGCGCCAATTCAATATCGAGGCGTGCCGCGCCTACGAACCGCTGAACTCCGTCTACCACATGGTCGCGCAGGAACTCGACGTCGCCCCCGGCGAATGCTGCATGGTCGCGACGCACGTGTGGGACACGATCGGCGGCCAGGCCGCCGGAATGGCCGCCGGCCTGGTCACGCGCCCGGGCAACGCGGCGCTGCCGATCCCCGGCCTGCCGCAGCCGAACGCGATCGGGCGCGACTTGCCGGAACTTGCCCGCGACATGATCCGGCAGTGGCGGTGATCCCGCAGCCTGTCCGCGTGCCCGACCGGGGATGTCCGGGTCGCGGCCATCCCCGGAGCGCCTTCTCGGCGTGTCGGCGAGCGGCACGTGACGCCGGACGCGCGGGCGGCGAGGCCGTACGAGCCGCGTCGGTTCGCGCGAACCGGTCAAGTCCAATCCCCCAGCACCCGCGGAACGACGGAGCCCAGACATGTTTTCCGTGATTTTCGAAGTGCACCCGGGCGAAGCCCAATGGGACGCCTACCTCGGCATCGCCAAGCTCCTCCGGCCCGAGCTGGAGGAGATCGAAGGCTTCCTCGAGAACGTCCGCTATCGCAGCCTCCTGCGCGAGGGCTGGATCCTGTCGTTGTCGGACTGGGAGGACGAGAAGGCTCTCGTGCGCTGGCGGACGCGCGTGCGGCACCACGAGGCCCAGGAGCGGGGTCGCGGCGAGGTCCTGTCGGACTATCACCTCCGCGTCGGGCAGTTCGTCGCCGACAGCCGGCTCCCGGAGGGGCAGCAACTGGTCGAGCAGCGCCTCGACGAGACGCGTGCCGGCGAGGGCACGGCGGTCACCCTGATCACCGTGACCCGCCCCCCGGAATGGAAGGAGACCACCAATCCGTACGACTGCGCGGAGTGGATGGGCCTCAGCCCCTATACGGTCGCGGAGACCACGTCCTGGGACATCTTCGAGGCGGTCCTTACGCCCGGGGATCTCGTCCTGCTGATCTCCTGGCCGGACGACGCGGCGGCCCGGAGGTTCGAGAACCACGGCAACATCCCCGACGGCGCCCGCGTCCGCCGGGTCCGCGTGATCCGCGATTACGGGATGTTCGACCGCCGTGAGGCACCGCAATACTACCCGGACGCGGCCGGCCGCGAGACCATACATGTCTGACCGCCCTGGGCGACGGTGCGACGCGCGGATCTTGAATCGTGCCATTCACGCCAGCGACTGAGCGCGATGCCTCCTCCGGACGCGCCGGATCTCGATCCTACACCAACGTCCGGCTTCCACCGGCTTCAGGGAGATTTGCGATGAAGGATCGGATCGTACGCGGCATGGAGGTCATAGGCGCGGACGGCGTTCGCGTCGGCGCGGTCGACGAGGCCGTCGGGAACCGCATCAAGCTCACGGCGCAGGATAGCGGAGAGGGCCGTCACAAGGGCCATCACCACTTCATAGATCTCGCCCTGCTCGCGGAAGTGGAGGGACAGAAGGTCAGGCTTTCGGCCAACGCCGCCGTCGCGGTCACGTTCGAGGAGGAGGAGGGCGGCGAGGGCGTTTAGCGGGTCGCGTCTGACGCGTGGCATTCGCCGAGAGGGGCTTCCTGCGACCTTCTCGGGCGAATGGTCGATCATTTGACCGGATCTGGCCGTACGGCGACCGATCCGGAAAGGTCGGATCAGGCGAAGCTGAAACGATCGGGCCTCGGCAGCTGAGCAGCCCGGGACGTTTCGATCGCGCATTCCCCGAACACCCTGCCTACCTGAGGCCGGCGAGCCCTTCGTGGATCCCGCGGGCGACAATCAAGGGACGGAGATCCCGGCTCGCCCTGAATCCTGCTGAACGGAAAGGATCCGGAGCCAGCTGGCTCCACCATTGGACGATATCGGCGGTACGATGCCACCTCTGAAGAGCGTCCAAGGCGGCCGGCGTATCCCTCGCTCGCGTCCCCTCTCTCTTCAAGGATCTCAGTTGCTGGAGAAGGTTGGTGGCCAGGCCTTCCGCCGCAGCCGGCGACAGGCTGGCCCAAAGACTGGCATGCAGGTCCTTCACCATCGAATCCACGACCCGCTCGGCCTCATCCAGGGCTTGTTCCGCGTCCTTGATGACCATCCTTCCCGCGTCGGGTGCTCCGGTTGGAAACTCGACCGCTGCGACTCCATCGGCCAAGCGTCAAAGATTGTGCATGCAGCTCGACGTCTCCCTCGCCCGGTCGTGAACGCGCTCAGCGGCGCCGCGGACGTGCGGATCGGCTTCCGAGGAGATCGCTTTCTCGGCATGACCACACGGTTCCTCGTACCCCAGGAATGCGCCGGGAAAGGCAAGGCGCACGCTGGCTTCCGTCTCGAGGATCAAGCGTGATGCCTCGTTCGAGATCGTGCTGCCGGGCCCCCACGAATCCTTGGTCATCGAACGAATCTCCTTCCCAAGAGGATCGTCGGTAGGACGCGCACCGGCAAGATGCTCGGAATGAAATCCTTCTTCCTGCCGAAGGTCGCCACGAGGGTGACGCTCCGACAGCGGAAGGCCAAGGCGGAGGTGAGGTTGACGGCATTCCAGGCAGCGCTTCGCTTGCTGAAGCGCAGGATGGCCCGCTCGGAGTTCGGCTGGGGTTGCGATGAGGCCCATCACGCCTCGCTCGATGGCGCGGATGTCTTCAGGGCGGCAATGTGCCAGGCGGTCCACGAAGCCCTCTGGACGGTGGCCCATGCTGGCGTCGAGGAGGAGCCGCTGACCGCCAGCCTGATGGGAGGGCTGACCTCCTGCCTATCGTGGTACGCTCTGATTGCCCGGCTCGATCAGGACGAGGCTGACGAGCCGCGTCACTGCAACGTCTACTGGGCCCATCAGCCGCGCCACGTGGAACGTTGGCGAGGAGCGGATTTTGGTATCGCCCGTCGTCTCACGAACGAAGACTTTTTAAGGATCACGCTATATCAGGCGAAGGTGGCAAGGCCTGGGACCAAAGTAGATCTATATAGGCGCCTGCGTGAAGACAAGGTCGAAGCCGCCAATATCAGGTTGCGCGCCTTGCTGCGCTTGGAGCCGGGAGCCAGTCTTCCACCAGAAGACCTGCATCAAATCCACAAGCTTTACAAAACCAGAAACCGAGGGCTGGTCAAAATCAGCCTCGATCGTGAGGCATACGGCAATCCCGAGTGGGTGCGCTACTTTTTCCGGTTTGCATCGAAGGATGGCAAGGGGCCCTCGGCGGCCCCTTCCGTCAGGTCGGTGACCTCGCTCCTCGAGGAGATGAGCGGCAAGCTATGAAGCCGTGAGGACAACGACTTGGAAAGGGAAGACTTTAAGGTCCACCCCTTGCCACGTCGCCCGACAGACCGGTTCGACGCAGACTTCATCGTCGCCGCCTCGGATCGCGGGGTTGACGATCTCCTCCTCGATTTCGCGTCGGCCCGTGAATTGATGGGTGAACTGGCCAAGGTCGGCATACCTGATTTCTTCATCGGCGATGAAGATGGGGGTGACGCCGGGGGCGATTTCTGGCGCGACGTTTTCAGCCGAACCAACCTGACCGTCACTTTCAAGGCCGGGACACGCGACATGGAAGCCAAACCATCGAGCGTTCCTTCGCTTCGTCCTGGCGGAGGATAGCCGGCCGCCGTGGAGCCATCATCGCCGCGGCGCCGTGTCTCTTCGGTGACCGCCATAGGTTACTCGGCGTCGCTCTCGCCTGTCTTCCCTCGGGCTGCGGCGTTGTCGCGGACTCTCGGATCACGAGTGGCCGACACGTCGGTTGGAAGACCTTGACTGTCGTGGTTGCCCTGCCGATCGTTGGCGCCACTTCGTGAGATCGAAGGTGATCAGCCGCTTTCGAGCCTCTGAGCCGCCCAATTGCTTCAGACTGATGCGCGCCCACCAAAGGCGCTTCGTGGAGATCACCGCGTGACGGATTCCTCCTTGGCTCCCCGTCGTGAGCGACCGGTCGGCGATTATGTCCACGACCGGCTGTTCCCCGAGGATCTGGCCAGCCTGCGGGCGTGGATGGCCGAGGCGCAGCAGGAGGACGAACTCTCGGAGGCCTACTGCAACCTGTCGAACGCCGGGTATTCCGTCCCAGGCGAGCCGCCTTTCACGGAACGCCACCTGCGCATGATGCTCGAAATCCTCGCCGCGGCGCGGCAGGAACCCCAGACGCGCCCCGTGGACTGGGAATGCCTGCTGTCAGGGGCGTTCAGGGAACGTGCGGACGCCGTCGGACAGCTCTTCGACGAGGCGAGCGCGGCCGTGAAGATCCTGCCGTTCCCCGTTGGCGGTCGGCGCTGACATCCCCGTCGCCACGCGTGGGCTGCGCTCGCCTGGGGGCTGCGCATCCGAGCAGGTGAACAGGATCCGTGCCCCGCCGTCGGCCACGTGAACCGTGCTGGCGTCGCACGTCGCGCCCGCTCAGCCGGCACCCATCGCGATCAGGAAGACCAGCTGCTCCAGCGACGCACGCGCCTCCCTGGTCTCACCCGACAGGTCAACCGAGAACCACCGGCCCGGATTCGCGAACGTCCGGCACGACCTGGCCGTTCGACCGGTAGTCTCTGCGACGTCACCCATTCCACCCTCGACTCGCACGATGATCCGGCTCGCCGGCTCGCCTGTCGTCGGCCACAGCAGCTGCCACGCGCTGCATCTGGCGCCCCGATCCAGGGTTTCGCGGACGAAGGGGCTGTCAGGCGGCAGAACGGCCGTGATTTCGGGCACGGGTGCGGCCAGGCGCACGGGCAGATCCTCCTCGCCGTCGAAGCTGCCGATGACGACGTGCCGCCCTCCGGGGCCCGGGATCTGCCCGTCCGGCCAAAGCCGGCCGATCAGGGCCCAGCCCTCCTTCGTGGGCAGGATCTCTCCGTCGGACATGCTCGGATCCAGAATGGATAGGTTCTTCAGCTCTTCACGCGCGGCCTCCTCAGCCTCCGATCCAAGGCCGAGCGTTTGAAAGACGAAGGGGTCGGAGTAGATGGTCCTCGCCGCGCTCGCGTAAGCCATCTGAAGGACGAGGACCGCCCCTTGAGACAGGTTCTCCCGCTCTATTCCCATAGTCATCGATCTATGATCTCGCCGCAAGATTATTTCCCTACATCCATGCATCCGATAATCTAATATCAGACTATCATTGTCAGGAGATTTTGGTTGATAGATCTCAGATGCGGCATGGATAGAGATTATCAGCTTCAAGATATTCGTGAAGACAATCATGGAGGGAATCGTTCTTACAGGCATGTCCGCAGCACTTAGAGGGGCCAAGCCAGAAAAAGCGGCCCGATAAGGCCCACCGCCGGCCCTGGCGGGTGCCGATCGGGCAAATCGCCGTTCCTTCCGCGGTTTCGCCGGATGCCGTCGAAACAGCCCTTCCAGGGCCTTCACACCCCATGTTCACGAAATCGTGAGTGGCCACGTTGCCCCCTCCTAGAGGGGCGGGCCCCGCGGCCGGGCCGCCTCTTCAGGAGGTGCGCCAAGGCTCTCGCTACAAATTTCGGGCAGCGTTGCGAGACGCTTGTGGCAACCGCCGCCGCGGCGGCGCTCCAAAGCAACGAGCACCCCCGGCGCACCGTTACGCATGCGATGCCGTAGCCCAGGATTCTTGCGGCGAGATGCTATCGCCGCGTCGCTTTCTCAGCAGGAATATCGACGTCGATGTGGACCGGTCACGCCGTAACGTGATGGCCTCGATGGGTCTGCGTGCGTGGTTGCTTCGCGAGCGCAATGGCCGGCATCTTCCTCGACTAGGCCTCCGTCACCTGCCTCGACGGAGCGATCCTGCTGGAGCAGAACGACGAATGGGCCGTCCAGCGCTCGCGCTAGATGTTCCCGGAAAGCATCTCCCCGAACGGAGATGATCCCCGCGTCGGCCTGTCCGCCTTGGCAGCCCGATCGTTCCGGCCCGAGCCGGTGATCGTGGTGGCTCCCGGCGAGCTGCACCACGCCCAGGGACACAACCTGCCTCGACGGCGCACCGACGCCTGGCGGCGATTGCTCCATGTCGCGCGATCACCGATCCAACGCTGCCCACAACGCGTCGCAGAAAGTGCTGGAAAAATCGGAAGTCTTCCTCTATAATGATCACATCAATTCAAATTCTGTACGGTTCAGTGTGCCTGTGATCTTGCCGCGGGAAGCGGATCCGTTGCGACTCTCGGAGAATGCCTCGATCCGGTTCTCCCAGGTGCAGGCGCACGCGTGGTTGGCACTGGAACGATGGCGGGGCTGGCGGTCATCCGCGTCGTCTCGCCGGCCCAGGTAGTCCGGGTGCGGGGCCCACACCCCGCGCGACGTGGGCTGCCTGGATCAAGAACCGCGAGGCCGGCACGTCGTCGCCGAGGATGTGGCAGGTTCGCGGACGGTACCCTCCACCTTGATCGCGAGGCGACGGCCGTCGCTACGGCGGCTTGCCGCGGTGCAGATTGATACTCATCGTCGATGGGAGGCGCCTGGGCTTCGCGGTCCCGTTGCGCCGGGTGCCGTCCCGGCCCGGCCCTCGGACCAGTCCGTCCGGGCCGGAACCTGAATGTTCCCAATCGTCGGCCAACGAGGGCAAGATGCCCGTAGATGCAGCCACTCGCCGAGCCTGCCGGCGAGTGGGACCCCGGTTCTGAGCCGGCAGCCTTTCCTGCCGCTTTCCGCCGCGCTTCGTCGGATCAAGCGGTCCTCTCTCCTCGCTCGGTGGCTCCCCTGCGACGCAAAGGGGCCTGACGCGCCGCAGGGTCGGCCAACGGCGGCACCGAAGGACGGTGTTCGACGCGAGGGATCCGGGCGCCTGGAGGCAGTCCTCGATCCAATCCCGTCGCGTCCGCTCCTTGCCGCCGCACGACCTCGCTGCACCAAGCGCATCGCCAACATGGTCGGGCCGCCGGGTTGCGATCGCGAGATGACTTTCCACGGATCCCTTGCGCTGCCGGATACCCCTTCTGTTCCGTGCCGGTGAACCTGGCGCGCGGGTCCGACGACGCCCGGCGCCTGTTTGCGACCTTCGCATCGCTGGCGCTTTTCCTTCCGGGAGCGCGGCCAATGACGGAATGGCCGTTTGGCGATCGCCCCGGCCCTCAAGATCATTGACGGTGAGTTGGCCAATGAAGCGGTTCGACCGGATCAACCCGAAGCTTGAGCCGGCCGCAGATCCCTTGCGGTCGCACATGGATCCTCTGCAGGCGCGGGTGAGAGCGAGGCGCCCGCGCGGGGGACGGTTCGGGCGTGGCGTCATGCGGCCGTTCAGCGACGCGACCTCGGTCCTCGGCGGCGCGATCCCGGACGCGAGCGCCGTGTCGGTCGCGATCTTGGCGCTGGGGCAGATGCTCGCCGAGGCGGACGTGGCTCGCGCACGGACCTTCGTCCGCCGAGACAGGGGCTGAGGTCGTCGCGGCGCCCGGCGTCGCATCTCTCGTGATGCCCGCCCTTGACCCGATCGCTTCGGCCTCTCAAACACGCAATTAATTGCGTGTTTACGCGCGGCGTGTATCTCTTTCCAGGTCGGGCCCCGGGGCGAAACCGGGGCTGGGACGCTCCCGGCGCGATTCGATCAGGAGGGCCGATCATGGACAAGATCAACGAGCCGGGACGCGCGGAAGAGATCAGCCTCACTTCCTCGGAGGATCGGGCGGACGAGCACCATGAGGTAGCCGACCACGGGATCGACGACCTGCTCGACGGGCTCTTGGTGAAGCGCCTCCCGATATTGAGGGCACAGCCGAAGACTCCCACTGCCCTGCGCTTCGCCATATATGCTCGTTATTCGAGCGACCAGCAGGATTACGACAGCATCAAGCGCCAGGTCAGGCGCTGCCGAAAGTACCTCGGTGACCTCGGAGTCACGAAGATGGTCGAATTCATCGACGAGGGTCGCACCGCCACCAATGCCGCGGGGCGCGAGAAGCTGCAGGAACTGCTTGGCAGGCTCGACGAATTCGACGCCATCTGCTTCGAGCATTTCAGTCGGTGGTCGAGGGAAACCTACGATGCCGTTCAGATCTGCGAGATCTTGGAGAAGAAGGGGATCGCGGTACATTCCGCGCTCACCGGCCAGAGCCTTGACAAGGATGCGCTCGTCCGGGGCGTGCTGGACGCGGAGCGCGACATGAAGGCCCGCCGCGCCTGGACGTCGGGGGGCATCGATGAACTGGTCTACGCCGGCGGCAATCCTCGCGGCAAGTCTTACGGATTTCAGCCTACGGGCGTGCCGGGGTTCCCGGCAGTGGACCCGGTGCAGTCCGAGGCCGTGGTCCTCATCACGACCCTGGCCGCCGCCAGCGTATCGGACAGGAAGATCGCCGTTCGCCTGATCGAGGAGGGGTACCTGACCCCGAGCGGGACGTTGAATTGGTCGGGTAGCGCCGTCCGCCGGGTTCGTCGGCAGATCTTCAACACCGGTCGCGTCCGCCATCGCCTCACGTACGTCGAGACCAACCGTGAGACTCTGGAGAAGAAGTACCTCCGGCGCGAACCCGAGGCGGTCGTAAAGGGGAGGAACCCAAAGCTCCGCCTCGTCTCGGACGAGCTGTTCTTCCAGGCCAACAACAAGGTACGCCGTGGCAGCAAGCCGCTCCCGGTCGGCGAGGACAGGGCCAAGCTCTACGAGTCGACGCTCGTCGCCCTGGCAACCTGCGACTGCCCCGGTGTCAAGGACCAGCGCTACTACAACGGTCGTTCGCGGGCGCAGCCCGTCCTGTCGTGCAGCCTGGCGATCAACAAGGACGCCTGCGTCCATGCTCGGCACAGCGTGGATTACACCCACGTCGAGCGCGAGGTGGTCAGGGCGGTCCGCGAGCGGCTGCAGCGGTACGATGGGGAGGCCATCTTCGCCCAGTCCTACGAAGAGCGCCTGCGGCGGGCGGTACAGAGCCACGAGGCTCGCAGGATCCGCCTCCGCGAGGAACTGGAGGTGGCGGAGCGTGTGGCCGACGCGTACATGAGGCACGTCTTCCGCAACGAGGCGCTGAGTCAACGCGCCGAGCGCCAGATGTTGGACCAGCAGGCCGCGGTGGACGCGCTGCGCAAGCAGCTCTCCGGGATGCGTGACCTGGCCTCGGCGCTGGGGAACATGCCTGGCCGGCTCGCGAGTCTCGGCCGCGCCCTCGACGGGCTCGAGGGCCGCCTTCCCTTCGAGATCCGCAGCCCGGCCGACCAGTTGTTCGTCGACGCGTTCCGGAAGCTGGTGCCGCAGGTGCGGCTGGAGCGGCACGCGCTACCCTACGGCGCGCTAAGGCTGCGCATCGAGATGCACCCCGAGGCCGCGTTTTTCGACAACCCGGAGGATGTCGGGGCGCCGCAGCCGGAGATCATCGTGGTCGATACCGTGCTCCAGATGAAGCGCGACTACTCCCATAATCGGCCGGCGCAGGAGCGTTCCGAGGATCGGGCCCGCTCGGGAATGCACGCCCTGACGGACCAGCAGTGGCAGCTCATCGCGGACCTCGTCCCGCCGCTGCCTGCGACGGAACACGGCCGGCCGCCCCTCTCGGAACGGACCGTGGTCGATGCCATCGTCTTCAGGCTGCGGGAAGGTATCCCGTTGCGCATGCCTCCCAAGGTCTTCGGTGACCGGCGGATGGTCTTCAACGCGATGCAGCGTTTCATCTATGCCGGCGTCCCGGAGATGCTCCTCCGCGAGATCGGCGCGCGGGATCCGGCCTGGGCGGTGGGCCTGGACTTGGACGCGCTCAGCAGGGCCCGGCGGACCCCGCGGCTGGCCGCGGGCGAAAGCGCCCACGTGCCTCCGCCCGTGGTGGCGCGCCGCCTCCGCCACGAGGGAGCCGTGGCGCTGGACGGCGATCGCTGGGAAAGTGTGAAGGCCCTGGTCCCGGAAGACTTGGTGAGCCCGAGGAACGCCGAGGATTGCGACCTGACCCCCAGGCAGTTCTGCGAGGCGATGCTCATCAAGGTGCGGACCGGAGCATCGTGGGCGGCGATCGCGGAAATCCTCGGTGCGGGCTCGTCCCCGGAGGCGTCCCGGGCCCTGAGATCGGTTGCCGGCCGGGCGCTCTATACCGGGTTGTGGGACCGCATCGTCGCCGTCTGGACGGACCGGCATCCGGGGCTGCTGCACGGGGCCGACATGGCGCCGTTGGAATCGCTCAAGGCGGCGGAGCTCCACAGGCTGGAAAGCATGAGGCGCAACGGCAAGGCGGCATACGCGGCCCGCCGGCGTGCCGCTTCGGACGGGCCGTCCCCGGAAGTGCGCGCGTCCGAGGCTTGAGTTCCGGCGTTTCCGTACCCGGAGTTCCATGGCCTTCCGCTTCGAACGGGATGGGAGCGTCCATCGAAGCGCATCCGCTTTGGCCCGAAGCACCGCTGCGAACGTTGGGGATGATCCCTGTCCTGCCTCGAACCCCGTCGTGCACGCCGCGACTTGTGCCCGGCTTGCTGGTCGAAGGACTTCATCCCTATCCTGATCGCCGAGGCAGCCACTCGGAAGAGAGGCGCCTGATCGGTTCCAAGCGCGATGCCGGTGCGAAGCCAGGAGGCCGGCGTGCCGTTCGTGCTCATCCACGATCTTCAGGCCCCGGAGGCCAAGCAGGGGGACGCCGTTCAGCGGCGGACCATGGCGCCGTCCGCGCGGCTGATCCCACGCACCGCCGTAATCGGTCCTGCAAACGCCGCATGCTCAGGCATGGCCGAAAGCAAGGTGGCGCCAGCCGCTTTGGCGGCCGGCCATCGCCTAGGAAGTCGAACGACGCTCGATCTCGCGGGCGTCATGATCACGGCAGGCGCCGCGACTTGGCGGATTAGGCTCAAGCTCCTCCACGCACGCCTGACAGCCGGGTGTCGGTCGAAGCGTTCGTCGATCTCATGGCGCCCGATCGCGCATCCGGCATGACAGGTAGCGAAGGCGTGTGAGTGCGCTCCTGGCCGGCCGCGCCTTCGCGCGCGGTCCGGACGATCGCGCGAAGCTTCGCGCCGCGCGATTGGGACTTCGGCCTGTCCTGGACGCCCGCGCGATGTTCGAGCGGGGACGCTGCGGTGGTGGTCCGGGCATCACCGCCGGGTCCCGAGGCGCCGCGTCTTCGCAAGGACGGCCGCTAGCCGCGCTTTCACGGCGTCTGAATGTCCCTCCAGACGATCGCGATGATGCGCCCCAGGATCTCGTCTTCGGGGTCGACGGAGCCATGGCCCGGCGAGGGCGACACCTGGGAGCCACGGCGGACGACGAGTGGCCCGCGCGCGGCCCGGTTCCGAACGCTTCGATCGATCAGGACGTGATCGCCCGCGCGCGGAGCCATGCCATCGGGACCGTCGTCCGTGATGACCGCGACCGCGAGATCGCCGTCCGGGACGCCTGATGACGCCGCCCGGCCGCGGGGTACCGGCCAGGACGTCGCCGCGGTTCCGAAAGTCGCCGCCCACAGCACGGCCTCGGCAGGCCCAGACTGGCCCCTCGTCGATCCGGAAGCCGCTTGGTTGGCTGCGGGAGGCGACGAGCGTAATTCATCCAGGGCGCCTGGGTCGGCACGCCGGCTTGCGTCCGGGGACGGCATCTGGCGGTTCCACGTGAGCATTCGGCACATGGACCAGGCCGCATCCGGCCATTCGCCTGTCGTGGGCAAGCCGGAGGGCACCGCCTCGCCGAGTAGCCATGCCGGGGTTACACCGTAGGCTCGGCCGTACAGCTCCGCCGCTCCTGCCGTGAACCGGTTTTGGCCGCTCTCATGCGCCACATAGGTTGTCGGCTTCCAACCGAAATGCCTCACCGCGTCGACCTTCGTGGCAAAACCCGCCATCTGGCGAGCCATGACCAGCCTCTCGCAAGGAGACGACCACTTCCCCTCACCGGCAAGGTCAGCTAGCTCGCGCGGGATGTCGGCGATCGGAGCCGACGCAATGATGCGCAGCCTTTCCGACTTCCGCCTCGCGCGCTGGTCGCCTCCCGGAGGTTCCGAAGGCAGTCTCCCATCGTTAAGCCAAGGCAGGGGCACGTCGAACGCCCTGGCATACACATTCGCATCTGCCCTGGAAATGACGCGCGTGGCGTGCTCGTGCGCCACGTAGGTCCCGACACGCCACCCGAACGTTTCCGCCGCCCGCTTCGCTGATTTAAACCCGGCGCCGACGCGGGCGCGTCTGAGGCGCTCACCCAACGAGGTATCGCCGTACCGCCTTGTTCGGCCTTGGGGCATGCGTCGCCCAGCCCTTTCCTTCGGACGCTCGCTCCCCTCTTAATGGATTTCTCGCCCTGACCGTAGCCTAACTCGGTCCGGCGCTCCTCATCAAACGTCGCCATCGCCTGCCAGCCACCTTCGTGCATCGCGCGATCCGCACCGAAGCGGTTCTGCTCTCTCCGTCCGAGCCCGGTCGTTTCCTATGATGAGGTCGATCAGGCCGCCTGGCTGTTGGGTGAACCGAAGCCGTCTTCGCCTGCGATGTGGCGCACCCGACTTGCCGGGTCGGGATCTACTCCATCTCACCGGCGTGTTCTCACGCGATCCGCAGCCATAGGGTGCGCGAGACGGGGCTTGGTCATGCGATTTCGGGAAGCCCCCGGGAAAGCAATTGCGCACCCGGGATCGAAGCCGAAGGTTCATCACATGCCGATGGAAACTCCCGCGATCGAGTGGGCGTTCGGCGTGGTGGATGCCTCGGATGGCGTCGAGTGATCGAATGGCCTCCTCGTGACGGGCGATGTGCCGGGCGATGTGCCGGGCGCAGCAGAGGTCACCGACACGATGCGAACTTCGCTCGGGGCTACGAGCGTGATGCGGCTGGCTGCGTGGTCACCGTTCGGGCGGCCCTCCCAGAACGGGCATAAGGTTTCTATTGCAATGCATTCAGCACAGGCGCCCATTTGCTCTCTTGATTATGATAGAGAGAGCAAATGGGCGCCTGTGCTGAATCCTGATATATATAATCGCGCTTCGCGACTGATGGTGATAGCCTCGATCCCAGCTTCGTTTAGCATGACCTGAGGCAGCCTTTCCAGGCCATGATGCCGGCGGCCGGGATTGCCTTCCCGCGATTTGCGGCTCAACCGAGGCCTCGCGACTTGAACCCCGTGCCGTCCGGCTCGGATTCGTCGCCCTTTGGAGTCAGGGCCGGAGTCCTCAAAATCGTGAAGGTGATCTTCGTGGCGGGAAGGGCGCGGAAGCTGTCGGGGAGCTTCCTGGCCTTGGTCATCAGGGCAGCCGCCGCCGGTCAATCGCCTCTCACGATCCCGGGGGTGTAGGCCTGCGCCTCACTGTGATCGCCGGCTTCCGGCGCCAGCCTAGTGACATATTTCGCCGCCGGGAACGCGCCGATCGTGCGGCCGACAGCGCGCTCCACGTGCGCCAGCACGAAGGCCGCGAATATGCGGGTTTTCCGCTCCGCGCCGATGCGGATTCACGCGATCCCAGCGCGAGACGCTCGCCGCGGATGCGAGCGGCGAGATTTCCGACACGAGCACGGAAGCCCGTGGCCGTGACCTCGCAAGGGTGCCGACAGCCACGTCGCGACACCTTGCGCCTCCGGGAATGGCGAATTTGCCTGCCTCTCAGATCGATTGGCGCGATCCGGGTCGGTCGGGCTGCCCCACCGCGGCAAGCTTCGGACCTTGTACCTGGGCATGGGCCGCCAACATTGCGGTCTTGTCCCGGTGACGCAGACCATTATGACAGCTTGCTGTCAGCGTTGGGGCTTTGGTGACCGGTACCCGGTACGGTCACATGCTACGCAGCCGTCCGCACGGGAGGAGCAGCGGGTCTTCCGCTGGCGGCTGCAGCGCCAGCCCGCCGCTCAGCCGGCACCCATGGCTATCAGGAACAGCAACTCGGCGAGGTCGCGGCGCCCTTCGGTGGGTCGCCCGGCCTTGTCGGCGGGAACCCAAGTGCCGGAGACGGGAACGCCACCCTCGGGCCGTGCCTTGCCGCTGCCAACCCACGCCGAAGGGGCGATCAAACGCCCAGGCGAACGAGGAAACGGTCCTCCGGCTTGCCTGTCGGCAGGTAGAGCAGCTCCCAGGCGACATACGGACAGCCGGCGGGGCCATCTTGCGCATGAACGAGCTGCTTGCCCGAATGAAGGCTAGGTCGGCGACCGGCACCGCCAAGCGTACGGGTACCTCGTGTCCGCCGTCGAAATGACCCGTGGCCAAGCGTTCCGAGACCGCGTCCGGAAGCTGGTCACGCTTCCGGGCCATCGTGACTGGCAGTCGAGGCAGTGAGTCCGCAGATCGCCAAAAGTCGACCGCGTACCAAGACCGCCCTATCCGGCACCGCGCCATTATTCGAAGCGCAGACAGCCTGCTGTCTTGATGTCACCAGATGTAGTGAAGGCATGTGGTCGCTCGGCCACCCACCGCATGCCTCTCGACCCTTCATCGTCGCGAAAGCAACAAGCTGTCATGCTGTCCAATGTGAACCGGGCGGGGGTGGCATGGCGACCGAGGCGACGCGAACCACGGGCGGGTCTCGAGACCGCGCAAGGGAGAAGCGGGTCCCGAAAGCCGCTCGGCCGCCCTCCAGCCCGCCGGCCTCGAAGAACATCAAGGTGATGGTGTACGTGCCGCGGGCGATGCGCCGCGCCATGGCGGAGGTGGCGCTGGAACTCGGGTGCACGAAGAGCGCGGTCTATGTCGACGCAGCGGCCGCTTACCTCCGGCTGCGAGGTGACGCGCGCCGGCGTGACGGAAGTGGATTGCCCGAAGCATCCCGATCGACCGCCCCGGCTGACCTAGAACTTCCTGGGCTGCTTTCCGCTACAGCCGCCCAGGCAGAGACGCTCGACGCCATGCTGGAGCGCCTGGCGACCGCCGACGCCGAACGCGGCGAACTGATACGGAGGATGATAAAGCTCGAGGAAGCGGTCTCGGCGATCGCGCGCCGCATCGATGCCACTTCTCCCCGACACGACGAGACGAAGCCAGTCTCCTCGGAACGCCGGGTTCCGGCAAGGACCCGCGGTACGCGTGCCGCGAAACCGGACAAGGCGGCCGCGATGCCTGAGCCGAGGCACCTTCCGAACGGCGCCGTGGACCAAGAGGATCAGCTCAACGCACCGCCGGAGGAAAGCCTGCGGAAGCGCCCACGCTCCCCGGGTGAGGCCAGCCTACGGGTGCAGGCGGAGCAGGCCATGCTGGCTGCCCTACGCGCGGCGGGCCTCGATGGACTGACGGGCGGGGAGGTCAACGATGTCTTGGCGGCGGCCGGCTTGCCGGGTTGGGCGGCGGCGGAAGGCAAGGTGGGATTGAAGCGATCTGGCAGGGCGGTCCGGAACGAGAATGGCCGCTGGACCATGGTGCCTCACAGCTCGGCCGCCAGCTCGCGGCCTTCGAGCCGGAAAACGCAGGTGTAACCGGATCAGGCGCATCCGGTCCAGCAGGGGGGCCGGCAGGCCGGCATGGGCGTTCGCCGTGCGGACGACCGTCACCCACGACAGGTCCAGCTCGGCCTGGAGGTTGGGATCGGGGAAGCGAAACAAGCGGAGCTTCATCGAGGTCGGCGAAGGCGCGTCCGACTGAAGATCGGTGAGCATGCGCGGTCTCTGTAGACGTGGCGGACGCTCACGTGTCGTTGGTTGCGGCTACCTTCGCCTTCGGCGGCCTCGGCGTCGCCAGGAACGCTTGCCGCGCCTCGACCGTGTAGCTGTTCGGTCGTCCCGAATCGCGCGGGCCGATGATCCCGGACACCGTGACGCTGCGCAGATGCCGGGTGTGCGAGACGTTGCGCAGCAGCGGATTCTTGGCGAAGGCCATGCCGATCAGCGTCCGCTCCAGCCAATCGATGGCGTCGCCGGAAGAAGCGCGCGCCTTGCTGAATGCTCCGCTGTCAGTGAGTAGCGGGAACAGGAACATGTACGGCGTCCCTCGCCGCTCCGTCGTGTACTCGTTGTAGATGCCGAGCTTGTGCGGCTGGAATACCTCGCCGCGGAAGCCAGCCTGGGCGCGTGTTTGACCCACGTACCAGGGACGATAGACACGATTGTACATTACGAGGGCGTAGCAGCCGATTGCTCGTTCAGCTCGCCGGACTTGTACTTCCAGCGCATCGCTTCCCAATCGACCGCTGACCAGAACTCCGGCTGGCTGGCCTTTACTTGTCTGTCGACCGTCGCGACCTGAAACGGGCCGTAGGTGTCGAAGCGCATGATCCCTCCTCGGGCTGACGAAGCGACCTGATCACGCTCATCCGATCCGGCCAAGCGCCAAGGTCAGCAGCCGTGATGCGTCGATGGCTCAAGCCGCGCATTCGATCCGAACGCTGTCGAGCTCCCGAGCTCCGCACGACGAGCCGCACTCCAAGCATCCGAGGCGCCGATGATCGCTCCCGCCGACCGATGGGGGCCGTTCGCGGACGGGATCGAGCCCGGCGACCGACCGAGCTGATGTCGTTCTCGCAGCGCCTGCTGAAAGCCGCGAGCAAGCGGCGCCACAATCTGCGGTGGGAGAAGGTCAATCGCAGCCGCATCGTCCTGGCGCAGCTCTGCCTCGACCGGGCGCTCGACGTGATGCCGGCTCCTGTTGAGGACGACGCCTCGGATGCGGACCCCGAGGCCAAGCGCGAGCTCGTCGTCGAGTCCTACGAAAGGCGGTGGTGATCGCGGCGTGGCGCCGCTCAGGCCGTCGCGCCGACGTCGATGACGAGCCCGGGCTCGAAGGACGGGTTCTCGCCCCCGTAACCCTTCGGGTTGCAGACGATCCGGGTCGGCCCCACGCGATGGTCCCGGCTCGCGTGGACGTGCCCGTGCACCCATAGCTCGGCCGCAAGCGACGCGACGAGCCCGTCGAGGCGCGAGGCGAAGGCCGGGTTGAGCGGCTTGCCGGTGAAGGCCGGGTCGAGCGAGGAGGCCGTCGGGGCGTGGTTGGTGACGACGACCCGCGCCCGGGCGTCCGTCCAGGCTCGTCGGCCGTCGAGCGCCTCGAGCCGGGCGCGACTCGTGCGATGGATCGCGGCCGCGTCCTCGGGGCGGAAGGGCAGGGGCCTCGGACGGCGCGTCCGGTCGATCAGCCGATGGTCGCTCATCATGCGCCGGGCATCGTCCATCGCCGCCTCGACCTCGTCCTCGCCGTCGATCGCGTAATCGGTCCACAGTGTGCAACCGGCAAAAACGACGTCGCCGATCCAAGTGACCTCGTCCTACAGGAAATCGACGCCGAGCCGGGCGGCGGCGGCCCGTCCGCGCGCCAGTTCGTCGGGCAGGCAGCCGCGATAGAACTCGTGGTTGCCGCAGACGAACACCACCCTCATGTGCGGGCGGATCGTTCGAGCGAGCCACGCGAGCGATGCCTCGACGCCCTCGCAGACATCCCCCGCGACCACGGCGATGTCGGCGGCGGGGATCTCCGGCGGATCCCACGGCGGGCCGACGTCGCGATGGAGGTCCGAAAGAATCCAAAGGCGCATGCGCACGTCTCCTGCCGCCGGCGGCGCGCCGACGCCGGTCAAGGCGGGAACGGGTGGGATTTCGGACGGGGGCGGCGTGGACGGGTTAATGCAGGCCGTCCGTGGGCGCCCCTTCGGGCGCCCGCAGCACGTACCAACGGGACAGCGTTCGCGCCCACGTCGCACGGTCGGTGAGGAATACCTCGCTCGTGCGCGCCCTGTGGCCCTCCGCGATGCAGGGGTGCCCGCTCACCCGCCCCTTGAGGATCGGCGAGGCGACGGCGTCGTACGACCAGCCATCGAGCACCGGGGCGCCGACGAGATCCGCCTGGGTCGGTCCGAACCCCGCCTCGACGGCCTCGATGTCGTCGGCGAGATCGCGCAGCCGGTCCGGGAGGGACCGGACGTCGGCGGCGACCGCGATCCGTTCCTGCTCGTCGAGGGCCGCGGCCTCAAGCGGCACGAAGCGCGCCGGCACCGGCGAGGCCATGGCCTCGCGGAGCGCCGCGAGGAGCAGGAGCCCGGAGCGCAGCGTCCGGCCCCGGGGGGCGGATCCTCCGAGCGCCGCTGCCTCGCCCCGCCCCATGGGCGGAAGGGCGAACGGGAGCACGCGTGCGTTCGGGGCGAGCTCGGCCATGGCGGAGGCGAAGCGGGCTGCCGCCGGCGCGCCGCCCGCGCGGCGGCAGCCGAGATACCACGGTGCCGGATCAGCGCCGCGGTCGCGGACCATGCCCGCGGCGCGACGCTCGTCCGCCTCGTGCGGGCCGACGACTGCGACCGACACGTCGAGGAAGGCCCGGACCCCTGTCCGTCCGAGCAAGCCCGGCGCGAGGTCCAAGACCACGGATCGGCCCTCGCCGCGACTGGCCTCGATGGCCGAGCGCAAGGCCGGCCCGATGCCGCGCCCTGTCGGGCGGACGGCCATCACGTCCAGCGTCTCGTCCCCGGCCGGCGCTGCGGCTGGGTCGTCGAGGAGCAGGGTTGCCCGCCCTTCGACCATCGCGATCGTGCGCGCTGCCAGGAGCGCAGCATGAGACGCGTCCGTGCGCCCGGTGGCGCCGGCGAAACCGATGACCATGTCTGGAACTCCCGACGCGCGACGCATCGGCGGCCGAACCGCGATGCATGTCCGAAAATGTTGGGAGGCAGAATTATAGAGATACCTCGTCAAAAAGTCGAGATAATGCCGGGCTTATCCAAGAATAATCCGATTCTGGTCCATATTTTTCCGCCCACATCGACCAACGCAAACCGTGGTTAATAGCGCGATGGGACCATCGCTCGGCGGCGAGCGGCCGCCCTGTCCGGTACGAACGTATCCTGTCGGGCACGACGATCCGATCCCGATGCAATCGACGTCGACGGCCGCGTCCATCGACGTCGACCGACGGGATGGCCGGGATGGCTCGTGCGGCGCCTGCACGGAAGACGCCGCGAACGCCTGCCTGCACGGGCCGTTCCTGAAAGGACCGAGGCGTCGGTCCGGGAACCGGGCGCGATGGAGCTCCGTGATCTCGCCCCGGTGCGCTCGAGGCGGAGAGGACTGAGGCCGGTGTCGAAGCGCCAGGCACCTCTCTTGCAGCCCGTCGCCCGGATCTTCCCAGGCGCAGCCCTGCAGGAGATGGTTTGCGATGGTGACCTCAGTCCGCATGAGGACGGTGAGCGACTGGACGGTTGAAGGATACCGTGGCCTGCGCATCCCAAGCTGCACGTCATGCCGGACCATGACGTGGCGGACCTGGGATCAGCTGCAGGCTCAAGGGGCGGAAGAGGTTCTGGTCGTGGCTCGAAGCTTTCATTGCGGGAAGTGCGATCAGGTTCCGGCCGGGCTCCCGGTCGTGGTGAGTACCGGTCGGTGACGGCGCGGTCTCGGTGAGACGCGACGGTCAAACGCCGTGAGCCTCCTCTCCCAGATGCGACAGGCCGCAGCAGCCGGCGCCGACGGTATAGTCCCGACGCATGCAACTCGATTCATTCTACTCCGTAGCGCCCGCAAATACATTGCCCGCTACGATCGTAGACATTATCGGTGTCGCGACCTTCAATAGCCATTCCGAAACGTGCCGAGTGAAGAGCGCCAATCGGGCGTGGATGCCAAAAAATACAAAGTTGACGAGAGCATGTATTTGCGTAAGCTATGTTCCGGGCAGGCTCGATCAGTGCTCAGGAAATCTTCCGGCCTGAGCCGCGGGCCAAATCACGATCGAGGATATGCATGGCCGCGTTGATCAAACAGGTTGCGCTGGTTTCAACATCCCCAGCTGTCCCGCCGAGGATTGTCATGCAGGTCTTGGCCGCGCTTCAGAAACAAGCGACGCGTGATCTCGCGGGTATATGGGATGTCTCAGCGACGGTGGATCCCTTCGAAAGGCTTGAAGACGTTCCAGTAGGGAGTTGGCCGATCATCATCAGCGATCACTTGGATGGCAATTCTGCCGGGTTTCACCGAACCCAGAACGGACAGCCGATGGCTATGGTCTATGCGACGCCCGACATCAACACGTTGTCGCTGATCTGCAGCCACGAGATGGTCGAGATGCTCGTGGATCCGTTCGGGAGTCGCTTCATCCCCGGTGACTCGCCGGACCCGAACCAGGGGCGGGTGAACTTCCTGATCGAAGCCTGCGATCCCTGCCAGGCGTCGAACTGCGGCTATACCGTAAATAATCTGATGGTATCGGATTTTTACACACCTAATTATTTTGATCCCATCAAAACCCCCGGCGTTCGCTACTCATTTACAGGCGCTATTAATGAGCCTCGCCAGGTCCTGAAGGGATGTTATCTTAGTTGGCAAGACCCGGCCTCGCTGAAGTGCTTCCAGCAGCTTTGGCTGGGTAGTGACGCGCCCGAGATCCGTGATCTCGGCCCGCAAACCGATGGATTGCTGTCGCCGCGCGAATTCATTGACCGGGCGAGCAACGCACATTCGTACGAGTATTTCGCGCAAGGTCGGCGCGTCGCCCTTATGGCCTCGACAATCACTGCCGCGAGCCTCGACGAAACCAATGTGGCTCAAGCCAATAATTGGCATGATTTTATAGTGTCGAAGCTAGCATTGTCTAATGCATACAACAATAATAGAATGGCGACATCTATTCGCCCCGTGCCGAGGGCGCCAACAACCGTGTGATGACCAGGATGTCAGCACGGCGCAAGTGGCGACACGAGCGGCTCGGGGGGGGGGCGATTGCCAGCCAGATCCGTGACCGGGAAACCGGAAAGCTCACCTTCCGGAACGATTGGAGTGCCACTCCGGTGCGGGCATGGGCTCAGAGTTGACATCGTCGGAGGGTTCGACTGACTGAATGCGACGAAGGGCATCGACCTCCAGAACACCCGCGAACCGCGCGGCTTCCAGGATATTTCGCCCGTGCAAACCGCGCTCTCGGCGAACTTGGCGAACCGCTCAGGCGAACCGGGATTGGTGGAGACGTTCCGGATCATCCTTCCGAACCCATCGGCCACAGGATAGCCAGACGCAAAGAAGACTCCGTGTCCGATGAAACCGATCCCGCGCGCCCGATGCCTGCACGAGACGGTGCGCAGCATCACCACGTTCAAGGCGAAGGTCGCAGCAGCTTGGCTGAAGGACGGAGTTGAACTGGATCAGGAACCTTAGAAGGAGAAGGCCCTTGGCGAGGGATGGGCTCTCCCGTGGACCGGCGGGGAGTTTCCAAGTTGGAGCGGGAACGCAACTGCTGCGTGTGGCTTCCAGACCACACTCCACAGTTCCGTCGTCTACATATCGTTAAGGTTCTTGTGACCGGGCCTGATGGCCTATTAGTTTCGCTCGACCGAATTCAGTCGGGCGCCTATCCATGTCTCGTCTCGGGCCATTTTCGGTGGCTTTGTTGAGTATAATGAGCGGTGGCTGTGCCATACAGCCACTACCTCAGGATGTTACGCCGCTTAATACCTATTGGATTGTCGCGCAGGTTCGCTGTGAAGTCCGGAATGCGCTTAAGCACTCTGTCGAATACGCGCTCAGTCGCCGAGACGAGGATGCGCATCTCATTGGCGAGCTGGAGAACCGTACGACGAGATGGGCGGACCTGATCAAAACCGTAAGAAATCCGATTCTGAAGGAAGTCCTGCTGCGATACGCTGCAGCAAGTATCGGATACGATTTCAGCCTCGACATGACCGAGGATCAGAATTTTACCGGTGGCGCCACCTTGACGCGTCCGATCACGCGGGGGACGCAGGTCATCGGGTTCAATGTCGGAAGCGACCACAAGCGCCAGAATACACGCACGTTCACGATCGAGGATACGTTCGAGGGGCTGCTTCTTGGCCTTGATGACGAATTGCGTCCGGGTGAAAAAGGATACGATAAGCAATACTGCACAATGTACTACACTGACCAACCGAACTATAACTACCCCATCACCGGACAGACGCGCATCGCAGACACCGTCTCGACGTTTCTTAGCCTTAATCAATCCGGAGACCTCAGCAAATCATCCAAGGCGGGAGCTCCCAAAACCCCATCCCTGACTGACGATATGCAGTTCACGACCAGCTACAATGGAAGTATATCACCGGGATCGACGTTCACGCCGCTCGGACGTGTGCTCGCATTGACCGGAGCGACCGCGAAATTCGACAACACGCGGACTGACATACATCGCGTCACCCTCGCTCTAGCGATGCCGGAGAAGGTCGACAAGCCGCTGAAGAAGCTGCAGGAGCAGTCCAGGAACGAGGTTCACGCCGCCCTCACCATCGCGTCGGCCAATAGATCTCAGCTTGATCTTCAAAAGATTTCGAATAGCTTGTCCTCGCCGACAGGAGCTTCGATACTGAACTTGCTTTTGCCATAGGGAGATGTACAGATGGTCAACGACAAGAACGTTCGTAGCCTGCCCGCGATACTTCTGCTTGCGAAAAAGATCATCGATGCCGGGGTCGCGGCCGATTTCATCCAAGGCTGCCAGGGCCGCGATGAGCTTTTCGTCGTCGGTACCGATGCGTCGCGGACTTATATCGCGGACTTCCTTAAGCAGCACAACCTCGATCCGCAGGGAGATCAGCTCCACAACTTCACCTACGGCGGATACTCTCAATGCTAGCGCGCAGATTCTTTACGATCGGCGGCATTCGCGGCAGCCGGATCGGGAGAACTTGGTCGACGTAGGTTTGATCGAGACAGAGCTGGAGGTCGACGTGGGGGGCCATCCAACTTCCTGTTTCGTCGCCAGCGTGATCGGCCATGCTGAGGCTTAGCGCCGGCTCCTCGCGCTCTCCTCGCGCGAGCGCTCGGGTTCTCGATTGCGTCGAACGCGGCCTCGATATGGCGCGGATAGAAGCCCTCAGGCGCATGGTGCCACAGGTCGCAACTCGACCTCATCAAGCCGCCACTCTGAATCCCGGCGGTGACGAACACACCGTTCTCGCACCGTCAGCTGCGGAACGCATTCGGCCGTTCCGATCCACGCCCGCATCGGGAGCCGGCCTCTGCAGCCCTGAATCCGTTCGGCCATTCGGACCCGCATCCCGCCGTACGCGCACGCCTACCGACGCTTGTCCGGATGATCGGCATAGCTTGCGTCCAAGATCGGTCAGCCGCCCTCGCGCCCCCGGTGATCACGCCGAACTCCCGCGCGCCTTTCACAGGGACGCGCTCGAGCCCCGGAGCCGACAGAACGCGCAGGAGCACGCCCCAAGGATCGAGTCTCGCTCGAATGAGTAGGCATGCGGCCTAGGCCGTCCTGTTTTGCAGCCCTGGGGATGCAAATGGCCAGCCGGTTGCCGCCATCACGTCCCAGGGTCGTCCCGCCCCCGGACGATCGCAACATCCATCACGTCGCCCGGTAGCCTCTCGGGCGGCGCCGAGCGGGCGGCGATCGCCCGCCCGCGCGCGAGGCCCGCCGTGGTCAGCTCGGCCCCGGCGACGGCCCCGTCGGCGGTCCTCACGATGGAGGCCAAGCCCTGGGCCTCAAGGGCCTCGAGCGCACGCACGATGCGCTTCCTCACCGCCCGTCCGCCGTCGTTCGTCGCCGCGATCCCGGTCGCGGCGCGGGCCACCGTCTTTCCGAGGAGCTCGAGCCCGAATTTCAGATCCCCGTGCATGCTCATCTCCGTGCCGACCCGGGCGGCAGCCCCGTGCCGGGCTTCCATCCCGGGTGGTCTCACGAAACGGTTGCAAATCGGTGGGGCAGTGCGCCCGGCTCGCGTTCGAGGCGTGACCGCCGCCGGAAACGTCGAGCACGGCGAGAGCGAGGGCGCGAGCCCGACAGGCCTGGGATGAACGGTCTTCCGGCAACCGCCGCCTGGCCGGATCGTGCCGCGACCGTCCCTCGACTCTCACCCATGCGCCGTGCCGCCCCCGGGTAGGTCAAAATCCCCCGGATAACGCTCGTGGAAATCGATCATCGCGGCGAGCCGGCCGGCCATCTGCCCCATGTAATCCTCGCGATCCGACGAAGCGCCTTCGAAGGACTCTACGTAGTTCATCAGCGCGCCTTCGTCGATCAGTCCCTTTTCGTGAAGGAAACGCGTGACGATCCCGACAACGTACACGGTTGCCTCACGCGTCTGTTCCTCGCTGCCGTCGACGGTGGCCTCCAGGATGGCAAGCTTGTCTTCAAGCATTTTGAGGCGTGCTTCGACGTTCATGACGTGCTGTTCCTTCCATCTCCGTACGTTCGAGATTAGCGATTCGTTGTTCGCCGGGAAGCCGGTCCCGGGTCAGCCCTAGGTTCGTCGCGACAGCCCGCCTGCGCCGCCGCGACGTCATGCCGAAGGCGCCCGAGGCCCGCCACCCGACTCCGGTCGGCTGCGGAGCGGGCATTCCGCGGGATTCGGTCCTTCATGACACGATCTTGATTAGGACCTCGCGGGATCCTCCGCGTCGACTGCGTCCGCAGCCGCGGTCGAACCTGGAGGCGGATGGAATGAAACGGGATCCGAAGGAGGTTTAATCTCAACGGTAACCAGTTGAGACCGGAAGCGGTTTTGTCTCCGCGTTCCGATCAGGCCTTCTCATCGTTGATCATTTTACGGTGAAGGTCCAGGCCTTTATTGACCGACGATTTGCATGCTGGACGTCTCTGGTTCACCCCAAGCCATGCCTCGGTCCGGTCTGACCGCTGCGCCGACGGGCTAGCGGTTGCCGCCGGGCCGGCGTGCGAGCGGCGCGCGCCGAACACCCGACCCGGACCCCGCTTGGGCAAAACACGACGACATCGCCCGATCGTGGATTGGCGCGGTTCGGCCGCCGCCCAACGGCGTCGGCCAGGTACGCCGTCGTCGCGAGGCCGGGGCTGCGGACGTTGAAGCCGGCGATGTGCCGGGGGACGGCTTGGCAACCACGGATTGTCCCATGAGCCCGGCGCGGCCGCCGGCCACCCACGACCGCACACCGGCAGGGCCGTCGAGCCGCGATGCGGGGATGTGCGCGGCCCCGTCCATCCCCGCGTCCGGCCCTGGCCGACAACGATGGGACGCCCGGGACGGACCGCCGCCGGATGCCGCCAGCGAGAGTGCGCCGGGGAAGTCGCCTCAAGGCCTCGCGCGTCCCTCCGCGGCCTCGGGCACAGATCCCTCCCGTGGGCCGGGCCCGTCGACGAATCGCCGCACCTGCGCATCGTCGAGGAAGCCCGACAGGAACAGGGCCTCGGCGAGCCGTCCGAGCGCATCGTACTCGTCGCGCATCAGGCTCCGCGCACGGTCGTAGGCCGCCTGCAGGCGTTCCTGTATCGGCCCGGCAAGCCAGGGCATGCGCGCCACGTCGGCGATGGCGTCGGTCCCCACGCTCACCAGGGGATGCTTGCGGGAGAAACCCCAGCGGGCCTCCATCAGGCCGGCGACCCGCGTGGCGGTCGCCAGATCCGAGACGGCACCCGCGGACACCTCGCCGAGCGCCTCCTCCTCGGCGGCACGGCCGGCGAGGAGGACCGTCAGGAAGCGCTCGATCGAACTCTCGGTCTGGTCGAGCAGGTCAGGATCGTCGAACGCCTCCGTGATCCCGCCACCCGCCTGAAGCGACAGTTCCACCCGCCCGGCGTTGCGCAGCCTGAGCACCGCCAGCCCGTGCCCTGCCTCGTGGATGGCAGCCCGCAGCCGAACTTGCGTCGGCATGCGGGCGCGCTCGCCGGCGAGGGCCGCCAGCAGGTCTGCCATGGCCATCCTCCGCCCGGACCGGCGGGCGGTCCCCGCCGCCCGCCTCACCGCCGCGGCGACATCCGCGCCGGTCATCCCGGCGGCCTCGGCCGCCGCCGGCGTCAGGTCTGCCTGGGCCAGGGTCCTTCCCAGACACGTGCGCAGGATGCCCCGCAGCGCGTCCATGCCCGGGCGGCCGATCCGGACGTGGCGGTCGAGCCGCCCCGAACGGCGGATGGCCGGGTCGACGGCCTCCGGGTTGTTCGTGGCGGCGACCACGACGATGCCCTCGCGCCCTGCCGCCCCGTCCAGGATCTCGAGGAGGGCGTTGACGACCTGCGTGCCGAAGCCGCGATGGTCGTGAGATGAATTATTCCTGTCTCCGAATGAGTCGATCTCGTCGATCAACACCACGTAGGGGCCGCGCCGCGCCCTGTCGAAGAACGCGCGCATCGCGCCGAGCGTATGGCCGAGGTGGCCGTCACGGGCGGCCTGCCATTGGCCGAGCGAGCCCGCCAGAAAGGGCAGATCGGCGCTGCGGGCGAGCGCGGCCGCGAACTGCGTTTTGCCGCAGCCGGGAGGCCCAGAGAGCAGGATCGAACTCTCGCACTCCGAGAACCCGATCTCCCCCGCCCGCCACCGGCGCAGGTCGTCGACCAGCGCCAGGCCCCAATCCTTGGCCTTGTCGTAGCCGCTGAGGTCCTCCAGGCGCGGTCCGGGCCGGGCGGGGACTTTCGCCCGGAGCAGGCGCCGCAGGGCCGCCATCGACCCGTCCGGTCCGCGCCGGGCGGCGACGGCCAGCCGCAGGTCGGAAAGGTCGCACAACCTGGTCAGGTTTCCGTCGAGGCGAGCCCGCAGCCCCGGACCGGCCACGCAGGCTACCACCCGCGAGATGGCGACCGAATCGAGCGTGCCCACCTCGAGGCGCGCGTCGCAGACACGCAGCAGGTCCGCCGGCAACGACCGGTCCGGATCCGGCGAGAAGCCGACGACGGGCCGCCCCACGTGCACGGCCTCGCCCACGGCGTCGTTGCCCGCATCCGGGCGATGGTCCTTGCCGGTGCCGTCGCGCAGGAACACCACCGGCCCGGATCCGGGGACCACCCACCGCGACGAGCGGCCCGCATCGCCATCCTGCCCTGCATCGGCCGACCCGAAGACACAGATCCCGAACGCGTTTGACACCGGCGCCACCCAGGACGCCGAGGGCACCCGGACCACGTACGCGCCGGTTCGGGACGAGGGTTCGGTGAGGTCGACGCCAGCCGCCGTCGCGGCGCGGCCGAGCAGGAAGGCCGCCCCCAGGAGGTCGGGACGGGGTGGGGGAGGTGGCACCGCGTCGTCCGTGTCGTCGGGGTCCGCCCGTTCGCGGCCCGCCCTCCGAGCCGCGTAGTCCAGGACGCGACGCATGAGGATCCGGGCCTGGCCGTCATCCGTAGGGGCAACGTTCTTCATCTCGGGCTCCTTCATCGGTCTGGGGGCCGGGGCGGTTCATCGGCCGCTGGACGACAGCCGGCGTTGGGCATGGGCGACGACGGCGCGGGAGGCTTCGCAGCCCCGGAGGGCGTGGAGCAGGACCGCGCTCATCGCGACGTCCGCCCCGGCACCAGCGGCCCCATGCCGGCGGAGGTGGCGCAGGGCGACGCCGGCGGCTTCGGCGGCATCCCAGCTTCGCGCGGCGCGCCAGCGCGGCTCGCCGAGAAGTTCGACGTGCGTCAGGCACTCGGCGAGCCGGTCGGCCTCCCGCCGGTCGACCGCGCCGAGTCCCGCGCTCCGCCATAGGTGCAGCGGTTCGCGGCGCCGGCTCCGTCGGCGCCGCGGCCCTTTTCGTCGGAAATCACGTGGATCGGCGCGCATCGGACCTCGCTGTGACCACCGGAAAGCGTGGTGGGCCCCGGACCCTGAACCTGCCGCCAGCGAACGGCCGCCTGCCGGGGCGGCACAACGGGACGCCCGCCTGGGCGGGATCGCGGACGGGCGGCGACGGAACGGGATCGATCGCCTAGCCGGAAACCTCGCCCGGGGTCGGCTGGCGCGTCATCGGCGAGGTTCCGTGAACGACCGCCGGCGGACCGGCCGCGGCCCGCCTCGCGCCGATCGTAACGGCCCCGTCCGCGGAGAGTCGCCAGGCATCGAGGAAGCGCCCGAGGTGCGGCCGCGTCCCGCGCCGGAGGTCGAGGAAATCCGTCAGGCCGAGAATCGCCCGGTCGTGTGCGTCGACGTCCGTCCGCCCGGTCAGGTGAGCCCAGCGCAGGTACAGGGCGAAGAGATTGATGCAGTCCGTCTCGCAGTACGCCCGGACCCTGTCGATCTCCCCGGCGGAGACCAACCCCGCGACGTGCGACCCATGCTCGCCCAGCTTCCCCGGCAAGCCGAGCGTGACGGCGGCCTCTTCCAAGGTCATGCGCGAGGACGCGCCGTGCCCCGACATGGCGTCCATCAGATCCGTGTGCCAATCGGCGGCGAAGCGGTGCCCGTAGCCTTCCCACTTGGTTCCCCGGCGGAACCAGGCGGCCGCGTCGATGCCGTGCATCATCGACCGCGCGAGGATCGTCGGCATGTCGAAGGCGCGGCCGTTCCACGTCACGACCCGGTACCGGCCCGCGTCGAAGAACCTCCAGAATGCCGCCAGCAGGCGCGCCTCGTCCCAGCCCGGCTCGCCACCGCTCCGGCAGTCGCTCACCGCGTAGGACTCGCGGCCGTCGAGGCCGGGCAGGATGTCGGCGGTGACGAAGGAGATCGCGACGATCCTGTGCCAGGCGTTTTTCGGGAAACGGTCCTCGGGCCAGTCGGCCGGCATCAGGCGCGCGTCGGGCACGGTCTCGATGTCGAGGGCCAGGACGGAGCCGGGGACCGCGTCGCCCGCGGTCCCGCGGCTCGGCCCGGCCGGGGCGGCCCCCCGCGACGCGCGGCGGGCCGATGCGTCACGCGTCGTTGGAGCGGTGACGGGCGGGAAGGCGAGGCAGGTCTGCATGGGCGACTCCTTCGGGGCGTGGCAGTCGTTCCGCCCGCGCCCTGGCGGCGCGGGACGCTGTCGACGGGCCGCTCAGTCGGCCTCCGTCCAGGGATCGTCATCGTCCCAGCGGCACAGCCCGCGCCTCACGCGCGCGGCCAAGCCATCAATGTGGCCGGCGATGTCGCTGCACTCGTCGAACGCGGGGTCGATCCCGTCGTCGGTTTCTTCGTAGCCACGCATGTCCTCGGCGTCCGGCGCGGCGACGGCGGGCCGGACGACCGGCACCGGCCGCGCCCGCGGCCCAGGGCGTCCGACCACCGTGCGGCGGCGCCCCCGGTCCACGGGCCGCCCCGATCCCCTGCCCGTAGGCACGCCACGCGCGATGCCGGTGGCGCGCGGCGCACTCGATCCGTTGGCAACCATCCCATCCTCCTCGTCAGTTTCGGGGTCCTTCCGGTCGCCGGCCGCTCAGGCGCAGCCCGCTCGGGGCGGCCGTGCCCAGCGCGCCTCGCGGGCATCGGCCGAGACCGGCGGGCGCGGGGTGAGGCGCCGCCGGTCCCGGGACCGCGCGGCCTGCCTGCCCGGGCTTTCCGGGCGCCCCGGGCCGTCGTCAGCCGCCAGGCGCCCGTAGGCCTCGGCGAGGCCAACCAGACGATCGGCCAGCCGGCGCTCCGCCGGCAGCTGCCTGGAGGCCATCATGGCGGCGATGGCGGCGGCATCGATCGCCGCGGCCGTCGGATCCGATGCGATCGCGAGGGCCAGCGCGGCGAGCAACGTCGCCGTGCCGAGGACGGCGTCATCCCCCCGCCAGGCGCGCATGTCGTCCAGCGAGCGCGGCGACATGCGGGGGAGCGCCATCGGCAGCGAGCGCGCCGCGAAAGGCAGGCGCGGCCCGCACGCAGGAGAGAGCCTCGCCTTCGTCGCGAGGACCGACTGATCCGTCCCGGCGAGGAACCAGACCGGCACTGGGTCGTAGGCCCTCCCGCGCGCCCCGCAGGGATCGGTCGCGACGTACTGCGCCGCACGGAGGGCACGCGTGGCGGAGACGGGCTCGCGTCCCACGGCGATGGCTGCCTCGAACTGGTGACGGACCACCCTGTCCCTCGCGTAGGCGAGCGGCAGCGCCGCCACGACGTCGGCTCCGCGCCGCTCGGCGTCGAGAAGCAGTCGCTCGAGATCGAACGCGTTGGCGCGGTCCTCGAGGGTGACCACTGACACGCCCTCGGGAGGCGTCGCGTGCCCGGCCACCGGCACCGGCTCCTGCAGAGCGAGGATCGTGCTCCCGTCCAGCTGGGAGAGGCCGAGGCAGGTCAGCCGCGCGCAGTGCGTTCCGGCCTCATCGTCGGAAAAGTAAGCGATCCTGGCCATCCTTGTTCTTCCTTTCGTTCTGTTGTTCCGCAATAATCGAACTATAGCCGATGCCAACCCTCCGGTCATCACGTGGCGGCCCGTAGGCATGCCGGGAAGGTTACCGAAACCCTAACAAGAATAGCAGGGATCGTATCGTTGACGTTGAGTGACCGAATATTATGACGCCTGGCGGAATCCCAACTCAAAGAGATTGATTAGTCGTGGATTTGGACCGCACAGAGCTATTGAGCGACAGCCGGGGATTTTTATAATGACACATGGCGAGATCGATTGATATCCGCATTCGCCGAGGCCGCACCACTGCGAGACATCGAGATGGCGTGACCGTAAGGCTGGGGATCGGCTCTCTCGATCGGTCGGAATCGAAGGTTTGCGACCGGTCGTTCCAGCGGCTGGCCATCGAAGCTCCGTGACGGCCACGTCCTGCCGAACGCGACGGCCGCCCTTTTTATCCACAGGTGCGCGCCTTCCGAGGATCCGAGGTCCGGGCTCGCGTGGCGTGATGGCAGGGCGGGCGACGCCGTTGTTCCGGCGCGCCCGCGACAGGACCGCCCTGCCGGTTCAGGCCTCGACCACGAGGGCCGGATCAAATCCGGCATAGCCGCGCTCGCCCACCCGAGGGTTCGCCACGACGCGCGTCCGGCCGATCCGGCGATCAACGGCGCGTGGCACGTTGCCGTGGACCCAGAGCCTTGGGGCGCCCCAAGCCTCCATTGCGCCCTCGGCCTCCGAGGCCCGTGACGCAGCCACCCACCCGTCTTCGTACCATCCCTCCCAATCGTCGGGCAGCGAACGTGGGCTGGGCGCGTGGCAGGTTAGGACCACCGCGACGTCGTCCTTGCGTGCACAGTCTATGCACGCGTTCACGCCGGCCGCGAAACCTGTCGACTGGATCATCGCGCTGGTCAGGGCGTCCTCGATGAAGGCGCGCGAACGCGCGTGCATCGCGAGGGAGTCGAGCGGCGTCAGAGCCCGTCCTCGCCTTAGCTGGATCGACTTCCCATCCTCGCCTGCGGTGCGTGCCATGACCCGCGCGCTGGGGAGTTCCGGCGACGCGCCCAGGCGCCAGTCCGTCCAGAAGGTGGCGCCGATGACGACGGTGCCGTTACCCTCCGGGGGCCCGAAACGAGCGGCAGCGTCGGAGAGGAGGTGGAAGCCAAGCCTATCGGCGAGTTCCCGCCCACGGGTCAGCGCTTGGACCAGCGGCGTCGCCGAGCGGTACTCGACGTTCCCGGGCACGACGAACACGGGGCGGCCGGCCTGCCGCCCGCCGAGCGCGGCCGCCAGCCGCCTGAGCGACTCGCATAGGCCAGCCCCGATGTTCCCGGCGACCAGGATGGCATCGCAATCCGGCGCCTCGGGCAGGACGTATCCGGGATTCTCGTCAAGGCGAAGGTCAGAGAATATCCAGAAGGCACGGCGTCCCGGGCGGATCCCCGTTCCGGGGTGAGCGGTCATCGCCCCCGTTCCGGCGTCGGACAGCGCCCTCCTGACGAGCCGGTGGTGCACCAAGGACGGCGCGATCGGCCTCCGGATGCGAACAGGGGCGTTCATGATGCCTCCCATGCTTTTGGCGAATCGCGATGCGGCAGCCGGTCGACGATGGGGCGTCCGGTGAACCGCCGACGCCGAGCGCGAAGTGATCGCCGGATGCGGCTGCCGGGTAGCGGGGCATTTCCGGGCTATTCGACGAGCCGACGTGACGGGCCCGAGCAGGTGAAGCGCTTCCTCGATCGCCCGGCCGCAGGCGGGACGCCGAACCCGCCTGCGAAGAAGCGGGCGCTTGTACTATATTTTTGGAATGATGAAACTATACGGCATCATGGGTCGGAGGTCTAGTTTTGGCCGGGCGGAAAGGTGTTGATTACGGGGGCGAAGGCAACAATGGCCATCGGAGCCATAGCACCGTCGGATCGGGGCTTGGGGCGTTTCGTAGTTCGCCGTGTCAGGTGGCAAAGAGTCGATGCATCCTCGTCATGGGCCGGCGTTCTGGCATCGTCGCCCGAGCTTTCATCAGGCATCGAGGGCAGCCTTTCGCCGCCCCTGGGGTTCGCGACGTGAAGTTGACGCGCCGTGGATTTGGATCCGGCACCCCGCGAGTTCGGTTCGACGTTCGGCAGCGGTCGGCGCGGTTCGGTCGATCGGATGATTGGGGTTCTGGGTCCGCCGCGGCCGAATGGTTCGGGCCGGCCGGGTTTCCTGGCGGCATCGGACTCGGGATCGGTATGGTAGGCCGCTACAGCCTGGACGAATGCAGAGGCGCGATCACCCGATCCACGGGAGATTTGGGAGCCGCCTTGTCCCACGCCTTTCTCGCGAAGGGCGCGCGGCTCCCCTGGGCGCTTCCGAAACAGGCTCCCACGCGACTTCACTTCGGATGCATCGCCATGGCGTGGTTGGCTTCCGCAGGCGCAAGGAACGTACGGAGCTCAAGGCCTACTCGCCAGCGTTCGTCCCTCGCGGCTTGAGCATCCACCGGCAGTTCGTGTTTAGCCGAGACGAATCGGTGGGCATGAGCTCGAATCGCTGGGCTCGACAAAAGCACGCCGGGCGCTTATAATTTGTAGATCCTCGAATAATGGAATTATTGGCGGCCTTCCGTTCGCCTCGGCTCTCGCGGGTGCATAGAACCAGTTCTTTGCGGATGAAGTGCTTCTGTGGGTCTGCGGCCGCCCGATCCGCCCCAACGCTCAAAGACGGGAGATGGCATGCCGCGTCCGGCCGATCCTCGAAAGGCGTACCTGGAGTTCCACGGCGCCAGCTGGCGCGTCGTGGTGTTCGTGCCGGCCGCGGTCCGCAGGGCTGTCGGCGCCACCAAGCTCGTTCACAACCTGGACACGGATAGCCTGCGGCAGGCGAACGCGCGCAAGAAGCCGCACGTGGAGCGGTTCAAGCGCCGGATCGCCGCCGCGCTCGCGAGCGTAGGCCAGCCGTCGGAGGACGATCTCAATCTCGCCGTCGAGCTGTCCAAGGTCGCGCGCGACTTGAAGCGTGACGGCACCCCCGAGGATCGAGACGAGTTCGACAGGGTCGTGTACGAGCGGCACGCGGAGATCCGGTGGAAGGATGCGCGCTGGATCCCGGCGGAAGATCCCGAGGAAGGACCGACGCATGTCGAGCGGGCCCTTCCGGAGCAGACGGCGAAGGCGATGCTCTTCTCCGCCGTAGCCCATGGCCGCGTCACGCCCTTCGACCTCAAGCACGAGGAGTACTTGAAGGGCCTCGACGTCAAGGAACGCACGCTGGCGGACGACGCGCGTGCCCTGAGGATGCTGAAGGCTTGGTGCGAGCGCGAGGAGATTCCCCCCATTCTGGAAGCGATCGACGTCAGCGTCGCGCACGCATTCGTCGACCATCTCGTGGCGAACTCTGGCCTCGACCACGTGACGTGCAAGAAGTACGTCGGGCGGCTTGCGGCCTACTGGCAGTGGATGGCGCCGCGTCTTCCCGCGGCGGCGGGGAAGAACGCATTCGCCGGCATCGTCATCCGCCGACCGAAGAGGAAGTCCGGTAAAAAGGAGCGCGCGTTCACCGACCAAGAGGTCGTAGACCTGCTGCGCGGGCCAGCCTCGCCGCACATGCAGGATCTGATGCTGATCGGCGCCCTCACGGGCGCGCGCCTTGATGCGATCGTGGACCTCAAGGTGCAGGATACGGACAGGAACTGCTTCAAGTTCAAGGCGCAGAAGAGCGAGCCGGGCGACCGCTACGTGCCAATCCATCCTGACCTTGTGCTGGTCGTCGCCCGGCGGCGGATGGACAAAGCTCCCGAGGACGACCTGTTCCCGGAATGGCCCCCGGTGCGGAAGACCGGCTCGATGCGGGAACGCAGCTTCAAGACCTCGAACCACTTCACCCTCTATCGCCGGAACGTGGGCGTCGACGAACAGGTGCCGGGCAAGCGCCGTTCCCTGGTGAATTTCCACTCGTTCCGGCGGTGGTTCATCACCCGCATGGAGCGCGCGGGCGTCCCCGGCCCCATGATCGCGGCGATCGTCGGCCACGCGCGCGGCTCCATCACCCTGGACGTCTACAGCGAAGGACCGGCCATGCGCGCTGCCCGGAAAGCCATCGCGCGGGTCAAGCTGCCGCCCCTCGATGGCAGCCCGGTCGAGGAAGAGATGGGTCTGCGGGCGCCGGCGGATCAGTAGGCTTTCGGCGTTGCGGGCACTGCTGACTGGACGAGGCCGCTCGAACCCAGCCCGGTTTCCGCTGCCGATGGAGTGTACCTATGCGGTATGCTCATCGACGGAGGTGAGGGCAGCCCGGGTCAGGAAGTCGATGAGACCCGCCAACGGGTCGGCCGGGGCGCGGCACAGCAGCACTGTGGAGCGTCTCTCCTGGGTGACCAGTCCCGCATGCACGAGCTGGCGCAGATGATTTGACAGAGTCGACTTGGCATCGATTCCAAGCCGCTCCTGGAGCGCACCCACCGATAGGCCGGCATCCCCTGCACGCCTGAGCTCGATCAGGGCTCGCAGGCGGACCGGGTTGCCAATCGCCTCGAGAAGGCTTGCAGCGGTCGACTCGTCCATTCGACACGGGTTCTCCGGGCGAGCGTGCCGTGTCAAGGCGGCCTGGCTCAGGTGGGGCTCTGCCTCGATCGCATTCGGGCGGGCAGGGTCGGCCGTAAGCGGCGATCGAGCCCGGCCCCGGGATAGGCTTCCGCAACCTCCGAACGTCAGCTCCAGTCGCATCTGCCGAACGATCGATGCATGACCTCTTTCCGGAAGCCGGAAAGGCACTCCAAACGGCGGGCATGGATCAAAAGCGGGAAGCCCGCGTCTGTCGGTGTGACGATGGTCCGCATCTGGGCGAATGCCGTGGCAAGCGGACGCCCCATCGCATCAGATCACTCGCGGTCGGCCTTGGTGCGGTTGGCAGCAGATCTCTTCAGAACCGCACCTGCATCCGGGCCGTGCCGGCATGTGAAAGGAAGTGGTCCCCGATCTAGCCCTGATACTCGCCGGCCACCTCGATGCCGCCGCCGAGACTGATCTGGAAACCCAACCGACCTCGCCGAGGCGATCGGGGATTGCCGATTCCGTCGCGAACAGGCCGAGGGTGCCGTAGGTGCGGACCCATCGCCCCACGTCGAGGTCTATCCGGCCGCCGATCTCCATCATCGGGCTGAATGCCACCAGCGTTTTGGCGACTGGCCGCATGTCGAGGTTGAAGCCCGGTGCCCCGGTCTCGGAATAGGCGGGGCTGAAACTGTAGAGAAGATCGAGATCCGCGTAGGGCTTGAGATACCAATCGCCGAACAAGATTTGATAACTCGCCCTCAGCCGACCGCCCGCGCTGAGGATCCCGGACTTGCTGCGCGCCGTGGCAGTAGCGCCACCGAAGTCGATCAGTCGTTTGTTGTCGGCCCAGGAATAACCAAGGTTGGCTGAAGCCGCGAGTAGCCAGGGGCCGATCTGGTGCTTGAGCGCAGCAGAGACATCAGCTGCGTCGCTCGTCGTCCCGGTGAGCCCGCCGGCTATCAAGCGACATCCGGAACTGGCTCTTCCGCAGGTTCGGTGCTGACGGTGGGAGGCGCTCGGTCTGGTTTGTCGGGCGGTTTCCGGCCCGCCTCACGCGGCGTGAAGGACGCGCTGCC